>JAHCIA010000001.1:3304583-3605000 GCA_026129465.1 Flavobacteriales bacterium
GTCACGCTGATCAACAGCAACCCGGCCACCATCATGACCGATCCGGTCACGGCGGACAACGTGTACCTGTTGCCGCTGACGCCCCAGAGCATCGAGGAGATCCTGAAGAAGCACAAGATCGACGCGGTGCTGCCCACGGTGGGCGGCCAAACGGCGCTGAACCTGGGCATCGAGTGTGAGAAACTCGGCATCTGGAAGGAGCATGGTGTGCGCATGATCGGCGTCGACACCAAGGCCATCGACGTCACCGAGGACCGCGAGAAGTTCCGCCTGCTTATGGAAAGCATCGGCGTACCCATGGCGCCCAGCAAGACCGTGACCAGCTTCCTCGAAGGCAAGAAGGTGGCGCAGGAGTTCGGCTTCCCGCTGGTGATCCGCGCCAGCTACACCCTGGGTGGTGCGGGTGCCAGCTTCGTGAAAGACCCCGCCGAGTTCGACAAGCTGCTGAAGCACGGCCTGCAGATCAGCCCCATCCACGAGGTGATGATCGACAAGGCGCTGCTCGGCTGGAAGGAGTACGAGTTGGAGCTGCTGCGCGACAAGGACGACAACGTCACCATCATCTGCTCCATCGAGAACTTCGATCCGATGGGCATCCACACCGGCGACAGCATCACCGTGGCGCCGGCCATGACCCTCAGCGATCGCACCTACCAGCGCATGCGCACCGAGGCCATCAAGATGATGCGCGCCATCGGCGACTTCGCGGGCGGTTGCAACGTGCAGTTCGCGGTGAGCCCCGATGAGAAGGAGGAGATCTACGCCATCGAGATCAACCCCCGTGTAAGCCGTAGTTCCGCGCTCGCCTCCAAGGCCACGGGCTACCCCATCGCCAAGATCGCCAGCAAGCTCGCCATCGGCTACCGTCTTGATGAACTGGAGAACCCCATCACCGGCACCAGCGCCTTCTTCGAGCCCACGCTCGATTACGTGATCGTGAAGGTGCCGCGCTGGAACTTCGACAAGTTCGAGGGCAGCGACCGCCGCCTCGGCGTGCAGATGAAGAGCGTCGGCGAGACGATGGGTATCGGCCGCAGCTTCCAGGAAGCGCTGCAGAAAGCCTGTCAGAGTTTGGAGATCAAGCGCAACGGACTGGGTGCAGACGGCAAGGAGACCACCGACCCCAACGTGCTGCTCGAAAGCCTCGCCAATCCCAGCTGGCACCGGCTCTTCCACGTGTACGATGCGATCAAGCTCGGTATCCCCTTCGCCAAGATCCACGACCTCACCAAGATCGACATCTGGTTCCTCAAGCAGATCGAGGACATGATCAAGACCGAGAAGGAGGTGGAGAAGTACACGCTCGACACCATTCCCCGCGACCTGCTCTTCGAGGCCAAGCAGAAGGGCTACGCCGACCGCCAGGTGGCGCACCTGCTCGGCTGCCTGGAGAGCCAGGTGTACAAGAAGCGGAACGAGCTCGGCATCAAGCGCGTGTACAAACTGGTGGACACCTGCGCCGGTGAGTTCCCCGCGAAGACGCCCTACTACTACAGCACGTTTGAGGAGGAGAACGAGAGCGTGCGCAGCGACCGCAAGAAGATCGTGGTGCTCGGCAGTGGCCCCAACCGCATCGGCCAGGGCATCGAGTTCGATTACTGCTGCGTGCATGGCGTACTCGCGGCCAAGGAGCTGGGCTACGAGACCATCATGATCAATTGCAACCCGGAGACCGTGAGCACGGACTTCGACACGGCCGACAAGCTCTACTTCGAGCCGGTGTTCTGGGAGCACATCTACGACATCATCCTGCACGAACAGCCCGAGGGCGTCATCGTGCAGCTCGGCGGGCAGACCGCGCTGAAGCTCGCCGAGAAACTGGAGAAGTACGGCATCAAGATCATCGGCACCAGCTACGCCGCGCTGGACATGGCCGAGGACCGCGAGCGCTTCAGCTCATTGCTGCGCGACCTCAACATCCCATACCCGAAGTTCGGCGCGGTGCGCACTGCGGAGGAGGCCATCGCCCTTTCGCGCGAGCTCGGTTTCCCCCTGCTGGTGCGCCCCAGCTACGTGCTCGGCGGCCAGAAGATGAAGATCGTGATCAACGAGGAGGAGCTCGTGGACCAGGTGCTCGACATCCTGCGCCTGATGCCCGACAACAAGATCCTCATCGACCACTTCCTCGACGGCGCCATCGAGGCGGAGAGCGATTCCATCTGCGACGGTGAGATGGTGCGCATCATCGGCATCATGGAGCACATCGAGCCGGCGGGCATCCACAGCGGCGACAGCAACGCGGTGCTCCCGCCCTTCGACCTCAGCGAGAAGGTGATCCAGCAGATCCGGGAGCACACGCACAAGATCGCGCTGGCCCTGCACACCGTGGGCCTGGTGAACATCCAGTTCGCCATCAAGGACGAGGTGGTGTACGTGATCGAGGCCAACCCCCGCGCCAGCCGCACCGTGCCCTTCATCGCCAAGGCCTACGGCGAGCCCTACGTGAACTGGGCCACCAAGGTGATGCTCGGCGCCAAGCTCAAGGACTTCCAATTCAAGCCGCGGCTAGATGGCTACGCGATCAAGGTACCCGTCTTCAGCTTCGACAAGTTCCCGAACGTCGATAAGTCACTTGGGCCTGAGATGAAGTCGACCGGTGAGGCGATCTACTTCATCAAGGACCTGAAGGATCCGTTCTTCAGGCAGGTGTATGGGGAGAGGAGTATGTACTTGAGTAGGTAGCCCGGATAGCCAGACCGCATGGAAGGGAATCAGAACGATGGAGCGCTTGCCAATCAGCGTTTCAATGTCTTCATCAAGACACAGATGCGGTCCTACAGCCTGTTGGATCTCTCAAGGAGCGACTTGGACGGGATTGTTGTAGCCTTTGATAGTGGAGAGGCAGACATCCTGTTGGACGGAAAGAAGTACTTCATTCAGAACATCTGGGAAATTCGCGTGTACACCCACGATCAGCGCGAGAAGTTTCCGGGTAATTCACTCCTCAAGTTCTGTGTGGAGAACAGGCTGGCGGGCTCCAACCTGTATGGGACAGAACCGTTTGTTCCATTGAAGGTTCTGGACAAATTTGGGCAGGACGTGACGAGGTCATTTATTACTGGCAAGCAGGGTGGGTTGAAGCTAAAAGCTAGTACACCGGCGGACGGACACTATGTGGATCTCGGCCGCCTGAACGAGATAGAGAAGCTCGCCTCAGGCCAGTTCGATTTTTCGAAGCTCCTTCAACTGCTGAGGGAATTGAACATGGCTCACGCTCATCAATCGTTGCTGTCGATCCCAATGCTCGTCCGCGCCATCATAGATCATGTGCCTCCAGTTTTTGGGAAGAGTTCCTTCGCCGAGGTATGTGGAGCCTACGGTTCGAAGAGCTTCAAGGACAGCATGAACAATCTTGACAAGTCTAGAGGCCATCTCAAAAATAGTTGAGGTGTCCTGAGCCATGAACAACGGGCGTTTGACAACCGAAGAAGGGAGGGTCTTGATCCTTTCACCGTGCATGTCCTCTTTCGATGTCCAAAACGATGGACTGCACGGACGCCCAGTGGGAAGCGGTCAAGGACCTGCTCTCACCTATTCAAGAGAGGACCGAGACGCGTGGCAGGAAGCCACTGGATGCTCGGGAGGTGTTCAATGGGGTATTATGGATCTGCCGGACAGGAGCCAGATGGCAGGATCTTCCACCGCGCTACCCTCCTTACCAGTCGTGCCATCGGTACTTCCAGCGCTGGTGTCAGCAGGGCGTATGGGACAAGGTGCTGTGGGCCTTGGCGCAGGACCTCAAACGAAGAGGGAAGATCGACATCACAGAATGCTTCATCGATGGCACCTTCTCCAGTGCCAAAAAAGGGGGCTCCATATCGGCCCGACTAAGCGAGGTAAAGGCACCAAGATCATGGTCGTCACAGACGCTGCTGGTCTTCCTATCGCCGTACGGACCTTCGGAGCCAGCACCCACGAAGTGAAGCTCGTGACCCAAACGCTGGCCGCGCGTTTCATGGAAGAATTGCCCCAAGTGCTCATCGGCGACAAGGCCTACGATAGCGATCAGCTCGATCGCAAGCTCAAGCGCAGGAAGGTCCGCATGATCGCACCGAACCGCGCAGGGCGTTCAAAATCCCAAGATGGAAGGGAGCTTCGCAGATACAAGCGGAGATGGAAGGTGGAGCGATGCTTCGCCTGGCTCAACAACTTCAGGCGTACTGTGGTCCGCTACGAGTATCACAGCATCAACTTCCTGGGCTTCGTCCAGCTCGCTTGTGCCATGATCCTCATGCGCAAACTATTTTGAGATGGCTTCTAGTCGGAAGATTGCAGACTCGTACTTGCATACACCGATCCGCATCCGTGAGAATCTGCCGACCCCAGTTCAGGTGAACTTCAGACATGATCTCGATGTGCTCTTGCAAGAGATAGTCCGAATCATGAAGTAGGCCCCCGCTCCCGCGGATCTTCGATCCGTGGTCCTTCTCATTGGAGCTCCTCATCCTGGACTACGTCTTGGTGATCTGTGATCAAATCCCCCTGGTTCCCATGTCCCTAATGCCCGTGCAGCAAGGGCGTGTACCGCTCCCAGGCATCCTGCTCAATGGCGTTCCGTCGCGCCCGCAACAGATCCGCAGCCGCTTCGTCCCAACCTCCGCAGGGTCTCCCGCAGGGGACCCTGCGCCTAAACGACGAACTGCTCGGCCTCACCATGGCGCTCCTTTCCCGCCAAGATAACCGAACTCCTGGTAGGGAGTAAGTGGCGCGGAACGGTTCTCGCCGCGCACGTAGAACGCGAAGCTGGAGTGTGGGTACTCAACGGCGTCATCGTGCAGGCGCCAGCGTTTGCTTACGGGGTTGGCATGGATGTAGCGCAGCTTCTGCTCGATCATGCGTGCGCTGAAGAGCTCGATGAGGTCGGTGGACGTGTCGAACACGCGGTGCTTTTGCCCCCTGGCCCGGTCGCTGGGGCGCAGGCCCTCGCCCAGCCGTTGGAGCAGGTCGTTGCGGCTGGCCTTTTGCAGGCGCTCGATGATGGCATAGGCCATGAACCGCTTGCCGTTGGCCAAGGTGCTGTTCAGCTGACCCGCTTCCGGCACGCGGATGATGAAGTGTACGTGGTTGGGCAGGATCACATAGCCTCCAACCTCCGCAGGGTCTCCCGCAGGGGACCCTGCGCCTAAACGACGAACTGCTCGGCCTCACCATGGCGCTCCTTTCCCGCCAAGATAACCGAACTCCTGGTAGGGAGTAAGTGGCGCGGAACGGTTCTCGCCGCGCACGTAGAACGCGAAGCTGGAGTGTGGGTACTCAACGGCGTCATCGTGCAGGCGCCAGCGTTTGCTTACGGGGTTGGCATGGATGTAGCGCAGCTTCTGCTCGATCATGCGTGCGCTGAAGAGCTCGATGAGGTCGGTGGACGTGTCGAACACGCGGTGCTTTTGCCCCCTGGCCCGGTCGCTGGGGCGCAGGCCCTCGCCCAGCCGTTGGAGCAGGTCGTTGCGGCTGGCCTTTTGCAGGCGCTCGATGATGGCATAGGCCATGAACCGCTTGCCGTTGGCCAAGGTGCTGTTCAGCTGACCCGCTTCCGGCACGCGGATGATGAAGTGTACGTGGTTGGGCAGGATCACATAGCCCAGGAACCGAAAGCCTTTCCCGTGGGCCACGTGCATCCAGTTGTAGAACAGGTCGTAGCCATTGGTCTCCATGAACAGCGGTAGCCACTGGTAGCATGTGAAGGTGGCGAAGTACACTGCCCCAGGCTTGTTGCGCAGTCTTCGGGTGGCCATACGGGCAAGTTAGACCATTATGGCCTCGAGGCGCAGGGTCCCCTCGTTCCTCGGGAGACCCTGCGGAGGTCTGGGGTTGCGATGGATGTATCCCCTGCTGCTGCGAGCCAGCGACGCTTGACTCTCCAACCTCAGCTCTCCGTCCGCTGCCCGCGTACATGCGTAGCCTCGGACATCAGCTTGCCCTTGCCGTGCGTAGTGTCCCACTCTACTAAAGTGGGTGCGGGTGGCAGGGTCAGACGGGCGTCCTTTGCGTGACGCAAAATGACCATGAGAACCCATCTTACCCTGGCCCTGGCTCTGCTGGCCGGTGCAACTACCGCCCAGGAGTTCAATTTCTACGGCACCGAGTATTTCCTCGCCTCGGAGCCGACGGGTTCGCCAGGGGCCACGCTGACCGCTTCAGGCACTTCCCTCGCTTCGTTCAATTACAACAGTGCTCCTCCGCAGCACCCCCTGTTCACCGCCGGGGTGTACTACCCGGTGCTGGATTGCGCGGGGAAGAACCTTTGGGTGCGTGTACAACACATCGCCCACGACCCGAACGGCACGATGAACGGCTTCAACGTGACCGGCACGCTCAACTCACCGTTTCTGCCCCTCGGGTCCACGGACCGCATAGGTGGTTGGTTCGGTTTCCTCTATGAGTTCCGCATCATCGCCGACCAGGCCCTGACCGGTGCCCGCACGAACATCCTGGGCAACCTCTTCCCCACCAACATCACGGTGGCCAGCCTGGAGACCTTGTATAACAACGGCGCTGACCTCTACGAATGGCTCTCGTTCGAGATACTGGATGCTTCGAGTACCGGCTGGTCGTTGAACTCCATCAACTTCACCGGTATCAATCCGGGTTCCAACCCCGGATTCAGCGCGGAACTGAACTACTCGACGACGGCGACGGTCTCCACCCCGCCAACCGGTTTCAGCACCACCTTCCCCACGGGCAGCCCAACGGTGTACGCGATCGACCTGAACCTGTCGGGCGCTGAACACTCCGAGTTCAGGATGACCGCCGGTGGCGTATCCCGCTTCCGCTATGGCTATGAGTTCGATCCCGGCGGCTACCAGGGCATGAGCATCGCGTTCGGCACCGGCGCCGTGCTGAACACCCTCGCGAACGATCCGCAGTGCGCTGGCGATGGGAATGGCAGCATCACCATCACGCCCACCGGCGAAGGCCCATTCACTTACGCCTGGAGCAGCGGTGGGAGTGGGATGACCGAGTCGGGTCTCGCCGCCGGGCAGTATACCGTCACCGTGACCGATGGCAATGGTTGCGTGTCCCAACAAAGCGTGGTGCTCAACGATCCTGAACCGTTGGAGGGCACCATTTTCGAGACCGATGACAACGGAACGGTCCTGCTCCAAGCCAATGTGAGCGGCGGCACGGAGCCGTACACCTATTCCTGGAGCAATGGATCCACGGAAATGACCACGCAGCCGGGATGGAGCGGCTCGTATTCCGTTACCGTGACCGATGGGAACGGCTGTGAGATCGTGCTGGACTACACCTATGTCGGCATCCACGAGCAGGGTGCCGCGCAGGTGATGATCTATCCGAATCCTTGCAGCGGGCAGTTGACCGTGGACGGTGGCGTTGCAGGTGGTCGTTTCCGCCTCTTCGATGCCGGCGGCCGCCTGGTCCTGGATCAGTGGATCACTGCCGGTGGCCGCACCGTGGTGGATGTCTCCGATCTGTCGCCCGGCCCGTACATCTGTGATCACCTGGGGACGCAACGCATCGTGGTGTTGGAACCGCGATAGGGTCGACCCACAGGAACGTTTCCGCCTCAGGTATCCGGTAGGCCCAAGTTGGAGGTCCTTCGCTTGAGCCGTTCCTGAGCGCGGTGCTGGTCATGGGCCGTGAAGAGCGGAAGACCCCCTTCTCCGGCAATTGGGCCTGCGACGCGCGACCGCTAGCCACAACACCCGCTCCCGCTTCCCTAATGCCCGTGCATCAAGGGCGTGTACCGCTCCCAGGCATCCTGCTCAATGGCCCCGCGGCGGGCGTGCAGCAGATCCGCAGCCGCTTCGTCCTGGTCCTTCATCGCGGCTTCCACGGCCGCGCTGTTCGCCGTGAGGGCTTCCTGGGTACGGCCTTCGCGCAGGAGGAAGAAGCTGTACTTGTCCCAGCTCACAAAGTCCGTGTCTCGTTCCAGGCTGAAGCGCAGGTTGGTGAAGTGGTATCGGTCCGCAGTGGGGATGGCCATGGTGAGCAGCACCACAAGGGATGCGCCCGCCATCCATAACAAGCGGCGTGTGGGCATCGGCCGTGCGCGCATGGCGATCACCAGGGCGATGCCGCTGAGGGCGATGGCCAGCACCAGCGTGGCGTTGCGGAAGGGGAATAGCTTGAGCAGGGCCACCAGATGCGCGGCCCAGCCCCATATGGCCAGTGCGGCCCAAGCAGCGGCCTTGTCCGTGCCACGCAGCAGCCGCATCACGCACCAGATGAGCCCCACCCCCAGAACGGCCAGCAGGAGTATGGTGTGGAAGGGCAGGTGCAGCAGTTTCAGCACCAGACCGATGCCGAAGGCGATGGGGAGGAGGAGGCGCATGGCGGCAAGGTCGCATTTTACCGAATAGCGGGCCGCCTGGGCCGGGATCCGGCCCTTCGGTCAACACCCTACCACTGGTCACTCCAGCACCACGCGCTTCACCTGCTCCGTTCCATCGCGCCGCACCCGGATGGCGTAGACACCCGCCGCATGTCCGCTCAGGTCGATCGTGTGCTGCGGGCCGTTGGCGATCGCCGCATGATGCACCGTGGCGCCCAGTGGGTCGACGACCTCCACCTGGACCACCCCGCCGGCATCGGAGAAGGAAAGTTGGAACTGGCCTTGGGAAGGGTTCGGATGGACGGTGAACGACGCCTGTTCGTTGTCGGTGGGCGCGATGCCCGAGGGCGCCTCGAATCCGGAGACACGGATCACGCGGCTGCCACCGCCGAATGTGGAGAACAGGAAATCGCCGGTGACGGGGTCGATCCATGCGCCTTCGGCGCCGGTGAGGCCGGTGACCATGTCGCGCGCCGAGGAGGTGACGGGCATCCCGTTGGCATCCACTTCATAGGCCACCACCTTGCCCAAGCCATAGGCGGAAATGACCATGGATGGGCCGATGAATGCCGCGGAGCCGGGTGGCACGTATGCGATGCCCTCGGGTCCCGAAGCGGTCCCGCTCACATCGACCTGGGCGGTGGGCGCGGAGAACGTATACATGCCATTGGCGTCGATGGTGTTCGGCAGGTCGTATAGCGCCCATTGGTTGTACGAGGCGACGATCAGGTCGCCGGCGCCAGGGAACCCATTGGGCACGAAGGCGTGGCTGCCCACCGAGGAAATGACCCCAAGGGGCGTAAGTGCACTGCTCACGTAGGTTTGATCGGGAAGGATCTGCCCCATGGCATTGATGGGGTATTGGGTGAAGAGCAACGTGCCGCCAGGGGTGAAGGTGAGGCCGCCATCGATGTAAGGGGCGTCCACGAAGTGGGTGGCCGGACCCGCGAAGCCAATGATGCTGTTCGTGACAGCATCGCGCACGAGTGGGACCGCATAGACGGCGCCGGTGATCTGGTTCGCCGCACCGCCAATGTAGAGGGTGTTGGGCTGGTCGGAACGGATGGTCAGGCCGCCATAGTTCGTTGGCAGGTCGGTGATGCTGCCGAGGTCCAGCATGGTGTAGCCGGCGCCGGTGAACTCGGCGGTGAGGGTCTGGGCATGGCCAGGGCCGCCCAACAACGATGTGGACGCAAGGACCAGGACAGCTGTCCATGGCACATTTCCGGTGTGCGACAGGCGGGGTGGATATGTTTTCATGGGGGTACGTGCTAGCATTCGAAAGGTAGGACCGCGATGCCCGTATGTCCACGCCAACTATCGTTCCATGGACCAGGTCTCCGGCCGTGTGAAACTGCGCGATACCGGGCTCTCCCCATCGGCGCCGGACCGTTCCCGCGCATGTGCGGCGGCCTGATGTTGCTCATGGCCCGGCGCCGTTGAAATTCCGTCCTTCACGATCCCTGAGAAGGGGCCATTCCGGTCGGGAACATCGGTACCATAGCCCCACTCGATGAAGTCATCGACGCCATAAATACCATTGATCGTTACTTCGCGATCCCCCCAAGACAACAACACCATACCCATGGCACACGAAACCAAACCCGAGACCGTCGCCAGCCAGAATGGCAACGGCAAATGCCCTGTGCTCCACGGGGCCATGCGACACCCTGTGGCGGGCCGAGGCATGCGCAACCGAGACTGGTGGCCCGAGCAATTGAACCTGAGCATCCTGCACCAACACCAGCCCGTGTCCGATCCCATGGACCCGGACTTCAACTACCGCGAGGCCTTCTCCAAGCTGGACCTGAAGGCGGTGAAGGCGGATCTCACGAAAGTGATGACCGACTCGCAGGAGTGGTGGCCCGCCGACTGGGGCCACTACGGCGGCCTGATGATCCGCATGGCCTGGCACGCAGCGGGCACCTACCGTACGGCGGACGGCCGTGGCGGTGCCGGCACTGGGAATCAGCGCTTCGCCCCGCTGAACAGCTGGCCCGACAACGGCAACCTGGACAAGGCGCGCCGCCTGCTCTGGCCCATCAAGCAGAAGTACGGCAACAGCCTTAGCTGGGCAGACCTCTTCATCTTGGCCGGCAACGTGGCGCTGGAGAGCATGGGCTTCAAGACCTTCGGTTTCGGTGGTGGACGCGAGGACATCTTCGCTCCCGAGGAGGACATCTACTGGGGTGCCGAGGCCGAGTGGCTCGCCACCAGCGACAAGCCCAACAGCCGCTACACCGGCAACCGTGAGTTGGAGGCGCCCCTCGCCGCCGTGCAGATGGGCCTGATCTACGTGAATCCGCAGGGCCCCGACGGCAATCCCGACCCCGTGGCCAGCGGCCGCGATGTGCGCGAGACCTTCAAGCGCATGGCCATGAACGACGAGGAGACCGTGGCGCTCACCGCCGGTGGACACACCTTCGGCAAGATGCACGGTGCCGGTCCTGATTCGCATGTGGGTCCCGCTCCGGAAGGCGCACCCATCGAAGCGCAGGGTTTCGGATGGCTCAGCACGTACGGCAGCGGAAAGGGTGGCGATGCCATCACCAGCGGTCTCGAAGGCGCTTGGAAGCCGAACCCCACGAAATGGGACAACGGCTACTTCGACATGCTCTTCGGCTACGAATGGGAATTGACCAAGAGCCCTGCCGGTGCGCATCAATGGGTGGCCAAGGATTGCAGGCCGGAGCACATGATCCCGGACGCGCACGACCCCAACAAGAAGCATCCGCCGATGATGACCACGGCCGACCTTTCGTTGCGCTTCGACCCGATCTACGAACCGATCTCGCGCCGCTTCCACAAGGACCCGCAGGCCTTCGCCGACGCCTTCGCCCGCGCCTGGTTCAAGCTCACGCACCGCGACATGGGGCCCAAGGCCCTGTACCTGGGCCCTGAAGTGCCCAAGGAGGACCTGATCTGGCAAGACCCCATACCTGCCGGGACCAAGCTCGCCGATAGCGATATGGCCGCGCTGAAGAGCAGCATCCTCGCGAGCGGTCTGAGCGTGAGCGAACTCGTCGCCACAGCCTGGGCCTCGGCCTCCACCTTCCGCGGTAGCGACAAGCGCGGTGGCGCCAACGGTGCGCGCGTGCGGCTCGCTCCCCAGAAGTTCTGGGCGGTGAACGATCCCGCGCAGCTGGGCAAGGTGCTCGGCACGCTGGAGAAGATCCAGGCTGAATTCAACTCAGGTGGGAAGAAGGTCTCAATGGCCGATCTGATCGTGCTGGGTGGCAGCGCTGCGGTGGAGAAGGCCGCCAGGAATGCGGGCTTCAACATCACGGTGCCCTTCAACTCGGGCCGTGGCGACGCCAGCCAGGAGCAGACCGATGTGGAGAGTTTCTCCGTGATGGAGCCGCAGGCCGATGGATTCCGCAACTACCTGAAGAAGACCTACAGCGTGCCCCCCGAGGAGATGCTGATCGACCGTGCACAACTGCTCACCCTGAGCGCGCCGGAGATGACGGTGCTCCTGGGTGGCCTCCGCGTGCTGGGTGCGAATACCGGCGGCAGCAAACACGGTGTGTTCACCGATCGGGTGGGCCAGCTCACCAACGATTTCTTCGTGAACCTGCTCGACATGCGCAACGCTTGGGCCCCAAAGAGCGGTGAGGAGGGCATCTACGGAAGCCACGACCGCAAGACCGGCGACCGCAAGTGGACGGGCACCCGCGTGGACCTGGTCTTCGGCAGCAACTCCCAGCTGCGCGCCATCGCCGAGGTCTATGCACAGGCCGATGCGAAGGAGAAGTTCGTGAGGGACTTCGTGAAGGCCTGGGTGAAGGTGATGGAGTTGGACCGCTACGACCTGAGGAAGTAAGCGGCCCCAAGACCTGAATGCGAAGAAGGCGGTCCTGTCGGGCCGCCTTCTCTCTTTGGGACGGTCGGCGCTCAGGCGCTGGCAGGGCCGCTATCGGTTCGTCTCAAGCTGCCTGGTGTCGTGCCGGTCCATTGCTTGAAGGCCACATTGAAGGAACTGGCATCGGCGAAGCCCAACAGGTCGGCGATGTGCGCCAATGTGTAAGTGGAGTTCCTCAGCAGGTCCTCGGCGAACTCCCTGCGCACTTCCTGGGTCAGCGCCCGGTAGCTCACTTCCTCTTCCTCCAGTTTGCGCTGCAGGGTGCGTGCGCTCATGTTCAGGTGGGCGGCCATCACCGTCAACCCCGGTGTCTGGCCTTGGAAGTCGCTCAGCAGGGCCGATTTCACCTTGTCCGAAAACCGTTCACGATCGCGGGCCTCCCGCTCATGCGTTCGCAGCAGGCTGGTGAACATGGCATGGAGGGAGCGATCGTGCGTAAGCAGCGGCCGTTCCATGTCCGCCGGGTCGAAATGCACACGGTTCATGTCCTCCGAAAGCGTGACCGGGCAGCGCAGCACCCTCCGGCACTCCTCCAGGTAACGTTGCCCGGTGTAGGCGATCTCCACACGTTTCGGAAGGATGGGCAGGCCGGTGAGCATGCCGGGCAGCCGGGTGTAAGCGACCAGACCCATGTTCGTCACATGCCGCAGCACATGGCCGGGCAGGTGCAGCAGCTGCGGTTCCACCCGGGTGGTGAGCATGAAGCTGTTGGTTGTGGCCACCACCTCGTGGTGGATCCATCCGGTCACCTGCCGCTGATATTCGGCGAAACGCATGAACCCATCGCGCATGTTCGGGCTGGTGTTCATCAGGTATCCGGTGAGCCCGGCCACGGTGGGCGTGACCTCCTCGCCGATGTGCAGCCCCAGGAGTTCGTCCTGTGTGGCCTCCTGCGCCTTGGTCCACAGGGCCACCACGGGGTCCACGCCGTGGAACAATTGGTCCATGGCATTGAGCTCCTGGGGCGTAAGGCCGATGGTGTGGCATAGCGCATCGAGCGAGGCGCCGCGTGCCACGGCGCCATGGACGATCTTGCGGATGATGTGGATGGTGGCGAACATGCCTGGCGCAAGTTCCCGATCAATTGGCGTTTCCGCCAAATCACCCCCCGTCCAGGTCCTGCCAAGTTCGCGGCATCAAAAACCATCAACGAACATGGCACGCATCGGACAGACCCTTTCGCACCCCATCACCGGGGAGACCATCACCTGGTTGGAGACCGCCGCTACCACCGCAGGCCGGCATTTGCGGTTCAGGTTGGACGTGGAACCCGGCGGATACGCTTCGGTGGAGCATATCCACCCGGAGCAGGACGAACGCTTTGAGATCCTCGAGGGCAGCATGGAGTTATTGTTGAACGGTGAGCGGCGCATGCTGCATCCCGGTGATGTGGCGCTGGTGCCCAAGGGCGCGCCCCATCAGTGGTGGAACGTTTCCAAGGAGCGGGAACTCTCGTTCCATGTCACCTTCACCCCGGCGTTGAACACCGAAACGATGTTCGAGCAGGTATGGGGGCTGGCCGCCCAAGGCAAATGCACGCCCGATGGCGGCCCGCGCCTGATGGACGCCTTGGTGATGATGAACGTGTACAAGGTGTACCTGACCGCCGCCCCGCTCTGGCTGCAGAAGTTCCTCAGCGCGATGGCGGGCTCGATCGCGCCGCTATTCGGCTTCCGGAAGTTCCATCCGCGGCTCAGTCCCGATGGACCGGCCGGTGTGGCCGTATGACCGCCGGGCTGCGGGAAGCCGGCATGCCGAAGGGACACAGGACGGGCCTTTCAACCCTTCCTGCGCCGCCGTTCCGCCAGCAGCAGGCCCAGTTCGCGGCCGGTCTGGCCCTTCACGCTGGTGTTCTCGGCCGCGCGGCGAATGAGGTAGGGCAGCACCTCGCGCACCGGGCCATAGGGCACGTACTTGGCCACGTTGTAGCCGGTGGCCGCGAAGTTGTAGCTGATGTTGTCGCTCATGCCCAGCAGCTGTGCGAACCAGATGCGGCGGTCATCATGCCGCAGACCGCGATCGTGCATCAGGCGGGCCAGGAGTTGTGAACTCTTCTCGTTGTGCGTGCCCGCCATGAAGGCGATACTGCCCACCTGCTCCAGGCAGTAGGTGAGGGCCGCATCGTAGTCGCGGTCCACGGCGTGCTTGTCCACATGGATGGGTGAGGGGTAGCCGTGTTCCGCGGCGCGCGCACGTTCCTTTTCCATGTAGGCGCCGCGCACCAGTTTCAGGCCGATGTGGTGCCCTGCGGCGCGCGCGCGTTCGTGGCAGCCTTTCAGATAGGCCAGCCGGTCGTGGCGGTACAGTTGCACGGTGTTCCATACGATCGCGCGTTCGCGGTTGCAGCGCGCCATCATCTCCTCCACCAGCGTGTCTATCGCCGGTTGCAGCCAACTCTCCTCGGCATCCACCAGCAGGGGGATGCCAGCTTCCACCGCCGCATCGCACAGGCGCGTCATCCGGGAGCGCACACGGTGCCATTCGGCTTCCTCCGAGGCGTCCAAGGTCTTGCCCGCGCTCACCTCGGCCAGCAGTTCCGTGCGGCTGATGCCCGTGGGTTTGAAAACGCAGAAGGGGATGTCGCGCCGCTCCTTCGCCACGGCGATCGTCCGCAGCACCTCGCGCACCGTGTCGTCCAGCGCGACCTCATCATCCTGTCCCTCCACGCTATGGTCCAGGATGGTGCCGATGCCGCTGCGCGCCAACTTCTCCGCCGTGCGGAGGCTTTCCTCGATGGTCTCCCCGCCGCAGAACTGCTTGAAGATGGTGGCCTTGATCATGCCTTTCACGGGCAGACGCAGGGAAAGGGCCGCCTGCGACATGCGCTGGCCGAAGGCGGAAAGCCAGGGCGTGCCGATGATGCGGAACAGCCAGGTGGCGCGCCAGAGGTCGGCGTCGCTCTTGTCGGCGAAGGCGATGCGGGTATCGCCTGGATCGGGCAGGGCCTGCGGGGCTTCGGTGGCGGTGCCTGCGGGGTGCGGCATGGCGTGCGGTCTCGCCTGTGGGCGCGTGGCCCGTTCCTTCGTTCCTTTGGACAAAGGCCGCAGGCCGGGCCAAATGTAGCGATGGCATGACGCCCCTGGACGTACGCTTGTTCGATGCCGACGGCTGCCCGGTGGCCTGTGGCACGCATGCGCTCGCGGCCCTGGAAGGCACGATCGCCGCATGGCCCGGTACGCCACAGACCTTCATTTTGGGCGATGACAACACGCTGCGCGATTGCCTGCCCGAACTGCTCGCCCATGTGCCCGCGTTGCGCGATGCGCCCACCATCGCCATTCCACCCGGTGAAACATCGAAGCGCATCGCCATGTGCGAAGCGGTGTGGGAACATCTCGCGGAGGAGGCCGCGGGCCGCGATGCCGTGCTGATCTGTCTTGGCGGTGGGGTGGTCACCGATCTCGGTGGCTTCGTTGCGGGCGCCTACAAGCGTGGCATCCGCCACATCCACGTGCCCACCACGCTCATGGGCATGGCCGACGCCGCCATCGGCGCCAAGACCGCGGTGGACCTCGCGGGGGTGAAGAACATCGTCGGACTCTTCCACAAGCCGCTGGGGGTGTTCGTGCATTTGCCCTTCCTGCGCACCCTGGGCAAGCGTGAACTCCTCAATGGACTGGCGGAGATGATCAAGCATGGGCTGGTCTGTGACGCGGCGCATTGGGCGGCCATCGTGGACGCCCCCTTGCACGACCTCGAAGCGCTCGCTCCGCTGGTGGAACGCTCGGTGGCGATCAAGGCCGCGGTGGTGAGCGGTGATCCGCTGGAGCAGGGACCGCGCCGGCTGCTCAACTTCGGCCATACCATCGGACATGCCTTGGAAGCGCAGGGCTGGGAAGGGGGGCGGCATGCGCCCCTGCATGGCGAGGCCGTGGTGGCCGGTATGATATGCGCCGCCTGGCTAAGCACGGAATTGGGCCAGTTGCCCGCCGGGGATCGGGACCGGATCACCAGCCACCTCATGGGTCTGTTCAAGCATATCCCGTCGGACACCATGGACGATCATCGCCTCCTGGAGTTGATGCGCAACGACAAGAAGAACAGCGGTGACGGATTCCGCTTCACCCTGCTGGAGGCCATCGGGCGCGGCCGCATCGACATGCGTGTGGACGCCGACCAGGTGCGGCAGGCACTGGACCATTACCGATCCATCACGGCACATGTCTGAAGTGACCATCCACGTGCCGGGAGCGCCACTGCGTGCCCGTATCGTACCGCCACGCAGCAAGAGCGTGGCCAACCGCGCGCTGGTACTCGCCGCATTGGCCGGCGATGCGGACAGCGTGAGGGATCCCGGCGATGGCGATGACACGCGCGCCCTGCTCGCCGCCCTGCGCCATCGGCCGCGTGTACTGGATTGTGGCGCGGGTGCCACCACCTTCCGCTTCCTGCTCGCCTGGGCCGCCGCGCAGGAAGGCGAGGAGCACCTGGTCACCGGAACACCACGCCTGCTGGCACGCCCGCACAGCGACCTGGTGGAGGCCCTGCGCGCCGTCGGTGCGGACATCACGCCAATGGCCGAAGGGATGCTGGTGCGTGGCCGCCGATTGAAAGGCGGCACCGTACGGTTCGACTCGCCGATCAGCAGCCAGTATCTCAGCGCGCTGCTGCTGGTGGCGCCCGTGATGAAGGAGGGTCTTCGCTTGCACTGGACCGGCACACGCCTCAGCGAGCCATATGTACACATGACCCTGAAGCTCTTGGCGGAGTATGGCGTGTTCCCGGCGATGGAGATGGACGGCGTGAGTGTGCCGCCCGGCGGACTCGTGCCTACCACGCTGCAAGTTCCCCCGGACTGGAGCGCGGCGGCCTTCTGGTATGAAGTGGTGGCGCTTTCACCCGGCGCGGAGGTCGAACTGGTCGGTCTGCATGACGACACGCTGCAGGGCGATCGTGAAGCACGGCACCTGTGGGCCACCTGGGTGGAGAGCCAGGACACACCTGTCGGTCTGCGCCTCACGCATCGCGAAGAGGTACGGTCCTGGGAAGCGCCGCATCGCGGCGGCACCACCGCCGATCTGCGCCACACGCCCGATCTCTTCCAACCACTGGCCTTCACCCTCGCCGCCCGGGGCGATGCGGCCATCCTCACCGGCTTGGACAATCTGCGTGTGAAGGAGACCGATCGCCTGCGTGCCGTGCAAGCGGCCTTGCAGACGATGGGAAGGATCGCCGATGCCCATGAAGGGAGCTTCACCTTGCGGGCCGATGCGCATCCGCTGCGCGCCAGCAACACCGTTCTTGATCCCGAGGCCGACCACCGCATGGCCATGTCGCTGGCACCGCTCGCCGCTGTGCTCGGCCACATCACCATCCGCGATCCGCGCGTGGTGGACAAGAGTTATCCCGGCTACTGGGACGACCTGCGCACGGCGGGGTTCGTGGTGGAGCGATAGTGCTGCCACCCCATGGTGCCGCGCTTGAACTGGCATCCATGCGCGACTCAGCGATAGTGCGGAATGTTCCGCCCGAGAACGATCCGCAGGTGACCGCGCCATGTTCCCTGTTCGTCACGCAACAGGTGGATGTCGAGGTCACCACCACGCCCCTCCCTTGATGCGCGGAGCGGTGCCGTCAGGAGTGGGTCGTCCAGGAAACGCACCTCATCGATGTAATAGACGTTCTTCCCGGGTTCTTCCACGAAGATGTGGATGTGGGCGGGCGCGTTCTCCCCGGGGTAGGGAGCCGGTCTGATGCTGTGGAGGCTGAAACGGCCATCGGCCCCTGTACGCGCCCAGCCGCGCAACCGTCCATGCCGCCGCCCATGCTGTTGTCCGGGTGCAGGGATATACAGTCCTTCCGTGTTCGTGTGGTGGATGTAAAGCACCACGTCAGCGGCCGGTGTCCTTTCGTCCGCCATCAGCACCGTGCCTTCCATGAGCATGGCCTCCCCGGGCTCGCCGGGAGGCGTGAGCCACAATACGCTCGCGATGGAGTCTCGCAGAGGCATACCGGCGCACAGTTCCTCGCAACCATCACAAGGTCCGCCGATAGGTTCGGTCACCCGCGAGGCAACGGGACCCTCGGGAACACAGGCGAGCAGGCACATGGAAAGAAGGAGCGGGCAGCGCTGGTCCATGGAAGGGGAATGCGCACACGCGGTCCGGGTAACGTGAACGACCTAAGCGGACAGCGAATACCTTGCGCTGCCGTGGTCGATCGGCGGTGGCCCGGCCCCCGCACGACACCGTTCGGAGATCCCCTAAGACACGGCCACAATACAAGCACACATGCCCTTCCCCACCGACCTTGAGATCGCGCAAGCCGCGCGCATGAAGCCCATCGCTGAAGTGGCCGCCGGCCTGGGCGTCGATAGCGCCCTGATCGAGCCTTACGGTCACTACAAGGCCAAGCTGCCGCTCTCGCTGATCGATGAAGGGCGCATGAAGCGGGCGAAGCTGGTGCTGGTGACGGCGCTGAGCCCCACGCCCGCCGGGGAGGGCAAGACCACCACAAGCATCGGCCTGCACGAGGGCCTGTGCCGGCTGGGCAGGAAAAGCGTGGTGGTGCTGCGCGAACCATCGCTCGGGCCGGTCTTCGGCATGAAGGGCGGCGCGGCCGGTGGCGGTTACGCGCAGGTGGTGCCCATGGAGGACATCAACCTGCACTTCACCGGCGACTTCGCTGCGATCGAGAAGGCCAACAATCTGCTGGCCGCGCTGATCGACAACAACGTGCAGAGCCGCACACGCGGACTGGGCCTCGATCCGCGCACGATCAGCTGGAAGCGTGTGATGGACATGAACGATCGCGCCCTGCGCAGCATCGTCATCGGCCTGGGGGGCACTGGCAACGGCGTGCCGCGCCAGGATGGGTTCAACATCACCCCGGCGAGCGAGGTGATGGCGATCCTCTGTCTGGCCACCAGTTTCGAGGATCTGAAGAAGCGGCTGGGCGATATCTACATCGGGCAGACCTGGGCCCGCGAGCCGAAGTACGCGCGCGACCTCAAGGCCGAGGGCGCCATGGCCATTCTGTTGAAGGACGCCATCAAGCCCAACCTGGTGCAGACGCTGGAGGGCAATCCCGCCATCCTGCACGGCGGCCCCTTCGCCAACATCGCACAGGGCGTCAACAGCGTGCTGGCCACGCGCATGGGTCTCAGTCTCGGCGAATACGTGGTGACAGAGGCCGGCTTCGGCGCGGACCTGGGCGCGGAGAAATTCTTCGACATCAAGTGCCGCGCGGCGGGCCTGAAGCCCGATGCCGCCGTGGTCGTGGCCACCATCCGGGCCTTGCGCTATCACGGTGGTGCCGACATCAAGATGGTGAACGAAGCCGCGCCGGACAAGGTGGAGAAGGGTCTGGCCAACCTGGGCCGCCACATCGAGAACATGAACAAGTTCGGCGTGAAGGCCGTGGTGGCCATCAACCAGTTCCCCACGGACACCGACGTTGAGATCGAGCTGGTGAAGAAGTATTGCGCGGAGCGTGGTGTGGATGCCGTGCTGGCCCAGGGCTTCGCGCAGGGTGGTGCGGGCATGACCGCATTGGCAGAGGCTGTGGTACGCACAGCGGAAAGTGGCGAAAGCAAGTTCAAGCCACTCTACGACCTGTCCCTGTCCATCCAGGACAAGATCGCCATCATCGCCCGCGAGGTCTACCGCGCGGATGGTGTGGACTACACCGGCGAGGCGCTTGTCGCCTTGAAGCGCATCGCGAAACTCGGGCTGGAGGGCGTGCCCATCTGCATGGCCAAGACGCAGTACAGCTTCAGCGACGACAAGGCCCTGCGTGCGGCGCCCACCGGCTTCCGCATCACCGTGCGCGACATCGAGATCGCCGCCGGTGCCGGATTCGTGGTGCCCATCTGCGGTGAGATCATGCGCATGCCCGGCCTGCCGGAAACGCCCGCAGCTGAAGGGATGGACATCGACGCGCAGGGTGTGATCACAGGTCTGAGCTGATCGATGCCCGAGCGCCACATCATCGCGGTGATGTTTTCGGTGCTGTTGTGGCCGGTCGGATCCCGTGCACAGGAGGTGGACCAGAGAGCGCCATCGAAGTCCGCCGTTTCCATCGCCTTCGGTGCGGCATTGCCGATGAACGATCTGGCGAACAAGTCGTTCCGTGCGCGCAGTTCCGGTTTCGCGCAGCCGGGTCCTGCCGGTGCGATCACCTTCACACATCGCCTGCAGGATGACTGGGGCTTGACCGCCGCCTTGCGCGTGCAGCGCCATGCCGTGGATGAAGCGGCCTGGGCGCGTGAGGTTCCGGTAGGGCCGCCGGAATTGGATTGGACCCTGCGCAGCGGCCCATGGGAGATGGCCACCGTGTTGTTCGGCGCGTTCGGCATCGTACCGCAGGGGCCGCGATCACACATCGAACTGCGGTGCATGGTGGGCGCGCTGTTCGCGCGATCGCCTGAAACGGACGCCACAGGCGTGCAGGATGGTGAAGGCATCCGCATGCTGCGCGAGGTAGGCCAGGCCACAGGCTTCGCCATCAGCTTCGGCGCGGGCTACCGATACGATCTCGGTGAGCGCTGGACCTTGGTGGCCGATGCCGATCTGTGGGGAGGCCAGGCGCGTTTCCGGCAGGTCCGGGCCATCTTCATCGAGATCGTCAACGACGCGGAAGTGGATCGCATGGCCTACGTGGAGGACTTGAAGCAGCGCATGAACGCGTTGTTGATCACAGCAGGGGTGGGGCTGCGGTTCTGAAAGACCACGAAGCGGACGAGCGCTCCGGCTCACTCCACCATGAAGATCCGCGAGGAGCCTGGACCCAGGGCGGGGGCTTCCAGCAGATAGGAGCCGCTGGCCAGGCCTTCGATGGCGACAGGACCGGCGTGGCTGGTCACCCGCAGCGTGCGCACCAACCGGCCGGCGAGATCGCGTACAAGTAAGTCGGCCGGCAGGGGCAGGTGCTGGGGAAGTGCAGCGTATACCGTGCCGTCCAGCGCGGGATTGGGCCACACCACCACACCTCCGCCACCGATGCGGTCGATGGCCACGATGTCCGTGAGCTTCATGCTGCCATCATGGTCCACGATGCGGAGGCGGTAGTAGCTCGTGCCCGCGAGGGGCATCTGGTCATCGAAACGGTAGTGGCGGGTCTCCATGCTGTGACCCGCGGCATCCACCATCTGCATGCCCGTGAAGTTCTCGCCATCGGCGCTGCGCTCCACGCTGAAGTAGTGCGTGTTCTCCTCGCTGGCGGTGGCCCACAACAGCACGTTGGCCGGGCCGGAAGCGTGGCCCGTGAAGTACGCCAGTTCCACGGGCAGGATCAGGCCCAGGCAGTCCATGGTGGTGGCCGTGGAGCAGGGTGCGCAGGTGGGCGCGAACACGCGGCCCTCGGCGAAGGCTGTCCATTGCGTGTTGTTGCGGCCGGGGATCACCGTGGCCCCCGTGCCCGAGCCATTGTTCAGGCCATGCACCGCGTGTCCATTGTTCCACTGTGTGCAGATCGGCTTGCTACCGATCATGGTGGCAATGCAGTTGGAGCCCTCATACAGGATCGTCTGACTGGTATAAAGCTGCGAGGGGCAATCGTACATGGGCACGTTGAAGTAGCTGGCGATGAAGCGACGGTTCGGTGCCGTGCCCACGGTCTGGTAGCGGATGTTGCCGCCGATGCCGGGGTGGATGTCCTGCCACGGACTGTGGATGGCGTTGGTCACGTAGATCGGATTGTTCGTCGGTATCGCCTGCGTGACCCAACTTGAGTATGTGCTCGCGTTGGCCGTGTTGAACGTGATGTAGTTGTTGGAGGAGATCAGGCACTGGGTGTAATTGGCGCCATTGTAACAAAAGCTGAAGCCGATGGGGATGACCGTGCTGTGGATGTCGTCGGACAGGAACAATTGTGTGCCCGCATGCGGCTCGGCCAGGAAGGGGATGGTGGTGTAGTCGTAGCACATGGGCTGCGGTGGCGGTGGGCAGGTGATGTTCAGGATGAAGGGCCCTTGTGAAGCCGCCCAACCATGTACCAGGATGTAATAGGTGACACCGTTCACACCGAGCCAGGTCACTTCGGATTGCAGACCGCAGAAGTCATCGTTGCCATTCACGCAGGTGAGCGCGGTGCAGACGCCGGTGTACACCCTGATCCGGGTATCGTAGCCGCTGCCGCACAAGGAGGCGGTGATGTTGGTTCCCGTGCCGGTGATACGGTACCACACCCCGCCGCCGGTGCCATCGCCGGTGCCGCAGAAGGGGGCCACATCGGCGCCAGCGAAGGAGGTGTTGCCTGTGACCGAGCTGCCGCAGGTCATGATGATGGCGGCGCCGCAGACGTCGTTCGGTGGCGGTCCGGCGCAGGTGAGGTTCAGTGTATAGTTGCCTTGTGCGGCACCGAAGCCATGTACCAGGATCCAATAGGTCACCCCGTTGGCGGCGAACCAGGTCACTTGTGACTGCAATCCACAGAAGTCATCATTGCCCGCCACACACGTGAGGCCAGTACATGCGCCGGAGAACACACGGATCTGCGTATCGAAGCCACTGCCGCATAGCGAGGCGACCGTATTGACGCCGGTGCCGACGAAGCGGAACCACACCCCTGGGCCAACGCTGTTGGCGGCCGTGCCGCATGCGGGGCCATTCTGCGCGGGGAAGCCTATCGTGCTGCCGGAAACGGACGCGCCGCAACCGATCAGGGTCGCACCGGCGCAGGTGGCGCTCTGGCCCTGCGACATCGTGGGTGCCGCCAGGCCGGCGATCAGCAGCAGTCCGCTGGCGGTGATGCGGGTCATTCCTTCCATGCGGGCGATTCGCTCGTGTGCTGGGGCTTGCCCACCACCACCTTGCCATCGATCTCGTAGCCCCAGGATTGCATGTCGGCGCGCAGCGCGGCTTCCGTGAGTCCGGCGCCGAACAGTTTGAAACAGACGCATCCCGGGATGAAGGCCACCTGGTGCACGCCTTCAGACTCCATCAGGGCCTTGAGCACAGGCTTGGCCGTGGCATGGTCCTCCACTGCGGACAGCGAGAACATCATGCCCACATCACCCGGGCGTTCCTGGGCCTGCAGCGCCAAGGCGCCCGTGACGCAGAGCACGACCGCGATCGATCGGGCCATGATGCGCCAACTTGTGCCGATGGGAATTGCTTTGGGCATGTTCGCCATGTAAAGGTATCCTGAGCCATGGGATGTGGATCGCGATTCGTGGTGGAATATCCAGCCTGTCTTGTAGACCCTTCCTTGTTCCCGACCCGAAAAGGCGCGCCGATCCTCGAACCAGGGTTCGACCAGGGGTCCATCCCACGAGACCGGGGGCCGTCATGGCCAGACGACCTCCGCACTTGACGGCAGGATCATATCGCACCACCAACGTGGTGTGCCGGTCTGACCATGGGGAGCCGGAATGCACGCATTGAACCGGCCGGGACCGCATCAGGATATGGTCCCAGTACCGATCTTCGCGGCCCTACCGGGGCTGTAGCTCAGCTGGCCAGAGCGCGTCGTTCGCAATGACGAGGTCGTGGGTTCGACTCCCATCAGCTCCACCGGGAAGGCCGGTCACCACTGGCCTATTCCACCACGAAACGTCCTGTGGTCGTGGTCCCTTGGGCATCCCGCAGGCGGGCCGTGTAGACACCTGAGGACAGCCCTCCCACCTCCAGCGTGATCCGCCCGATACCTGGCGGATGGCCGGCCGGTCCATCGGTCAGCACCACGCGGCCGGTGGCATCGACCACTTCCAGTTGATAGGCGCTTCCGGAACTGCCGAAGGCCACCTCCACCCGGTCGCGGGCCGGATTGGGATAAATGCTCACGGCCGCGGTGATCGGGTCCTCCGCGGAGCTTCCCAGCGGACTGCTGGTGAGGTAGCGGGCGAAGAGCACCGGGCTGGGCACCCCGTTGGTGGTGGTCACCTGGTCGTGCACGGACATCAGGGGCACGGGCGTGCCTGGCAGGTACCACGAATAGTGGGTGAACAGGTAGTTGATGATGTAGAGGCCACCAGCCACCACGTCGGTGTAGTCCTCGATGGTGCGGACGCGCAGCACGTTGCCGTATGTGCCGGATGGCATCATGATGGTCCCGTATCCGTCGGCCAGTCCGTTGATGGTGCCGGTGCGCACCACCGGTGTTCCACTGCTGGAGAAGTTGCTGCTGAAATTGTCCGACCAGCTGCAGCCATAGCCGCATGGATACCCCATGGTCTTCTCAGGGTCCTGGTAGATGATCAGCGAACTGATCATGCTGGAATAGTGGCCCAGCAGATCGATCCCGCTGGATGTGGCCTGCATGTATCGGTAGTCGTTGTGCACATCGAGCATCGCCACGGTGGCATTGGGGAAGACCGCGCCGAATGGGGTGGCGGCCGGTGCCATGTAGTTGAAGAAGACCGGTGCGCCAGTGGGCATGTTGCTGAAGTCCCAGACCTGGTTGGCACCCCCGGGACCTGGAGGCACATTGTTGGTCTGGTGGAAGGTGAAGTACTGGCCGGGTACCGGGGCATTGTTCGCCTGGTCCAGGGTCTGTGCCGCCAGCACGGTGGTGCACAAGACGGCGGGCAGGAGGACATGTCTGTTTCCCATGGTCATGCGGTTTTGATGTGCACACGATAGTACGGCCCGAATGGACCCTTGTGGGGGACAGCGCGGCAGGAACTATCCACAACAAGGTGTGTCGCGAGCACTCAGCGGTCCTTCCTATCGGCGCTTGGATCCGGATGACGTGACGACACCACCGCCACGCACCACGGCAGCAGCCAGGCGGTGCGTGCCATGAAGCGTGTGTCCACCGTGCTCAGGGTGCCGCACACCCAGGCGGCGATCACCACGGCCGCCATGCCGAAGACCAGCAGGACAAGGCCGTGTTCACCACGTCTTCCCCTTCCCCAGGGTGAAAGCAGAACGATCCAGCCTGCGCAGGAGAGGATAAGGATCCATGGATGGATGCGATCCACCACGTGCAGCCCCAGGCGGCCATCGCCGGTGTTCTGGCGCGCCGCGCGGAAGGCCGGCAGATGCGCGGGCACATTCTCGGCGATCATATAGTGGGGCGGGCTGCCGGGATCGCGGTACCAGCTGTTCTCCAGTTCATCACCCACACGGGTGATGGCCAGATTGCCCAGCAGGCCTTGCAGGCTCGCACCCGCATGCAGCGCCAGGTAACGTGGATCGGTCAAGGTGCCCAGCAAGATGGCCTGGTACTCCTTCCGCACAGCTTCCTGCCCGCCCTGCCAGATCAACGGCGATCGATCACTCCAGAGGAACTCGCGCGAAGTGGTGGGCAGGCTGTCACGATGGGCACAGATGCCGTAATGCTCCGTGTCGCAATACGTATCCAGCCAGGCTTCGAGGATGCCCGTTTCGGCCAGGCGGCCCATGAGGAACACATGCGTGTAGCCCGCCTTGTCTTCCTGGCCGATGAGGTTGCTCACCGCGATGCGGGAGAGCGGCCACGCCGTGATCAGCAGGCCGGCCATGGGGATGGCGCGTGACCAGGGGATCCGTATTCCTGCGCGGTGCGCGGCGATCGCGGAAACGAGCAGCACGAGCGGCATGATCGCCACGTTGCTCAGGTGCACCCAGCAGGCGAAGAACAACAGCAGTGCCAGGGCGCATTTGGCCAGCAAGCCAAGCCGGCCGGCGATCAACAGCAAGCCTGCCATGGCCCCCAATGCGGTGAAGATGTCCGGCACCAGCTGGCTCGCGTACCAGCCCAGTCCGGTACACCAGGCCAGCACGCCCACCGTGATCAGGAACGGGACACGCGCGCCGCTGCCGAAGCGCCGCCACAAGGCCCACAAGAGCAGAGCGCACAGCAACGCCTGCATCACCACCGGTCCCCACAGGCTCCAGCCGCCCAGGCTCGTCAACCGGATGAAGCCCCCGTACCAATAGGGCCGGTCCGGTGGCACATAGTCCATGAAGGCGGAACGGAGGTAGGTGCCGGTGTCCGAATACACCAGCGGAAAGCCGTTGTACAGCGCAGGTAGCAGGATGAGCCCGGTGGCACAGAACAGCGTGGCGGCGGTGGGAAGATGCTGCTTCATGCCCTCGGTCCCGGTTCAACGTGGGCGGATCGCTCACGCTCCACGTAGTACATCTGCACCTGGCCCTTGCCCTTCACCTTCACCGGACCGCGTGGCACGGCTTCGATGTGGTCCATCACCAGTGCATAGGTGGCGCCGCTGATGTTGACCCGGCCCGGTGCGCCATTGCTTTCCATGCGGCTGGCGAGGTTCACCGTGTCGCCCCAGATGTCGTAGGCGAATTTCTTCTCGCCCACCACGCCGGCCACCACCGGTCCGCTGTGGATGCCCACACGCAGTGTCCACTCCGGCAGCCCCTTGGTGCGGCGTTCCGCATTCACCTCGCCGGCCGAGTCGATCATGTCCATGGCCAGCCGTACCGCCCGCAGGGCATGGTCGGCACAAGGGTCCGGTACACCACTGGCGCACATGTAGGCGTCGCCGATGGTCTTGATCTTCTCTACGCCGTGCTTGTCGCAGAGCCGGTCGAAGCGGCGGAAGAAGAGGTCCAGGTCGGCCACCAGATCGCGGCTGTCCATCTCCTGGCTGTGGCCGGTGAATCCGGCGAAATCGGCGAAGAGCACGGTGACCTGCTCGTGCCTGCGGGCTTCGGCGGTGCCGCGCGTCTTGAGTTCCTCGGCGGTGCTGGCCGGCAGGATGTTGCGCAGGAGGCGCTCGCTGCGGTCCTTCTCGGTGGCCAGCTCGCGGGTCCGGACGGCAACGATGGTCTCCAGCCGTTCCCGGTCACGTCGCAGGCGCCGTTCGCGCAGCCGGACGATACCGGCCAGCAGCAACAGCAACGCGGCGGCCGTCCCTGCTTTGAAGGGTGTGGTGGCCCACAAGGGCGGTGTGATGCGGAAGGCGAAGCGGACCGGGTCGGGGGTCCAGCCACGGGTGTTGCGCGCTTCCACCTGGAAAACATAGTCGCCCGGTGGCAGGTTGCTGTAGGTCACGCGGTCCGTGGCGGTGATCGGCGACCAGTCCGGGTCATGGCCTTCCAGGATGTAGCGGTAGCGTACCTGCTCGGGGTAGGCCAGCGAAATGCCGGTGAAAGCGAAGGTGAGGTGGTTGCGGTCGTGCGGCAGCTCGAGGTCGACGGGCAGGCCATCGGGATCGAAACCCTTGCACCACGGGCTCCAGTCCGGCCTTTCGAAGAAGAGCCGCAGATCGGTGATATGTACGCTGGGTTCGCGGGCCTCCACCAGCCGCTGGCGTGGGTCATGGCGCGTGGCGCCGCGCACGGTGCCGAACCAGAGGGTACTGTCGCCATCCAGCATGCACGCGTTCCTGAAGGCCTCCGGGCATAGGAAACCGTCGGGCCGCCCATGTGTGGTCACGCGCAGGACGCGTTCCTGCAGTTCATCGAGTTCGATGTAGGCGAAACCCTGCCGGGTGCCCACCCACAGGTTCTCATAGGCATCCAGCAGCACTTGCTCCACACTGGGGCTGGGTAGGCCCTGGTCCATGCCGATACCGATCGCGGTGTCCGCCGATACGCGCCACAGGCCCGCACCCTCGCTGCCCACCCACAGGTTGCCGCGGCTGTCGCGTGCGATGCTGGTGGCCTTCACGCCTGGCAGGGCATGCGGGTGAATGGTGCCAGCAGCCCGATCCACGCGTTGCAGGCCATCGTCCGTGGCTGCCAGGATGCCTTCCGGTACAGGCAGCAGCGCATGCACCACCATGGGTCCCAATGGTCCGATCTTTTGCCAAGGCTGCCCGGCCGCGCGGTGGAACACCCCCTTCGCGCTGCCGGCCCAAAGGCCATCCTCATCGTCCACGGCGATCGTGCGGATGATGCCCGCGTCGGTCGCCAGGTGGCCCATGGGTTTGAACCGATCGACCTCCAGGCGGAAGATGCCATGCGAGGCCGTGCCCGCGATCAGATGGCCCTGCTGGTCCTCGGCGAGGCAGGTGACATAGGGGTCGGTGAGTCCTTCGGCCATGCTGAAGACACGCAGGGCCGTACCATCCCAGCGCGCCACGCCACCACCCAGGGTGGACATCCACAGCAGGCCATCGGGGGTGCGGCGGATGGCACTGACGATGCGCGAACCCAACCCGTCGCGTTCCGTGAAATGCAGGAAGGCGGCACTCACCACCTTGCTTATGCCACCGAACCCCGTCCCCGCCCAGACCGCGCCGCTCCGGTCCTGCAGCACGCATCGCACCAGGCCATGGCCCAGGCCGTTCGCCTCGCCAATGATGCGCAACAGGGGTTGCCCACCCCTGCGGGTCAATTGGTGCATGCCAGCGGGGGTGCCCAGCCAGATGTCACCCGCCCGCGACCGCATGACGGACAGTACACGGGCATCGGGCAGGGCGATGGGGAAGGCGCCCATGAAGCGTTCCGCGGGTGGCAGGGGGGCCAGGTCACGGTCCAGTTCCAGATAGCCATGCGATGTGCCGACGAGGACACCCAAGCTGTCGGCATGCAAGGCGAAGACCTGGGGGCCGGGGAGTTCACTGTTCACCGCCAGGGCATGCCAGTGTCCTTGCCGCAATTCGTACAAACCCTGATCGGTGCCGGCCAGCAATCGGCTCTGGCCGCTCCAAACGAGCACGCGTACCGCACTGCCGGGCAGACCCTGGCCCTGGTCCATCACGCTGATACCATTCCCGGCGTGGACGATCACCTGCCCGCCCGTCGTGGCCGCGTAGACGGTGCCTTGCAGGTCCGTCGCGATCGAGCTTACCACATGGCGCGCGTTGATCGGGGCTTGCAGCACGGCGATGCCTCCACTTTCCACGCGGGCCAGGTCGCCATTGGGCAGGCCCAGCCACATGCCGCCGCCAGGCATGGCGCAAAGGGCCGTGACGCCCTCGGTGGGCAGGCCATCGCGCAGCCCGAACGTGGTGAAGTGGAGCCCATCGGTGCGCACCGCCCCACCATCGGTGGCGATCCACAGGAATCCAGCCTTGTCCTCGCGGAGGGCATGCACCGAAGCGCTGGGGAGGCCGTGCTCCAAGCCATAGGTGCGCACATCGTATTGCTGCGCCTGTGCCGCCCCGGCCAGCGCCACCAGGCCAAGCCGGATCGCTTGGTGGAGCAGGGCGCGCGGGGTGCGGAGCATGGCCGGAAGATAGGCGCGCGGCCTTTCCATGCGGCGTGCCGATCGGATTTGGGATCGGGTCATCCGGGCATTACCTTCATCCGCGTCGAACCACAATCCCATCCAAGCATGAACATCACCTTCAATGAACTGCGGCGGATCAAGGACAACCTGCCCGATGGGAGCATCCACCGCATCGCCAAGGAGCTCGACCTGAACGTGGAGACCGTGTGGAACTATTTTGGAGGATACAGCCACCCGAATGGGAAGCCCATGGGGGTACATCTCGAAGAGGGACCCGACGGTGGCGTGGTGTCCTTGGACGATACCCGCATCCTGGATCTGGCCAAGCGGATCCTCGGCGAGGTACCCGCCCACGCCTGAGTGGCGGCGGCTGGTCAACGAACTTCCGCCGCGTGCGGAAAGAGAGCGGTCTGTACCCACGGGCCGCTTTCTTTTTGGCGGCACTTCGTTCCGCACACCAAGCGCTCCCGGGCGCGGGCGCACCATCTACCGCTCCACGATGCGGAACTCCACGCGCCGGTTCAAGGCGCGGTTCTCCTCGCTGGTGTTGGGTACCTGGGGTTGTCGCTTGCCATAGCCCTTCCAACTGATGCGCTCCGCGGAGATCTTCTTCTTCAGCAGGTGGTCCACCACGGCCTTGGCGCGCGCATCACTCAGCTTGTCGTTGTAGGCCTCACTGCCCTGATCGTCCGTATGGCCTTCGATCTCCACGCGCAGGAAGGGGAAATCGATCATCAGGTCCACCAGATTGTCCAGTTCCTTCTCATAGCCCGGCAACAGGTCGGCCTTGTCGAAGGCGAAGTGCACATTGTCCAAGCGTACACGTGTGCCCACGGCCGGCTCGATGGTGTGGATGTCCACGGCCGTGCTGCTGGCGTGCTGCACGGGCACCTGGCGCGGCGGGGGCGGCACGCTTTCCCTGGGCTTGGGCGATAGCGCGGTGCCCGGCGGTGCCAAGCGCACATTCACGTCGTCCACGAAATAGTAGCCGCCGCGTTCACCCTCGGGCATGCGCTCATGCTGCGTGTGGTCATCGCCGTAGAAGTTGCCGATCAGCAGATAGCGCTCGCCACCACCGGCTTCGAACACACCACTCACCCTGTGCCAGCCGCTCTTCTTCACCACCTTCTCCTCGTTCACCGTGGGGGTGATGTGCAGCGGCAGGTTGTCGCGCGTGGCGATCGGCACGTCGGTGAGCAGCAGGCCGATGTTGTTGCTCGCCTCGTTGCTCTTCACGGCGCGCTGCACCCAGCATTCGGCGATGTAGCGTGTGCCTTGCGCGAGAGGTTCCATGAGTTCCACCTGCAGGTACTCGTGCCAGAAGGTGGGTGTGTTGCCCTTGCCGTAGATCTTGATCCCCGCCATGGCGTGGCCGGTGCGCGGTGATTGCTTGCCGCTGCTGTGCTTGGCAGGATGCGCCCAGCAATCGGGGTCGTTCTTGGTGGTGAAGAGGTCGGGCGTGGTCTGCGTGGGCGAGTTCCAGTAGGCCACGTTGCTGTTGAATTTCTCCACGTCCTGCGTCCAGCCGCAGAAGGGCTTCACGAACTCCTCGAAGCCCGGGTTCGGTACCAGGTTGGGCATGGTGTCGTGCTGCAAGGCGCGTTGCAACACATTCTGAGCAGCGGACTGCGAAATGACGGCCACCAGGACAAGCGACAAGGCAAGGCTGCGTTCCATGCGATCAAAAGTACCGGGGCGTTCCAGGGTCGGCGGCGGCGGCGTTCGCTTGGTTTGAACAGCCGATCGTGGGCGCCCCCGGGTAACTTCGCCGCCCCTTGGCGCGTCCCACGCGCGTTCCTCACCTCATCATCCCATGTCCTTGCGATCCATCCTTGCGCTTGTTCGCGATGCCATTTGCGGTGGCGAGGACCAGGACTTCACCCGTATGGGGGTCCGGCGCGCCATCGTGCTGCTGAGCATTCCCATGGTGCTGGAGATGGGGATGGAAAGCGTGTTCGCCTTGGTGGACGCCTTCTTCGTGAGCCGCCTGGGCACGGACGCCATCGCCACGGTGGGCCTCACCGAAAGCGTGTTGATGATCATCTACTCGCTGGCCTGGGGTCTGGGCATGGGCGTGACGGCCGTGGTGGCGCGGCGCAGCGGCGAGCATGATCCACGCGGGGCATCGCGCTCGGCCATGCAGGGCATCCTGCTCGCCACTGTGCTGGGTCTGGGCATCGCCGTGCCCGGCTTTCTCTTCGCGGGCGACATCCTGCGGCTGATGGGTGCCGAGGCCGGTGTGCTCGCCGTGGGCACCGGCTACACGCAGGTGATGTTCGCCTCGAACATCGTGATCCTGCTGCTCTTCGTGAACAATGCGGTCTATCGCGGCGCGGGCGATGCGGCCATGGCCATGCGGGTGCTGGCGGTGGCCAACGGCATCAACATCGTCCTGGACCCGCTGCTGATCTTCGGCATCGGGCCCTTCCCCGAGATGGGCGTCACGGGTGCGGCGGTGGCCACCACCATCGGCCGGGGCACGGCGGTGATGTATCAACTCTGGGCGTTGTCGCGTCCCAAAGGCCGCATCATATTGCTTCGCTCGGAGACGCGCCTCGACCCGGCCGTGTTGTGGACCATCGTGAAAGTGAGCGCCGGTGGCGTGGCGCAATTCATCATCCCATCGCTCAGTTGGGTGTTCCTGGTGCGCATCGTGGCGGTCTTCGGCAGCGCCGCCGTGGCGGGCTACACCATAGCGGTGCGTGTGATCATGTTCAGCATCATGCCGGCCTGGGGCATGGCCAACGCGGCCAGCACGCTGGTGGGTCAGAACCTGGGTGCCAGGGAGCCGGACAGGGCGGAGCGCAGCGCGTGGCTCATCGGCCACTACAACATGTTCTTCATGGTGGGCATCGCGCTCTTCTTCTGGGCCACCGCACCCTGGATCGTGTCCTTCTTCACCTTCGATCCGCTGGTGGCGCGCTACGGTGTGGAGGCGCTGCGCATCATCTGCCTCGGCTATTTCTTCTACGCCTACGGCATGGTGCTGGCGCAGGCCTTCAATGGTGCGGGCGATACGCTCACGCCCACGTGGATGAACATCATCTGCTTCTGGATCATCGAGATCCCGCTCGCCTGGTTCCTGTCCCGAACGCTCGGCTGGGGCGTCACCGGTGTGTTCGCCTCCATCGCCATCAGCGAAAGCATCCTGGCGGTGCTCAGCGCGGCGATCTTCAAGATGGGGAGGTGGAAGTTGGTGAAGGTGTGAAGTGGAGTTGAGAGGTTGGAAGTTGATGGTTTGAAGGTCGCGGAGCTGCCGGACGGCACAGGGTCTGCCGACCAACCTCCAATTTTTCAACCCTGCCTGCCGGCAGGCAGGCTCCAACGTCAATGGCCGAGGGCCAACAACTACGGAGCGAACCCCGCCGGCTTCCCCGCCTTGTACCAACGCAGGAGCGTGTCGATCATGTGCTCCATCTTGCGGTCGTCGGCCCAGGTGCCCCGAAACACGAGGTTGCCGTCCGCGTCCACGAGAAAGGCCCCGTTCGGTGCACGGCCGTAGAGGTCGTAGACCCTGTTGTCCAGGCCATCCACCAGCACCGGCAGACCGCCCAGCTTGGCGAACTCCTTCGCGTAGCCGGTCTTCTCGGCATCCGTCCTGGGCAGCGGGAAGGCCTTGAAGGACTTGCGGTCCTCGGGATGCAACTCGCGGCCGTAGATCACGAAGAGTTGCACGGGTTCCTTCTCGTATTTCTTCAGCAGGCGGCTCCAGCGTTCGACCTGCACACGCGCCGGCGGGTTGGTGACGGTGCCGAACATGAACGCGCGGATCTTGCCCTCGTGGGCACTGAGCGTGTAGGGTGTGCCGGCATTGGCCTCGGGCAGGGTGAAGTCGTGGGTGCGTGGTACCATGCCACCGCCCTCGCTGTAGGTGCGGATCTCCCGGATGGTCTTCCGCATCAGCTTGTCGAAGTTCATGCGGAAAATGTTCACCTGTTTCCGCATGGCCTTGATCTCCCGCTGGCTGTATCCGTTGAGGAAGTAGTCCAGGTCATCGTGGAAGATCAGCGTGGTGTCCGTGGGGTACCACCCGGGGTCCCAGTTGTTCAATTGCGCGCGGCCATGGAAAGGCAGGCCCAACAGGGAAAGGAGCACCAGTATGGACAGGCCGTTGCGCATGGACGGCCAAAAGTAGATCGCGATCTTCGTCCCACTTACGCCACCGTCATGCGCCACCTCTGCCTTTCGCTTCTCTTGATCGCCGGCATCCATGGCCTCCTCGCCCAAGGCTATACGACCTGGATCACCGGCAACCCGAACAGCATCACCACCGAGCCGCTTGGCGGGGTTTGCCTCATGGGGGGCGCCACCGAGAACGACGAGGCCATGAAGTGGTTCCTGCAGCGCGCCAATGGCGGTGATGTGCTGGTGCTGCGGGCCAGCGGCAGCAATGGCTACAACAACTACTTCTACAGCGAACTGGGTGTCACCATCAACCGCGTGGAGACGATCCGCTTCGACAATGCCACGGCCGCCTATGTGCCCTATGTGCACCAGCGCATCCAGGAGGCGGAGGCCATCTGGTTCGCCGGTGGGGACCAGTGGAATTATGTGAACTATTGGCGCGACACGCCCGTGGCCACCTTGATCAACGAGGCCATCCAACAGCGCGGCATCGTCATCGGTGGCACCAGCGCGGGCATGGCCATCCTGGGTGGTGCGAACTTCACCGCCCAGGTGAGTTCGGTGACCAGCGCGCAGGCCCTGGCCAACCCTTACCACCCCGGGGTCACGGTGAGTACGCAGCCATTTCTGGAAGTGCCCTACATGGAGCAAGTGGTCACCGACACGCACTACGACAACCCCGACCGGCGCGGACGCCACACGGTGTTCATGGCGCGCACACTGGCGGACCACGGTTGGGATGTGAAGGGCATCGCCAGCGAGGAGTATGTGGCGGTATGCGTGGATCCCGAGGGCATCGCGCGGGTCTATGGCGAGTATCCCGCCTTCCAGGACTTCGCTTTCTTCCTGCAGGTGAACTGCCTGGAACCCGACGGCCCGGAGACGATCACGCCGGGCATTCCGCTCACCTGGCACCACGGAGGCCAGGCGGTGAAGGCCTACCGTGTGCCGGGCACCATGCAGGGCACGCACACCTTCGACCTGAATGATTGGAACACGGGCAGCGGCGGCACCTGGCAGAGTTGGAGCGTGCAGAACGGCACGTTCATGGCGATGGCCGGCGATCCTGCGCCGAACTGCATCACAGCCACAGAGGATCCCTCATCGGAGGATGTGCGGCTGCTCTACGACGGATCCACGGAGACCTGGGTGTTGCGTGGTCCGCGGCCACCGTTCAGCGCCATGGTCATCGATCTGCTCGGCAGGCCTGTTCCTACGGAGGTGATCCCGGATGAAGGAGGCTTGCGTGTGCGCCTGCACGGATCCGCCCATGGACTGCGGATCCTTACGGTACGCTCGGCGGATGGCGTCCGGAGTTGGATGCTGTCGGCACATTGAGTGACGCGTGTCACCTGTTCCCGCGATCCGAAGCGGCGATCTTCGCACCATGGGACGATGGAAGATCCACATGATCGCGATCGCGATCGGGGCCCTGGCCGGATGGGCCTGGTGGAATTGGTATGGCTGCGCGAGCGGCTGCGGCATCACCGGCCAATGGTGGAGCAGCACGGCCTATGGCGGCGTGATGGGCTATCTGTTGCTGGGGCTGGTCCTGCCCGCTGGCAAGCGAAAGCGATCCGAAGCATCGGATGAGGGCTGATCAGCCCAGGAAGACCACCTCCACGTACTCGTCCTGTCCCAGGCGCAGGTCGCGCAGGCGGATCTCCACGGTCCAACTTGCGGCACCCGGAGCCTGCACGGGCGTGTAGGGCCATCGCCGGATGTTGAGGAAGAGCGCCTCGGGCCAGCTCGCATCGTAGAGCAGCGCGAACCGCATGCCTTGGTGCTCCTGCGCCACCAGCCTGCCTTCCGCATCGCGCGCACTGGTGCTCACCAGCAGCATGGCGGGGTAGAGCCGCTTCTGCCAGCCCGGCCGTGGGGTGTGGAAGAGCGCCTGGCGGAATTCCAACAGCGGCATCCTCGTGCTGGTGAAGCGTGCCAGCGTGGTGCGTTCGTCCAGGCGGATGTGTCTCGGCTTCATCGGTCCGCTTCAACCCCCGGCCCCTCGACCTTAGAACCTCCACCTCATCTGCACCTTGATATCACTCCGCACGTTGCCCGGGATCTCCTGCAGGCCGCTGCTGATGACCGTCTGGTCCTGGTAGATCCACGCGCCATAGCGCACCCACAGGTCCACGCGGCGCAGCGGTGTGGCCCGCACCATGCCGTACCAGCGGATGCCGCGGCCGTAATAGGGCGGTATGGAGAACACGCCGATGAGGTCGTTCTCGTAGGCATAGATGCGCGCGTCGTAGCTGTCCGTCTCGAAGAGCGCGAAACGGAGGGTGAGTTCCACCGGGCTGCTCAGCGGGCGGTGCACGATGTCCTGGTAGATGAGGAAACCGTGCTTCAATGGCGCATCGCCGCGCTTGAAGTCCACGGTCTCCACGCGGGTGCGCAGGCTCACGGCCGCACTCACCTTGTAGGAGGCGTTGAAGCGGTAGTTGGTCTGGTCCATCTCCACCACGTTGCGGATCCGTTCCACATCGTCGGCGGTGTTGCGCGGGCGGTTGCGCTGGCGCACGCGCACATAGAGTTCGGTGCCGCGCTGCGGCCGCCAGTTCACCTGCGCCAGCCAGTCGCTGCCGTTGCTGGGCGCGTCCACCAGGTAGCGCAGCCAGGGGTGCGTCCACTGGTCGTAGAAGGCGTTGATCGTCCACTTGCGGTCCGGGCGGATCTCCAGCCCCGTGAACAGACCGCGCTGGTTCCAGGGATTGATGCCCTCGCCGAAGGCCACGCTGTAGAGGTTCTGGAAGTCACGCGCGTAGTCGCGGTACACCATGCTCACGCTCACGCGTTTGTCCAGTGCCGCCAGCAGTCCGGCGTTCCAACTCACCGCCCCGTTGGCGCTCATGGCCGCTTCGCCGAAGAAGGTGAGGTTGCGGTAGAGCGCGTTCCAGTCGAGGCCGGCGGTGGTGTTGCTGCGCCCCTGGAACTCGAACTGGTTGTAGGGCTGCAGGTTGCGCGCGAGCGTGCCGCCGAACTCGGTGTGCGCCGCTGTGACGCCCACGCTGTAGGCGCGACGTATGTAGCGGAGGTGCCCACCGATGATGCGTTCGGCCACCGAACGCTTGCGGTCCACCTCGCGCTGCGTGCGGTGGAAGCCGTCCTCCTGGAAACTGCTGAAGACGAGTTCGGGTTCGATCGTGTCGGTGGTGTCCTGGCCGGCGGGCACCGAGGTGATGTTCCCGTCGATGCCCTTGTTGGAGTAGAAGCCCGTGAGTTCCACGTTCTTCATCACTTCATAGGTGGCCGCCACGCCACGCATGAAAAGGTTCTCGTTCACGCTGGTGTAGGGCATCAGGCCGATGCCGTTCCGCTTCACGTTCATGGTGAAGCTGCTCTTGCTGCCAAAACCAAGGCCGTTCCAGAAGGTGAGGCCCTGCCCGAACTGCGCCTGGTAGTCGCCCACCGCCAGCGCCTTGAGCCGGCCGAATTCGCGTAGGAAGAAGTGCGCGCTGTAGAAGTCGTACCCCTGCGGCTGGCTGCCCCGGAAGAATTCCTCGCCCTCGTCCTTCTCGGCGGTGATGCCCATGCTGATGTTCTGCCGGTAGCGGAAGCGGTAGCGCGTGTAGAACTTGTAGGGGCTGCCGAGGTAGACGCGGTTGTTCGCGCGCAGCGAATCGAGCACGGCCGGGTCGTCGAAGTCGGGCAAAGGGTTTCCGTTGGGGTAGTAGTAGTCCTTGCCGAAGAGGCTGCGGCGGTCCATGTTGCCGCGCCGCTGCTCGATGTTGAGGAAGCTGCGCACCATCAGCTCGTGGTTGGCGCGCTTGAGGATGTTCTTCAGCGAAGCCGAGGTGCTGCCCGGTGTTTCGCGCACGGTGATGAAGGGCCGCACGATCTCGATGGTGCGCACGTCCCAGCTGTCGATCGTCTGCAGCTCGTAGATGCTGAGCAGCTTGCCGTTGCGGCGGATGTGCTGGATGAGCGCGCTGATCTGCACGTCGGAAAGCAGGAGCAGCTTGTTCAGTTCGAGCGCGTCGGTGTGGTTCAGGTCGATCGGATCGAGGTAGCGGTCGGTGAGGTACTCGAAGAGGTTGGTGAGGTCGATGTCGGCATCGTCGCCGAGTTGCTCGATGGCGTCCTCGATGCGCTGTTCGATGAGGTCCTTGGGCACGCCATCCACCTGGGCCCGCGCGAAGGGCAGGCACAGCAGCAGGAGCGATGCCGCGGCGATCGGCCTCACTTGAATCGGTAGTTCAGGTTGAGCATGGGTGTGGGGCCCAGCAGGGCGCGCACGGCCAGCGCCATGTCGATGTCGAAGCGGTCCAGCCGCAGGCCCACGCCGAAGTGCGACTGCGCCGGGCCGGTGCCCACCCCGGTGCGCAGGTAGAGCACCTTGTTCGGGTTGTACTCCACGCCCACGCGGAAGCGCTCGTCCTGGTCGATGTCCTTCTCCGCGTCGAGCGTCATCAGCAGCTTGTCGCTGAACGTATAGCATAGGCCGGCGCGCAGCACGGTGGGCACGCGCTCGTCCACCACCACGGCGGCATCGCCGGTGCTGCCGAAGCCGCTGCGGTTGGGGTTGTACAGGTGCGCGCCGATCCACAGCGCGTCGGTGATGCGGGCCTGCATGCCCACTTCGGCCACCAGCGTGCCCGATCGCCCGTAGTTGTCGCCCAGCGCCACACCCACATGGCCCAGTTGCACGGCGGCGCGCAGGCCCTCGCCGAAAGGCATGGCATAGGCCAGCGTGGCGCGCGTCTCGTTGTACAGGTCGTAGCCGAAGCGATCGCCCCCGATGCCCAGCACGCCACGCCCGAGCGGTATCGCCACGGCGATGCCCTGATGCGCGAGGTCCTCGCTCAACCAATGGCGCTGGTAGAAGAGCCCGGCCGTGGGCACTTCCACACCCGTGAGTCCAGCCGGGTTCAGCCGCACGCTCCACACATCGGTGAGTGTGAGACCCGCGTAGCCCATGCCGGCGAATCGCGCACCGAGCGGCAGCGGATCGCCACCGGCGTGAACGAAAAAGGAAGACAGGAGGAACAGGCAGGCGAGCGCGCGTGGCATGGTGCCGAAAGTAGGCAACCGTCGCATGCGCCGTGTTATGCCTGGTGCAACACGGTCCCAACCTCCTATTCCACAAGATCCAACCTCTCAACATCCGACCCACCGCCCCTACCTTCGCCACCCGCATGGGCCGCATACGTCTGCACGACAAGGATTTCGAACCCTTCATCCCGCCAGCGGAGCTGGAGGCCGCCATACAGCGTGTGGCCGATGCGTTGCGCGAGGAGTACGACGGCAAGCGGCCCCTCTTCCTCGGGGTGCTCAACGGCTCGTACTTCTTCGCCGCGGAGCTGCTCAAGCGCCTGCCCATCGAGTGCGAGATCAGCTTCGTGAAGGTGGCCAGCTACCGGGGCACGCGCAGCACCGGCAAGGTGGACCAGCTGATCGGCCTCTCGGAGAAGGTCGAGGGCCGGCACGTGGTGGTGGTGGAGGACATCGTGGACACCGGCCACACCATCCGCCACATCATGGACACCCTGGCCGAGCGCCACCCTGCCAGCACGGCCGTGGCCACCATGCTCTTCAAGCCCGAGGCGTACAAGCAGGACATCCCGGTGAACTTCGCCGCCCTGCGCATCCCCAACGATTTCGTGGTGGGCAGTGGCCTGGACCACGACGGGCTGGGCAGGAACCTGCAGGGCATATACAGGATCGTACAACCATGAGGCCCCCGGGCCCGATCGAATTCCGACATGAGCAAACGCAACATCGTCCTTTTCGGCCCCCCGGGCGCGGGCAAGGGCACCCAGAGCAACTTTCTCATCGAACGCTACGGCCTGGTGCATCTCAGCACCGGCGATCTGCTCCGCGCCGAGTTGAAGGCCGAGACCGAACTGGGCCTGCAGGCCAAGGAACTGATGGACGCCGGCCAGCTGGTGCCCGATGAAGTGGTGATCGGCATGATCCGCAACAAGATGGAGGCCCACCACGATGCGAAGGGTTTCATCTTCGACGGTTTCCCGCGCACCAAGGCCCAGGCCGAGGCCCTCGACGCCATGCTCGCCGAGAAGAGCGATCCCATCTCCGCCATGCTCGCGCTGGAAGTGCCCGAGGATGAACTGGTGAAGCGCCTGCTCGGGCGTGGCGCCACCAGCGGCCGCAGCGACGACCAGGATGTGGCCGTGATCCGCAACCGCATCCGCGAGTACGAGACCAAGACCGCGCCGCTGAAGGACTACTACTCCGCGCAAGGCAAGTACAAGGCGATCGATGGGGTGGGGAGTTTGGAGGACATCACGGAACGGTTGGTGGAAGCGATCGGGTAGTCGTGTGCGCATGTGCCCATGTGCGCAGGTGCACATGGCCACATGGGCAGATGGGCACATGAACAATGAACTTCATCGACCACATCCGCATCGAGTGCCGCAGCGGCAAGGGCGGCAAGGGCAGCAGCCACCTGCGGCGGGAGAAGTACATGCCCAAGGGCGGCCCCGATGGCGGTGACGGCGGCAGGGGCGGGCACATCATCGTGCGCGGCAACGCCCAGTTGTGGACCCTGCTGCACCTGCGCTACACCAAGCATGTGATCGCCGAGGACGGCCATGTGGGCACCAGCAACCAGAGCAGCGGATCCGCCGGCCGTGACCAGGTGATCGAACTGCCTCTGGGCACCGTGGTGCGGGACGCCGAGACCGGCGAGCAGCTCTGCGAGGTGACCAAGGACGGCGAGGAGCACATCCTCTTCAAGGGCGGCCGCGGTGGGCTCGGCAACCAGCACTTCAAGAGCGCCACGAACCAGACGCCCCGGTATGCCCAGCCCGGCGAACCCGGTGTCACCCGGCTGGTGGTGATGGAGCTGAAGGTCCTCGCCGATGTGGGTCTGGTGGGCTTCCCCAATGCGGGCAAGAGCACGCTGCTGGCCAGCATCACCGCCGCCAAGCCCAAGGTGGCCGACTACGCCTTCACCACGCTGGTGCCCAACCTGGGCATCGTGCCCTACCGCGACCACAAGAGCTTCGTGATGGCCGACATCCCCGGCATCATCGAGGGCGCCCACGAAGGCAAGGGTCTCGGCCTGCGCTTCCTGCGCCACATCGAACGCAACAGCGTGCTGCTCTTCATGGTGCCAGCGGACAGCAAGGACATCCGGCACGAGTACAACGTGCTGCTGGACGAACTGCGCGCATACAGCCGCGAACTGCTGGACAAGGACCGCCTGCTGGCCGTGACCAAGTGCGACATGCTCGACACCGAGTTGATGGAGCAACTGCGCCAGGAACTTCCCAAAGGTGTGGACCATGTGCTCATCAGCAGTGTGAGCGGCTTCGGGCTGGAAGAATTGAAGGACGTGCTCTGGCGCAAGTTGCACGGTGCACAAAAGCAGCGGGACACCTTCCCTGAATGGACCGCATGAATCTGCTGGAGCGGATCGATGCGTTGGACCGCGAACTCTTCCTCGCCCTCAACGGCCTGCACGCCCCGTGGTCCGATGCCCTGATGGGGACCGTGAGCGAGATGCTCGTGTGGATGCCGCTCTACCTCTTCTTCCTGGTCGTGCTGCGGAAGCGCCTCGGCTGGAAAGGCCTGTGGTGGAGTTTGCCCGTCATCGCTTTGATGATCCTGGCCAGCGACTCGGGATCCGTGGCGCTTTTCAAGAACACGGTGCAACGCCTGCGGCCCTGCCATGAGCCGGCCTTGCAGGGACTGGTGCACATCGTCGACGGCCACTGCGGCGGGCGCTTCGGCTTCGTCAGTTCGCACGCCAGCAACCACTTCGCCATCGCGGCCTTCATGGCGGGCATCCTGCGCGGAACGCCGCGCTGGGCCTCGCCCGCGCTCTTCTTCTGGGCCGCCTTCATCGCCTACAGCAGGGTCCACCTCGGCGTGCACTACCCGGGTGATGTGCTCGTGGGCGCGCTCTTCGGCTTCACGATCGGTTCATGTGCGGTGCTGATCTTGCGCCATTTGGCGAAGCGCAAAGGCTTCGTGTGGTACCTTGGATCGTGATGATGACCTGGCTCGCGGTTTTCGTTGGTGGTGGCCTGGGCAGCATGGCCCGCTTCGGCATGGGCCGCTTGGTGCTGCTGCTGGACGTGCGCGGCATCTTCCCCTGGGCCACGCTGGCCTCCAACCTCATCAGCACGGCCATCCTCGCCGCCTTCATCATCAAATGGCAGGACCAGTTCCAGGGCCGCGACGCGCTGAAGGCCTTCATCGCCGTGGGCTTCTGCGGTGGCTTCAGCACTTTCAGCACCTTCAGCTACGAGAACTTCCTGATGCTCCGCAGCGGCCTTGTCGGTCATGCCATGGCCAATGTGGTGGTGAGCGCGCTCGCCGGCATCCTGCTCTTCTACATCATCGCACGCAGCGCATGAGACACCTGGCATTCCTTGCTCTTCTCCTTACCGGTATTCCGCTGCACGCCCAGCGGCCTGGCTGGCAGGATCCTCCCCGTCTCATCGTGGGCGTGGTGGTGGACCAGATGCGCACCGACCACCTCTACCGCTACTGGCACAACTTCGGCGAGGGCGGATTCAAGCGCTTGGTGGGCAACGGGGCTTTTCTGCGCGATGCCCACTTCAACTACCAGCCCACGCGCACCGGGCCGGGCCATGCCAGCATATACACCGGCACCACGCCCACGCACCACGGCATCGTGGGCAACAACATGTACGTGCGCGCCACCGGCCAGGGACTCTATTGCGCGCAGGACGACCGGGCGAGGTGCGTGGGCGATGAGGCGCATCCCGGCAAGCGTTCACCGGCGAATCTCTTCAGCACCACGCTGGCCGATGAGTTGGAACGCTTCACCGCGGGACGATCGAAGACCATTGGCGTGGCGTGGAAGGACCGCGGCTCGATCCTGCCCATCGGGCGCATGGGCGACGCCGCTTATTGGTTCGGCGAAGGTCTCGCCGGGCATTGGGTCACCAGCGATTGGTACATGGACGAGTTGCCGCGTTGGGTGAAGGACTTCAACGCACAAGGCCTTGCGGCGAAGTACATGCAAGGCAGCTGGGACCTGGTGCTGCCGATGGAACGCTACGCGCAGGTACTGCCGGACGACAACCCCTACGAGATCCCCATCCCGGGCACGGCCACCGCCACCTTGCCGGTCGACCTCGCGGCCTTGCTCGCCGCCAATGGCGGAGACACCAAGGTGCTGCGCTATCTGCCAGTGGGCAACCGCCTCACCACCGACTTCGCCTTGGCCGCTTTGGATGCGGAGGCCATGGGCAGGGACGCCATCACCGACCTGCTCGCCATCAGCTACGGCGCGCCGGACGAGTTGGGACACCTCACCGGCATCCGCGCTTTGGAAATGGAGGACATGTACATCCGGTTGGATCGGGAATTGGAACGGTTGCTGAACGCGCTGGACAAGGCCGTGGGCCCCGAGCACTACACGCTCTTCCTCACCAGCGACCATGGTGCCGTGGACGTGCCCGCCTACATGAAGGACCTGAAGGGCAGTGCGGACTACATCGACACGAAGCTGATCGCGCAGGACCTGGACATCTCCCTGTCCCGGCGATTCGGCCAGGGCAAATGGGTGCGCCACATCGTGGAGGAGCAGATCTTCCTGAACGACTCCCTCATCGCCGCGCGCAAGCTCGATCGCGCCGTGGTGCAACAGGCCGCCGCCGATGAACTGCTTCGCAACCCCTTGGTCGCCGAGGCCCTGACCGCGTCGGATCTTTCGCGCTTCAACTATTCGGAACAGGTGCGTGGCAACATGCAACGCGGCTTCATGCCCCTGCGCGGCGGCGATGTGATGGTGGCCTGGCGGCCCGGTCACATGGATCCGAAGACCTGGGCCAGGGGCCGCGGCACCGACCATGGCTCGCCGTGGAACTACGACTCGCATGTGCCGATCGTCTTCTACGGCAAGGGCATCCGGCCGGGCGAGGTCCTGCGCCGCACGCACATCACGGACATCGCGTCCACCATCGCCATGATCGCGGGGATACCCATGCCGGACGCGGCCACCGGCCATGTGGTGACGGAAGTGCTCCGCTGAATCAGCGGCCGTAAAGCCCACCGTCTTCGCTGATCGTCCCTCGGGGGCGATACCCTCACGTGAAGCGCCCTTCCGTTCCATGGTGCATCCATTGCATCCAACGCCCTGCCACTGCAACATCCAGCCTCGGCACTGTTCATATCCCTGTTGATGTCCGCTTGAAGCATATCGATCGCGAGGCCCCACCACCGAAGTAGTTTTCGGCATGCATCCTTGGGAGCCGCCGGTCTTCAACAGCCCCTTCGAATTGCATCGCGAGGATGGTGTGCTGCGGCTCGTCTTCACACAGGCCTCCGCGGTCGACCGATACCGGATGAAGGAATTGTTGCGCTTGACCGCGGCCTTGGACCCCATGGCGCGCGCGCCCATGCTGGTGGAATGCCGCAGTGGCCTGTCCGTGAGCGAGGAAGCGCGCGCCCTGCTGAGCCGGGCCTGTGGAGCATCGGGCCATGCGCTCGCCATCCATACCGAGGACCTCGACATGCGCCTGCAGGTGGAGCTGTTCCGCCAGGTGTACCGACCGAGGTTCGCCTTGCGCGTCTTCCGCGAGCCCGGGGAGGCGCACCGTTGGATCAGGGAGCGGGCACAGCTCGCTGAATTGGCACAGCCGACGCCCCCTGTTGAGAAACGCGGGGACATCTTGCCCGCCACGCGCCTCTGAGCGCCCATGGCACCGGTCTAATTTCACACCGTGATGTGGCGCGGACGGCTCCTCTTGACCTGTCTGTGGTCGGCCAGCTTACTGCTGTCGTCCTGGGATTCGCATGGGCAGCCTGTGCTCCGGCTCGATGGTGAAAGCAGCGGCACCACGGTGAATGTGCGCGGCACGCTGGAGGATGATCCTGCCGCCGTGCCCGCCTTCGAGGCCATCTGGCGTGGGGTGCCCGGCGCCAACGCCGTGTTCCAGTTCCGCCCGCTCACCGCCCCACGCGATGACCTGCGCCTGATGCTCGACCGCCTGGTGGAGGCCGGTGTGGGCGCCTACCTCGACAGCCGCGTGCGCTTCACCAAGACCGGCATCGCCGCCGACCTCACGGCCGAGGCCATGATGCGCGAGTTGGACGCCATGGCCCGCGCGGCCTGCGAGGAGTACGGCGCGGAGGAGGCCTTCGCCGGATTCTCGCCGCCCACCCGCCAGCAGTTGGATCGCATGCTCCGCATCGATTGGAGCCAGGCGCATCTGGGCATCGACGGTGGCGATGGGCAGGACAAATACCTGGCGATATACCGCTACGTGCGCACCCAGCGCGAGGAACTCGAACGGCAATTGCGCGCCGATCTGCTGCCGCTCGCCGCGGTGCGCGTGCTGGGGCCCAAGGAGTCGCTTCCCGGCGCCGAGTTGCGCATCAACTCCACCTGCGGCACCGTCTTCGACGAGGAGAACTTCCTCTGTGCGCTCGATCTTCAGCTGGCCGATACCGGCGGTGGTGGCATCGACCCCGCGTTGGGCCAGGCTTTTCTTCGTGCCGTTCAAGAGCGCCCTGCGGTCACGGCCGATACGCCTGTGGCCGAACCGCAGCGCATCCGCAAGCGCGACCGCTGGCTGAAGGGCGAGCTGGACAACATCAACACGCGCATCGACCGCATGGACCAGCGCAAGGAGCTGTGGGAACTGCGCGACCGCATGGACGATATCGAGGACCGCCTCACGGGTCTTGACCTGGAGATGCGCGACCTGCGCGAACAGCGGCGTCCCGAGCCGGACAATCCGATCGCCAACCTCAGCGACCTCACGCGGCGCAACCTCACCATCCGCTTCGCGCGCAATTCCGTGGCGCTCGATCCGGAGTACCGCATCCTGCTCAACGAGGTCTTCGAGCAACTGGCACGCGCGCCGCAGCACAAAGTGCTCATCACCGGCTACACCGACCGCAGCGGCGACCCCGCGCTGAACCTGCGCCTCAGTGAGCAGCGCGCCCAGGCCGTGCGCAATTATCTGCTGCAGCGCGGCATCGCCCCCGAGCGTCTGCCGGTGAACCACTACGGCGACAGCCGCAGCGTGGGGCGCAATCCCGATGAGCGGAGGGTGGAGGTGGAGTGGTTGAGGTGAGTTCAGCCACGCATGAAGCGCTGCGCGAGCAAGCCTTCGGGCGTCAGCACCCGCATCACATAAGTGCCCGGCGCCAAATGCGCCACCGGCACGGACCAGCGCCCCCCCGCCGAACGGCCTTGGGCCACGGCCCGGCCGGTGAGGTCCACAATGGTCCAATGCAGCACGGCGGCATGGGGGCCTTCCCATTCCACCTGCAAAAGGTCTTGCACGGGTGATGGGTACAGATGCAGCGCCTGCGGCGTGCCATGCTCGGCAATGCCTACCTCCCAGGGGGCGAGTTTGACGACCCATACGTCGGCTTCGCCATGGTTGCCTGTGAGGTCGCCATCGGATGACTGGCTATACCCGGTGATGACCACACTACCATCTGAAGCCGGTGCGATTCCTTCCGCCAGGTCATTTGTGCTGCCACCCATGGTGCGCTGCCATATGACCTCCAGATCTGAGGATACACATACTACCCAGACATCCAGCCCACCCAAAGGATCTGAAATGTCTCCATCCGCCGAGATCGTCCTGCCAACGACAATAGCATTGCCGGAAGGCAGCACGTTTATGCCCCCGAAGCGATCATGTGCCGTGCCTCCGAAGCATTTGGTGCCGATCAACTCCCCGGCTCCATTCAGCTTGACAATCCATGCGTCTCCGCCACCTTGATTGCCGGTGACATCACCATTATTGGAGTTGGTGTACCCAACCGCCCAGATGGAGCCATCCTGAGCCTCTTTCACATCGTAGAGAAATTCGTTGCCCAATCCGCCAACGCATCGCTGCCAGATGATATCCCCTTCGGCATCCACCTTCATGACCCAACCTGTGGTACTGGGTACAGGTTCAGCATAGTAGGGATTGTTGCCGACGAGGTCCCCGTCGTTGGAACTCGTCTGGCCCACAATGATGCTACCTCCCGCATTGGAGGCGATGACCCGCAAGCCCCCATCACTTTGACTTCCTCCGTAGCACCGGCTCCATATCGTATTGCCTGCGTTGTCGGTCTTGACCAGCAACATATCTGAGAGGCCATGATTGCCCACCGCATCGCCATCGCTTGAAGTGCTGCTTGCGCAGATCAGGAATCCGTCCTCAAAAGTCAAAATGGAATAGAGGATATCGAACCCTGATCCGCCCAAGCATCGCTGCCACTCGATCTCCCCGTTGGATTCTAGCTTGACCAGCCAGATCCGCGGCCCGTTGGATCCCGGGCATTCAACATCACCATCAAATGATGAAGTGGATCCCCCTATAATGTAACCGCCATCAGAAGTTGCGTGGATCACGGCCACATTCTCCTCCCACTCGCTTCCTCCGTAGCAACGCTGCCAATCCATGCTACCGTCCCCCTGTAGCTTGATGACCCATATGTCGCTGAGACCATGATGGCCAGAGATGTCACCGTCATTGGAGTCCGTACGCCCTGCAATGACGTAGCCGCCATCGCTGGTGGGGGAGATACAATGGCCCGCATCGTGCATGCTGCCGCCATAGTTGAACTGCCACAGGATGGTGGGAGGCGTTTGTGCCGCCAGGTACGGAAAGCCACTGGTAGACATGAGGAGGGCCGCCACAGCAATCAAGAGTGGGCACCTCATGGTCAGTTTTGTTTGATGAAGCGGCGGGTATGGACTTCATTGTGGCGGCGCAATAGCAAGCAATAAGCGCCCGCTCTAAGTTGGCCAACTGGCATGCGCACCAACCGCTGTGCTCCCATGGCTTCGGAGATCACCTTGCGCCCAAGAGCGTCAATGATCGTCAGCTCCCAACCGGGTGCGGCCAGGTCACCAATATCGATGGTGAGCATGTCGCTGGCAGGATTGGGGTATACCACGATACCATTTCCACTGATGACTTCATCAGTGCTCACTGTGCTTGGTCCCCAGCAGTCACCATCGACCACCAATAGCGAGTAGGCAGTGCGAAGCTCGCCGGGCACCGCCGGGAACCATTCGTTCACTACAATGCTGTTGTCTGTACTGTTAAGGATGAACCAGGTACTCGTGGTTGCTGTAACATCCACTGAGTTGCCATTGATGACGAACACGTAGTTGGCCCAGGTCCGGCCGTTCACCACGGATCCGCTTCCATGAGTGCCAATCGTCGAGCTTTCGCGCCCCCAGGAGCCACCCGGGACGATGATCTCGGCTGTGATCGGGAATCCATCAAAGTACTCATGTGTCACCATGACGCGATAGGCGTTGTACTCCCCGTGCGGAAGCCCCAAGAGGTTGTTCGGAGGAATAGTGATGACTTCGTTGGAGAATTGTTGTGAATCGGTCGATAGTGGTGCGCTGGAATGGACCACACAATGCGGGGCGGTTACAAGTTCCAATGCCGCTCCAGCATCCAGGCGGCCGTGACCGTGGTAGTCATCGTAGCCCACTTGATAGTCTTCATAAGGAGGCCATTCCGTTTCCAAGTCGAAGATGTCCTTGGCACTCTGCTCCAGAATATGTTCGATATCCTCGGGCGCTAGTCCATTGGGCGCCCCGTTGATCACGCTATGCTCAGCGAGCATTAACGCCGCAACACCCGCCACATGAGGCGCGGCCGAGGAAGTGCCTTGGAAACAGGCATATTTCTGAGGGAATCCGAATGTTTCCCATGGCAGGTCATTGCAGTTGAGTGCGCTTGGCAACGAACCGCCAAGTGCCGTGAATACGATGTTGCTGCTGCCTGGCGCCACGAGGTCTAAGCCAAAGTGATGATTGGAGTTGATGGGGACGCCATTGGTGTTGTTGCTCTCGGATAATAATTGCCGTCCATCATCGCCGGTGGCTCCAACACTTAACATGACACCGTCGCCGATGATCCCATGGGGACCATCGGGATGTTCGGCGAACGCAGATGGCAAGGCTCGAAAGACGGATTGGTCGACACCGTAATTCCCATGAGAGGCGGCTATGGCACAGTGATTCTGATTGGCGGTAAGTACAGCCTCCGCAAGTAGTATCGGATACGGCTGGGAGGGTGGTGGGTGGTCGGCTCCCCAACTAATGTTGAGTACATGGCATCCGAAGCCGTTGTTGCTGCCAGAGTTCTGCGAGGAGCCATTCACAACAGCTGCAGCAGCGATATCAAGCTCGAGATAATTTGTACCTCCACCAACTACAAGTGGCACGATGGAGGCGCCTGTGTTCCCAGTGCCATTCACATCGCCCCCGGCGATACCAGCGACGCCGATTCCATTGTTCCTTAGCGAACCGACTATGCTCGCGCAAGCTGTTCCATGCCAGCCACTGGCATTATAGGTTCCGAGGGTTGGAAGAATTTCTACTCCCGGAGGATGGTAATCATATCCGCTTAAGATCTTGGTTTGGCCCTGGTATATGAAATCCTCATGGTCCCAGTTTATTGGCGTGTCCACGATCCCCACTTTGATGAAAGGTTGTCCGGCCTGGATGGCCCATGCGGGTTCGATGTTGATGTGCGCATCAGGATACTCTGCCTTGGGCTTCAGGCTGCTTTGCCACCCTTCGTCGTAGATGGGATCGTTCGTGTAGAACTGAAAGAGCAAATTGGTGTGGGTATAAGCCAAATGATGGTAAAGCGAACGGAGGCTATCGCAAGCCTCCACCGGCTCCATCCCGCCGGTCTCCATGCCGAATACGCTCCAGAACTTAGGAAGGCGCAGCTCCTCGCCCAGGCGGCTGACGGAGATGCTGTCGGCGCGCGTCCAGGTCAGGAAGGTCTTCACTACGCGCAGGCGTGAAGCGGCCACGCCCAGCTTGGCGGCGATGGCGCCCGCCACACTGTCCGGCACCAGCTTGTCCAGCGTGGTGTGCTGCATGTTCTTGTTGTCCACGAAGGCGGTGTCCAGCAGGTGCGGCCGGAACTTCACGATCACCTCTCGGTCCAGGTAGAGCGGGTTGCCCAGGCTGTCCAGCACGGCATCATGGTCCTTGGTGTACACATCGTATTTGATGGTGGTGTACGCGGTGCCGCCGCCGGGGGTGGCGGTCTGCCCGCTCGCATAGAACACGCCGTTGCTGCCCATGGTCAGGGCCAGCGCCTTGTCATCGCCCTGCTCCGAGCCGTGCAGCGTGGACCAGAGCAGGGTGCCGTTGGCGGCATAGCGCACGGTGGCGTATTGGAGGTTGGTGATGCTGGGTGCGGCACCGGTGACCACCACACCGCCTGCGGTGGACACGGCCATCTTGGTGGCCTGCGCCTGCCAGGTGCCGCTGTGCGGGCGGAAGGGCGGAACATGTGACAGGGTTGGGATATCCAAGGTAGGTATTCGCGTTGAGCAGCGACCATGGATGCCTGACCATTCGGTATCATTTCTATACGATCCCGGGATGATCGATCACCGGATTAACCAAATGGTTAAACTTGCACCGCCGCCCGCCCATGGCCATGGAAACAACCACCGAGGAACGTATCCTGGATGCCGCCCGCAGCGTGTTCCTGCGCAAGGGCATGATGGGCACGCGCATGCAGGAGGTGGCCGATGAGGCCGGGATCAACAAGGCGCTGCTGCACTACTACTTCCGCAACAAGCAACAGCTGTTCGAGGAGGTCTTTTGCGTGTGCGGCAAGCATGGCATGCAGGGCGTGTGGGAGGAACTCACCCGGGACAGGCCCCTGTTCGACAACATCAGGGCCTTTGTGCTGGCCTTCCACACCGCCATCGAGCGCGAGCCGCTCTTCCCGCATTTCCTGCTGAACGAATTGCAACGCGACCCCCAGCACCTGTTGAAGCTGGTGGACCTGGGCAAGGGCGCGCGCCAGATCTTCTTCCAGCAGGTGATGGCGGCCCAGGAGCGCGGCGAGATCATCGCTATCGATCCGCGGCAACTGATGGTGAACATCATGGCCTGGTGCCAGTTCCCTCATGTGGCCAGCCCGGTCATCAAGCACGTGGGTGGCATGGACCAGAAAGCTTTCAAACAATTCCTACAGGAGCGCAGCACGCTGGTGGCCGAGCTCATCATCCGATCCATACGCGCATGAATGACCTTTTGAAGAGAAGGATCACCGTGGTGCTGGGCCTGCTGCTCGTGGTGGGTGGCGTGGTCACCTGCAACAAGCTGGGCGCGAGCCGCAAGTCGCCCGAACGCCGAGCCGACGCGGTGGAGGCGCTGGCGGTACGCACGATCAAGGCGAAGAACGGGCCCGTCGGGCTCCGTATCCCCATCACCGGCCGGCTGCGCGCCACGGGCCGCATGCTCATCAACGCCGAGGTGGGTGGCACGTTGCGCAACAATGGCAGACCCTTCCGAGAGGGCTACACCTTCCGCCAAGGCGAGGTGCTGCTGCGGATCGACGACGGCGAGGTGCGCGCCCAGGTGAACGCCCAGCAGAGCGCCTTCCTGCGCACGCTGGTGCAGTTGGTGCCCGACCTGAAGTACGACCTGCCCGCCGTGGCCGCCAAGTGGGAGGCCTACCTGAGGAGCGTACCGGTGGATGGCCAACTGCCGCCACTTCCCGCCATGGACAACGAGCAGGAGCGCAACTACCTCGCGGGCCGCGGTGTGCTGGACCAGTACTACGGCATTCGGGCGCTCTACGAAAGGCTGGCGAAGTATGTGATCACGGCTCCGTTCGATGGCGTGGTCGTCGCCGCATTCGCCGAGCCGGGCACCATCGTCACGCCGGGCACAAGGCTGGGCGAGTACATCGCACCGGGCTCCCTGGAACTGGAAACGGCCATCGCGGCGAGTGAGCTGCACTTCATACGCGTGGGGGATACGCTGCGCCTCTCCAGCACAGAAGGTCCCGGCGTTTGGACCGGCCGCATCATCCGTTTGGGCGAACAGATCGATCCCGCCACCCAGACAGTGAAGCTTTTCGCCCAAGTGGGCGGTGATGGATCGCGCGACGGCATGTACATGAGCGGCACCATCGAGGCCGGTGCGTTGGACGCTGCGGTATCCGTGCCGCGCCATGCGCTGCTGCCCGATGCCACGCTCTACATCGTGCGCGACTCGCTGCTGCGCAAAGCGCCCGTGGAGGTGCTGCACCAGGGCGTGGAGCTGGCCATCGTGCGCGGCCTGCAGGATGAGGATGTGGTGGTGACCGACCGCCTCAGCGCGGCCTACGAGGGCATGCGTGTGGCGGCCATCGGCAACGGAGAACCCGCACGGCCATGATGCGCTCCTTCGTCGGCTGGTTCATACGCTACCCGGTGACGGTGGACACCCTGATGGTGCTCATCCTCATCTTCGGCTTCTTCGGACTGAAGAACACCCGATCGAGCTTTTTCCCCGAGGTGGAGAGCCGCCAGGTGCAGGTGCGCATCATCTTCCCGGGCGCCGCACCGGAAGAGGTGGAGGAAGGCGTGGTGCTGCGCATCGAGAACGACATCAAGGGCATCACCGGCATCGAGCGCATCAGCAGCGTGAGCCAGGAGAACGGCGGGCTGATCACTGTGGACGCCATCAAGGGCTACGACACCGATGTGCTGTTGCAGGACGTGAAGAACGCGGTGGACCGCATACCCCAGCTGCCCGAGGGCATGGAACCCATCCGCACCTTCAAGCTGGAGAACCTGCAGCCGGCCTTCAGCTTCGCGATCGTCGCCGATGGCGTCGCCGACCTCGCCGTCCTGAAGCACGCAGCGCGCCGTGTGGAGCAGGACCTGCGCAGCATCGAGGGCATCAGCAAGGTCACCCTCACCGGTTTTCCCGAGGAGGAGATCGAGGTGGCCTTCCGCGAGGAGTCGTTGCGCGCCTACGGACTCACCTTCTCACAGGCCGCCGCCATGGTGCGCGCCGCCAACCTGGAACTCACCGGGGGAAAGGTGAAGACCAGCGACGAGGAACTGCTGATCCGCGTGCGCGACCGGCGCAACGTGGCCGAGGGTTTGCGCGGCATACCCTTGGTGTCCGCACCGGACGGACGCATCGTGCGGCTGGGCGATGTGGCCAACGTGCGCGACACCTGGGCCGACGATCCTGCGCGCAGCTACATCAATGGCAAGCCCGCCGTGGTGGTGGGCGTCAGCAGCACGGTGAGCGAGGACATCCTCGGCATCGCCGACAAGACGCGCGCCTACATGGAGGAGTACAACACGCGCAACACCGCGCTGCGCGCCGTGCTCGTGCAGGACAGCACCATCGTGCTCCGCCAACGCATCGACATGCTCACCAAGAACGGCCTGCAGGGCTTCTTCCTGGTGCTCATCCTGCTCGCGCTTTTCCTCAACCTGCGACTGGCCTTCTGGGTGGCGCTCAGCATACCGGTCGCTTTCGCCGGCATGTTCATCCTCTCGCCCGGCTTCATCACCATCAACGTGCTCAGCCTCTTCGGGATGATCCTGGTGGTGGGCATCCTGGTGGACGATGGCATCGTGATCTGCGAAAGCATCTACCAGGAGTACGAGAAGGGCCTGCCGCCGGTGGAAGCCGCCATCGTGGGCACTCAGAAGGTCATCACCGCGGTGATCAGCGCTGTGCTCACCACGGTGGCCGCCTTCAGCACCTTCTTCTACCTCGAGGGCCGGCTGGGCGAGTTCGCTCCGGCACTCGCCTTCGTGGTCATTGCCACCCTGGCCTTCTCGCTCCTGGAAGGCGGGATCATCCTGCCCGCGCACGTGGCGCACAGCAAGGGTCTGCACCGGGGCCGCAAGAACCGCCTGGAGGCCTTCATGGACGGCGGCATGACCCGGCTGCGCGACAAGGTCTACGGACCCTTCCTGGAATGGGCATTGGCCAACCGCATGCTCACCATCGGCATCGGCTTCTTCTTCCTCGCGGTCACCGTGGGCGCCATAGGCGCGGGCACGATCAAGACCACCTTCTTCCCGGTGATCGAACGCGACGACGTGCAGGTGGAACTGGAGATGGTGGCCGGCACGCGCGAGCACATCGTGAACGCCGAGCTGGACCGCATCGAGGCGCTCGCCTGGGCCGTGAACAAGGAGTTGAGCGCGCAGCGCGAAGACAGCCTGCAACTCGTGCTGCGCATCCAGCGGACATTGGGCCCGCGGCCGGAGCAAGGCTTCCTCAATATCGTGCTGCTCGACGGCGAGCGGCGCAACATGCGCTCCGAGGTGGTCACCAACATGATCCGCGAACGGGTGGGGAACATTCCGGGTGCGACCAACGTGTCGTTCGGCCTGCGCAGTCCGTTCGGCAAGCCGGTTTCGGTATCGTTGCGCGGCCATGATCTGGTGCAGCTCAACGCTGCCAAGGCGGAGTTGCGCACCGAGATGGAACGTCTGCCGATCCTGCGCGATGTGGTGGACAGCGACAAGCCCGGCGACCGCGAAGTGGTCTTGCGGCTGAAGCAGAAGGCCCACATGCTGGGACTCACCACGGCCGAGGTGATGCAGCAGGTGCGTCAGGGCTTCTTCGGACAGGAGGCGCAGCGCGTGCAGCGGGGCGAGGACGAGATCAAGGTGTGGGTGCGGTTGGGTGAGGAGGGACGCGCCTCGCTGCGCGACCTGGAGGACATGCGCATCCGCACTCCGGATGGCCGGGCCATCCCCTTGAGCGAACTGGCCACCTACCACATCGAGCGCGGCATCCGGGCGATCAACCACCTCGATGGCCGCCGCGAAGTGCGCGTGGAGGCTGACATGGCCGGGGCCAACCTCAGCAGCACCGATGCGCAGGCGCTGATCCGCAGCGAGGTGTTGCCGCCGATCCTGGCCAGGTACCCCGAGATCCGTTACAGTTTCGAGGGCCAGGGCGAGCAGAGTCGGAAGGTGGGCGAGTCGGCGCAGCGCATCCTGCCCATCACCCTGCTGATCATGTTCGCCATCATGGTCTTCGCGCTGCGCTCCTTCTGGCAGATGGTGATGATCGTGCTGGGCATTCCATTCGCCTTGATCGGCGTGGGCTGGGGCCATTGGATCCACGGTGTGCAGATGAGCCTCTTCAGTTTCTTCGGCATCGTGGCACTCATCGGCGTGATGGTGAACGACTCGTTGGTGCTGCTCACCACCTTCAACGGCAACCTCAAGGAGGGTATGACCTTCCGTGAAGCGCTTGTCACCGCGGCCCGCTCGCGCCTCCGTCCCATCCTGCTCACCACGCTCACCACCGTGGCCGGCCTGCTGCCGCTCATCTTCAACCGCACCTTCCAGGCGCAGTTCATCATCCCCATGGCCATCTCCGTGGCCTATGGTCTCATGCTCGCCACCTTCGTCACGCTGGTGGTGCTGCCCGTTTGCATCACCGCGATGAACGACCTGCGCCGTGGTGTCTTCCGCCTTTGGAACATGCGCACGGCCACACCCGAGGAGCTCGAACCCGCCATCAAGGAACTGCCCTATGAACGCCTGGAAGAAACGCGCGGCTGAGACGATCGCGATGCTGTGCATGGCGCCCCCGGCGATGGCGCAGGACACCCTTTCCCTGGTGGACGCCGTGGCGTTGGCACTGGCGAACGAACACGGCATCCGCATGGCGCGCAACGAGGCGGCCATCGCCGAACGCTTCGCCACGGCCGGCAACGCGGGCCTGCTGCCGCGCATCGACCTCAGCGGACGCGGCACTTGGTCCAACCAGTACACCCGGCTCGACTTCATCGAGGGCATCCCCGATGTGGAGCGCGAAGGGGTGGAGAACACCCTGCTCAGTGGCACACTCGGGCTGACCTGGACGCTCTTCGACGGCATGGGGTCGTACTACGCCCTGGAGCGCGCCCGCATCGACGCCGAGTTGGCGGACCTGCGCACGCGCGCCCAGGTGGAGGGAACCGTGGGCGCGGTGGTGGCCTTGTATTTCGCCTTGGCCGGTCTGTCGGAGGACGTGGCCATCACGCAACGCCTGCTGGAGATCTCGCAGGACCGCTACCAACGTCTGGAGGATCGCGCGGCGCTCGGTGGCGCCGGCCGGCTGGAGGTGCTGAACGCCCTGGTGGACCTGCGGGCCGACAGCGCCAGCTTCGTTTTGTCCACACAGCGGCTCCAACGCACAGGCCATGACCTGAACGTGCTGTTGGGCCGGTCGCCCGTATCGGCGCTGCATGTGGCGCGGGCCGTGTCCTTCGCCGACGGGTTGGACCAGGAGCGCCTGGTGTCCGAGGCCCTGTCGCGCAATGTGGAATTGCAGATGGCTCTCCGGGCGGAGCGTGTGGCGCAGGTGGAAGCGCGGCAGGCGAAGAGCGTGCTGTGGCCGCGGCTCGATCTGAACGCGGGCTACGGCATCACGGACCAGCAGAACGAAGTGGGCATCATCCTGGGCACTTACAACCGGGGTCTCAACGCGGGCCTCACCGCGAGTGTGCCCTTGTTCGACGGAGGCCGGGTGCGCACCCGCGTGGAGAGCGCGAAGCTGCGCGCCGAGAACGCGGCGCTGGCCGGTGAGCAGGCGCGCTTGCAGGTGGAGCGTGACGTGCGCAACGCCTTCACCGCCTGGGCCGCACAGCGCAAGGTGTACCGCATCCAGGGACAGGCCGTGGAGACCGCCCGCATCAACTTCGAGCGCACCAGTGAGCTTTTCTACGCCGGCCAGCTCACGGGATTGCAGTTCCGCCAGGCGCAGTTGGACCTGGCCAATGCCGAGCGGCAGGCCGTGGTGGCCGGTTTCGATACCAAGGTGGCGGAGATGCTGCTTCTGCAGGCCAGTGGTGGCCTGTTGGACGCGCTGGGCGCGGCCGATTAGACCTCTTCGATCTCCGGCTGGGGTTCTCGCGGAATGCGGAAGACCACCTCGAAGGTGGTGCCTCCGTTGGTGCGCATGTGGAAGGATCCGTCCAACTGGTCGGCGAGCGCTTCCACGATCTCCAGGCCCAGCTTGCCAGGACCATCGGCATGGCCCGGCTGCAGGCCCTTGCCGTTGTCCCTCACGATCAGGCGGTGCAGATCGCCTTCGACGAGCTGCACCTGGATCTCGATATGTCCGCCGGTGGCATAGGGGAAGGCGTGCATATAGGCGTTGCCCACCAGTTCGCAGAGCATGATGCCCAGGTTGATCGCCGTGTCCTGGTCGCAGCGGATCTCCGCGCAGCGCACCTCGTGGCTCACGGTGCCGCTCGCCGGCTTGAAGGTGTTGGACAACTCCCGCATCAGGTCATTGATGAACTGCTCCATGTCAACACGGCGCAGGTCCTGCAGTCCATAAAGCTTGTGATGCACCAGCGCCATGAGGTCGATGCGCCGTTTGCCGCGCAGGAACTCGTCGCGTATGGGCCCATCGTCCAGACGAGCGGCCTGGAGATTCAACAGGCTGCTGACCACCTGCAGGTTGTTCTTCACGCGGTGGTGCACTTCGCGGTTGAGCACTTCGCGTTCGCCCAGGGCCTTGGCGAGGCGTTTCTCCTGCGTACGGCTGCGGTACGCCTGCCGCCGGAGTGTCTCTTCTTCGCGCTGCCTGCCGAGCCAGAGCGCGGCCAGGAGTCCGGCCACGATCAGGAGCAGCACGGCCATCGTCACCAGGCCCACACCCATCCCGCTCGATCCCGCGGTGCCGGAGATATCAAGCACGGTGACGATGAAAAGTGTTTCTCCATTGAGCTGGTAGGGGCCCACCGCTGCCAAGTGGCGCGCACCCTGCACGGTGAACTCAAAGGTGCTTCGTGTCTTGTCCGCACGCCATGCCGATGTGGCGGCCAGTCCGGCCTCACGCAGCCGCGTCACTTCACCGCCTTCGGCGAGGTTGAGCACATGTCCGTCGCCATCCAGAAGGATGGAGCCGTGCCTGCTGATCGGTGTGGGCCAGGCATCGAGCCAGCGCGAACGCGCCAGATCGACCTTCATCGTCAGGATGCGGAATGGCCGGTCCTCACGTGGATCGCGGAAGAGCTGGGCCGCCTTCAGCCGAACCCCGGGATCTTCGGGTTCGCCGGCCAGATGCCACACGGGACTGTCGCCAGAATTCTCCAGCGCCTTGCTGAACGAGGTGCGCGTGCGGGGGTCTCGCGATCCGGTGAGCGTGTCGCACTTGCCGATGACAAGGGCTTCCGAGGGACCGTTCACCCGGCATACCGTGGGCCCCACTTTCCGCGACCCTTCGGAGACATGGCGGTAGAGGAGTCCTTCATCCTGGCGCAGCAGGGTGTGTTCGTTGCCCAGTTCGTCGGCCACGGCGATCGAAACGATGGGCCAGTGCGTGTCCATCAACGGCCGCCACCGGCCCACCAGCCCGGCCACATCATGTTCCTGCCAACCGGCCATGGCCTGGGTCTCCTCGCGCAGGTCCTCGGCCACTTCCATGATGAAGGCATCGATGCGCACACGCGTGAGGCGATCGGCCTGTTCCAGGGCATTGAGGGCATCGGCGCGACGGCGTTCGGCATCGACACGGGCCATCAGCGCCACCAGCACGAGGCCCAGCAGGAGCAACGCCCCCATGGCCGCCAGCAGGCGCCTGTCGGTCCGTGGATCCCGCTTCATCGGCACACGTCGCCCACGATCCGCGTGTGGGTCAGCTCCACCGCGCTGTCGTTGCTCTTGATCTGTTCGGTGGTGAGCCGCTCCGGAATGAAATAGATGCCGTTGAGCTTGCCATTGAGCGTCTGTCCCACCCGGATGCAGGTGTCCGCGCTCAACGATTCCACGGTGCGGCCCTGGTAGTAAAGGTCGATCACCAGCTCCAGGCGTTTGTCCTCCTGTGCGGTGTTCACCAGTTTCAGCAATAGTTCGCTGGGTTTGCCGGTGGGGTGCGCCCAGCGGTAGGAGACCTCCACGCCCTCATGCACGCCCTTGAACACGTAGGCCTTGGGGGCGCACGCGGCCAGGGTGATCACGATGGGGATGAGCAGAAGACGATTCATGCGTGCAAGGTACCGAGGATGCCGATGGCGCGATCGATCGCCGCATCGTCCACCTCCAGGTGGGTGACCATGCGCACCTGTGAAGGCCCGATGGCGAAGCAACGCAGGCCAAGCTTCTCCAAGGCGGCCACCTGCGACCGGGCATCGTGGCCGGCGGTGAGGTCGTAGATGATGATATTGGTGTCCACGGGCATCAGACGCGCGCACCAAGGCATGCCCGCGATGGCCCCACCCAGGCGTTGCGCCCGCGCATGATCGTCCTTCAGGCGTTCCACTTGGTGCCGCAAGGCGAAGAGGCCCGCCGCCGCGAGAATGCCGGCCTGCCGCATGCCGCCACCGAAGCGCTTGCGCACACGCCGCGCCTGATGGATGAAGGCGGCACCACCCGTGAGCAAGCTGCCCACCGGTGCGCCCAGTCCCTTGCTCAGGCAGATGGAGATGCTCGGGCAGAGACCGCCCCAGCGCCGCGGCGAGGATCCGTCCACCGCCATGGCGTTGAACAGTCGCGCGCCATCCAGGTGCAGCGACAGGCCGTTCGCGTCGCAGGCCGCACGGATGCGCTCCACTTCCGCGATGTCCCAAATGGCACCGCCGCCCCGGTTCACCGTGTTCTCGATCACCACCAAGCGGCTGTGGGCGAGATAGGCGGCGTTTCGGTCGTTCACGGCCGCGATGACATCCTCCGCCGTGAAACGCCCCCTGTCCGCGGGCAGGTGCTTCACGCTGCAGCCGCTGTTGGCCATCATCCCGCCACCTTCATAGCGGTACACGTGCGCACCCTCCTCGCACAGCACTTCGTCGCCCGGTCGTGTGTGCACATTCATCGCGATCTGGTTCGTCATGGTGCCACTGGGGCAGAACAGCGCGGCGTCATGGCCGAAGAGGTCGGCGGCATGTTCCTCCAACGCGTTGACGGTGGGGTCCTCACCGAAGACATCATCGCCCACCTCGGCGCGCAGCATGGCGTCGCGCATGGCGGGGGTGGGGCGTGTGACCGTATCGGAGCGCAGGTCGATGATGTCCATCGGAAGCGCCCGAAGATAGGCGGGGCATGCGGCTCAGTGCAGGTGCTTGCGCAGCTCGATGAGCAGGGGCAGTTCGGCCTTGTTCACGCCGTGGAAGGCGTTGGCCACGGCGTCGGCCGCGCGGTAGATCAGCTCCTTGCGCTCGGGGTCCAGATCGTTCCTGTGGCGCGCCATGTAGGCGATGAAGGAATCGAAGGCGCCCTCCACGGAAGCGCCGCGATCGGCGAGCACATCGAACTCGAACTCGGTGATGTAGGCCTGGTCAGTGCCGAAGTGGTCGGTGCTCGCCTCCTGGGGCACGAGTTCCTCCGAGACGATGCGTTTGAGCGTGGCCACCTCCTTGTCGCTCACCTTGCCGTCGGCCGCTGCGATGGCATAGAGCAGGCGGCCCAATTCCTTGTAGAACAGTTGCGCTTCCATGGTGCGGTGAAGTTGGGCGTGCACCGAAGATACGGCCCTGACGATGGTCATTTCCGCCGGCTCACCAGCAGGCCATCGCGCAGCGGAAGCAGAAGGCTGTCCACACGGGGGTCTTTCGCCACCTGCGCGGCGTAAGCGGCCAGCGCCCGCGTCTCGGCGTCTTGCGCCTTCTTCGGCAGCAGCACCTTGCCGCTCCACAACACATTGTCGGCGATGATCAATCCGCCGGGCCGCACACGGTCCACCACCAGGTCGAAGTAGCGCAGGTAACTCTCCTTGTCGGCATCGATGAAGACCAGGTCGAAGACGCCCTCGATCCAGGGGATCACATCGGTGGCGGGACCGATATGCGGGACCACTCTTTCGGTGAGTCCGGCCTTCTCGATGTAGCGGCGTACCATGGGGGTGTGGCCGTCATCCACATCGATGGTGTGCACCGTGCCACCTTCGGCCAATCCTTCCGCCAGGCAGAGCGCGCTGTAACCGGTGTAGGTGCCGATGTCCAGCACCAGCTTCGGCGCCAGCAGTCCGCTGAACAGACTGAGAAGCCGCCCTTGCAAGTGGCCGCTCAGCATCTGGGGCATGGGCACATCGGCGCGTGTCTCGGCGGCCAGGGCACTGAGGTGTTCCGGCTCGGGCTCGGTCCGCGAGGCCGCGTAGCGTTCCAGCGCAGGGTCGAGGAAGTCCATCAGGGGAGTTTGATGAAGGAGGCGCGGAGGCGATCGCCGTCCTGTTCCAGGTCGATCGCATAGCGGCCCGGTGCGAGGCTTTCGATGCCGATGCCGCCCCCTGCGACATAATGGCCGGCCATCACTTCGCGGCCGGTGGTGTCCAGGATGCGATAGACCACCCCTGGCCAATGGTCGGGCAGCAGGAGGTGGAGGTTGGCGCTGGCCGGGTTCGGGTAGACACGAAGCTGCTGCGCCGTGGTTTCCGCTACGCCGGTGCCATACACCAGCATCCACCAGTCCTTGTAGCGATCCTGCCCATTGATGCCCAAGCCATAGAAGAGGATGCCGATGTCCATGAGGTAGCCCTGTGTGGAGGCGACACCGCCCTTGCGCGGCCCGCCGGGGAAGGGTGGGATGGGCCAGCTGTTCCATTCGCCGGTGATCCAGTCGCGGCTGAAGACCGTGTTGTGGAATTCATCCAAAGCGCTGGCGCCGCAGAGGAGCATGTGCTCCGCAGATGCGGCACCGAAACGTGGCTCCGGCAGGTCCGGACTTGGCGTCCAGGTGTCGGCGAGGAAGTTGTAGGCATGGACATCACCCAAGGCGTTGAAGTCGGCATCGGCGCCGCCGGCCACCACGTTGTCCACGACGGCCGCGCGGTGGCGCGGTGGTCCGGGCATGGGCGCGCGTGGCGACCAGGTGTTGGAGGCGTGGTCGTAGCGCCAGACCTCGTTGGTCGGTTCGCCATTGGCCAGCATGCCGCCGCAGACGTAGGCGTGGTCCCAGGTGGTGATCACCGATGCGGCATAGCGGCCCGCTGCGGGCAGCGATGCGCGTTGGGTCCAGGTATCCGTCAAGGGGTCGTAGCGCCACAATTCACTGAGCGGGCCGTTGTCGTCCAGCCCGCCGAAGAGGTAGCCGCGCTCATCGCCCAGTTTGAAACCGCTGCAGTACTGGCGCGGACCCGCTGGCAGGGGCGCCACGGGTTCCCACTCTTCCGTGGCCATGGAGTAGGCGTACCAATCGTTGGTGAGACCCCAGCCCACCTCCATGCCGGTGCCCACGTAGATCTTGTCGTACGAATGGAAGACGGCCGCATCGTCGCGGGCCGTGCCTGGGAAATCCGCCATGGGCATCCACCATTGGCCGGCGAGCGGCAAGGCGATGGACAATGCGGGAACGATGGACCAGCGCATGAGGTGAAGGTAAGACGGAGGCCATTTCCGTTCTGCTGCCCGCCCTACCTTGGCACGGTCTTCGTCGGCCCGCGCGTTCCCATTTCAACATCTCTTACGCATGAAAGCATCCGCACTCCTTTTGATCATCGCGCTGTGCACGGCCACCGCCGCCAGCGCCCAGAAAGTGAACGAGACCGTGGAGATCGAATCCAGCGGCGCCTGGTACAAAGGCAAGATCCTCAAGGTCGATGGCGACAAGTACTTCATCACCTACGATGGCTGGGACGAAAGCTGGAACGAATGGGTGGGCAGGGACCGCCTGCGTGGCTTCAAGACCGCTGCGACACCGGCACCCGCCTCGCCCCTCACCAAGTTCAAGGTGGGCGACCGCGTGGAGGTGGAGTACGGCATGGTGCCCGCGCCCGCCACGGTGATCGAAGTGGGCGAGAACAAGTACCACATCCAGTACGACAACAAGCTCTACAAGAGCAAGTGGGTGACGGAGCGGGAGATCAAGAAACTCTGAGTGGAAGACCACAGAGGCACAAAGGCGCGGAGGACACAGGGCCACACCACCTTCGTAACCAAGGACCCACACGCGAAAGAGCGCGGAGGATGTCATCCTCCGCGCTCTTTGTGTCCTTGTGCCTCTGTGTAGGACGATCAGTACGGCAGCTTCCCCGCCTCGATCATCTTCTTCGCCACCACGCGACGCGCCTTGGTCGTGTTCAGCGGCTGCGTCTTGGTGAAGCGCTTGGCACCCATCAGCATCGCCATGCGCTCGTCGCCCTCGGCGAAGGAGTTCACGGCCTCCTTGCAGCTCTTGTGGATGCGGTCGGCGGCGTCGTTGATGTAGAGCTGCGTCATCGCGATCTGCTCGGCGCATGCGGCTTCACCTTTCATGCTCACCAGTTTCTGCGTGCGCAGCAGGGTGCTCTCAGCCATGTAGGTCTCTATCACCATGTCGGCGATGTGCATCACGATCTCCTGCTCGTCGCCCAGGGCGAGGCCGAGTTTCTGCGCGGCACCACCGGCGGTCATCAGCACGGCCTTCTTGAAGTTCTTCACATAGCCCTGCTCGGCGGCCAAGAGGCTCTCGTCCGGCTCGGCGAAGTCAGGGATGCCCAGCAACTCGCCGGCCACGGCCTTCGCAGGACCCATCAGGTCCAACTGGCCTTTCATGGCGCGCTTCAGCAGCATGTCCACCGTCAGCAGGCGGTTGATCTCGTTGGTGCCCTCGAAGATCCGGTTGATGCGGCTGTCGCGGTATGCACGCTCAATGGCGCTCTCAGCGCTGTAGCCCATGCCGCCGTGGATCTGCACCGCCTCGTCCACCACGAAGTCCAGGCATTCGCTGCCCACCACCTTCAGGATGGCCGCTTCCGCAGCGTACTGCTCCACACCTTTCAGCAGCGCGGTCGCGTGGTCGGCACCTTCCGACTTCAGCTGCTCGATCGCCTTCTCCATGTCGTTGCTGCAACGGTAGGTCGCGCTTTCGGTGGCGTAGCAGTAGGTGGCCATGTCGGCCAGCTTCTGCTGGATCGCACCGAAGCTCGCGATCGGCTTGCCGAACTGGTGGCGCTCGTTGGCATACTGCACGGCGATGTCCACGCTCTTCTTCGCACCGCCAAGCGCTGCACCGGCCAGCTTGATGCGGCCCACGTTCAGGATGTTCACTGCGATCTTGAAACCGTTGCCGCGCCCGCCCAGCAGGTTCTCCACCGGCACCTTGCAGTCGTTGAAGAAGACCTGGCGCGTGCTGCTGCCCTTGATGCCCATCTTCTTCTCCTCGGGGTTCAGCGTGATACCGCCGAAACCCTTTTCCACGATGAAGGCCGTCAGGTTCTTGTCCGCCTCGCCGGTCTTCGGGTCGGTGATCTTGGCGAACACCGTGAAGATGTCCGCGAAACCACCGTTGGTGATCCACATCTTCTGGCCGTTCAGGATGTAGTGCTTGCCATCGTCGCTCAGCACCGCCTTCGTCTTTCCGCTGTTGGCATCGCTGCCGCTGCCGGGCTCGGTGAGGCAATAGCAGGCCTTCCATTCTCCGCTGGCCATCTTCGGCACATACTTCTGCCTTTGCTCGGGTGTGCCGTAGTACAGCGTGGGCAGCGTACCGATCCCCGTGTGCGCCGCGATCGCCACGCTGAAGCTGTGCCCCGCGCCGGTGATCTCCGTCACCAGCATGTTGGTCAGGAAGTCCTTGCCGAAACCACCGTACTCCTCGGGCACGCTGATGCCCAGCAGCCCCAGCTCACCGGCCTTGTCCAGCAGGCTCGGCATCAGCCCTTCCTCCAGCGCATCGATGCGGTCCAGGTTGGGCCACACGTGCTGCTCCAGGAACTCCTGCGAACTCTGTGCGATCATGCGCTGCTCCTCGTTGAATTCCTCGGGGATGAAGATGTCCTGAGGGTCGCTCTCGCGGATCAGGAATTCGCCGCCCTGCAATGCTTTGGATTTGATCTCAGTGCTCATGGCTTGTCAATTCAGGAGTTCGAATACGGAGGCTGCGCCCTGGCCGGTGCCGACACACATGGTGACGACCCCGTACTTCTGCTTCCTCCTTCTCATTTCGTTCAACAGTTGCACGGTAAGCTTCGCCCCCGTGCACCCCAGCGGATGCCCCAGCGCGATGGCGCCACCGTTCACGTTCACGATGCTGGGATCGATGCCCAGTTCACGCACTACCGCAAGCGACTGAGATGCGAAGGCCTCGTTCAACTCAAACTGCTCGATGTCCTTCAGCTTCAGGCCGGCAATCTCCACGGCCTTGGGCACTGCCGCCACCGGACCGATGCCCATGATACGCGGCTCCACGCCGGCCACGTGGTAGGAGAGGAGGCGCGCGATCGGCTTCGCATTGAGCTGCTTCAGCATGCGTTCGCCCACCACCAGCACGAAGGCGGCGCCATCGCTGGTCTGGCTGGCGTTGCCGGCCGTTACCGTGCCTTTGGCATCGAACACGGGCTTCAGCTTCGCCAGTGCCTCCAAAGAGCTCGCGCGCGGACCCTCATCGGTGTCCACCACGTACTTCTCCACCTGGCGTTTCTCCTTCGCGTCCAGGTACACGCGCTCCACTTCGATGGGCACGATGTCGTCCTTGAAACGCCCGGCGGCGATGGCGGCCAGCGCCTTCTCGTGGCTGGCCAGCGCAAAGGCGTCCTGGTCCTCGCGGCTCACCTTGAAGTCGCGCGCCACGGCCTCGGCGGTGAGGCCCATGCCCCAGTACCACGTGGGGTTGGCCTTGCCCACCTTGGCGTTGGGCACGATGCGCCAGCCACCGAAGGGGATGGGGCTCATGCACTCCACGCCACCGGCGATGATGCAGTCGGCCTGCCCGCTGTGGATCTTGGCCGCGGCGATGGCGATGGTCTCGCTACCGCTGCTGCAGTAGCGGTTCACCGTCATGCCCGGCACCTTGTTGGTGTTCAGGCCCATCAGGCTGATCATGCGGCCGATGTTCAGGCCCTGCTCGGCCTCGGGCGTGGCGTTGCCCACGATCACGTCGTCGATGCGTTCGATGTCCAGGTTGGGCACGCTGGCCACCAGGTGCTTCACCACGCCAACTGCGAGATCGTCAGGACGTGTAAAACGGAACTTGCCGCGCCCGGACTTGCCTACGGCGGAGCGGAAACCTGCGATGATGTATGCGTTCATGGGGGGAGTGTCTTATGTCTTCTGACGGTTGACGGTTGCTCGCGGGTCTGGTAGGTCGTGCTATCGGAGAGGTTTGCTGTATCTGAGAGATTGTCCGTTGTCTTATGAGGGTTGACGATTGCTGGCGGGTCTGGTAGGTAACGCAGTCCGAGAGGATCGCACTACCTGCCAAATGGGTGAGCGGCATAAGACAACCGACATAGGACATAGGACAGCCACCTAGCTCCGCACCGGCCGCTTCTTGTGTTTCGTTTCCAGTTGTTCCTGCAGTTTGAAGATCCGGTTCATGATGTGGTCCAGCTCTCCGGTGATCTTGTCCGATTGGGCGCGGGTGATATAGCCCAGCTCGCAAGCGATCATGGACTGTGTGTAGAGCTCAGCAGCCGAACCGCACGCAATGCCTAGGAAGTGGTAGAACTCGCCATCGTGGTTGCGCGCCGCACCTTCAGCGATGTTGCTGGGCACGGATACGCCTGCACGCTGCATCTGGCTTGCCAGCCCATAGACCTCCTTTTTCGGGAATTTCTCCGTGGCACGATACACTTCCACTGAGAGGTTCAGGGCCTGTTTCCACACGTCGAGTTTCTTGAAGCGGTTCATGGTGATGTGGGGTTGGTGGGTTTCGCTCTTGTTAGGCTCAAGCAACTGTCAACAGTCATCGGACATAGGACAGCAACCGTCAGCCTTCATAAGACATCGGACAGCCATCAATTCCGTAAAACCTTCCCCGTCGTTATGATGCTCTGCAACCTCTCCAACGTCTTCTTCTGCATGCACAACTCCACGAAGGCCTTGCGCTCCAGGTCGAGCAGGTACTGCTCGCTCACCTCGGTCTTCTCGCTGAGGTCGCCGCCGCAGAGGACGTAGCCGAGCTTTTCGCTGATGAGCGCATCGTGCTCGCTGATATAGTTGCCGCTGAGCATGCTGTTGGCGCCCACGTAGACGATGCCGAGTCCTTCCTGGCCCATCACGGTGATGTCCTTGCGCGGCGCGGGCTTGGTGTAGCCCTTGTTCCAGAGGTCCAGCGCGCATTGCTTGGCGTAGGCCAGCTGGTGGGCGCGGCTCACGATCACCTCGTCCACGCCGGGACGCAGGTAACCGAGACCGAATGCCTCGTGACCGCTGGTGGCCACCTTGGCGGTGCCGATGGTGAGGAAGCGCTCGCGCATGCGGTTGATTCGGATGTCGCCTTCCTTCAGTTCATCGCTGAGGCGCAGGGCGAATTCCTTGGTGCCGCCGCCGCCAGGGATGACGCCCACACCGAACTCCACCAGGCCCATGTAGGTCTCGGCATGCGCCACCACCTTGTCGGCATGCAGGCACAATTCGGTGCCGCCGCCGAGGGTGAGGTTGTGCGGCGCCACCACCACGGGGATGCTGCTGTAGCGCACGCGCATCATGGTGTTCTGGAAGGTGCGCACGGCCATTTCGAGGTCCTCGTACTCCTGCTGCGCGGCCATCATGAAGATCATGCCCACGTTGGCGCCTGCGCTGAACACGGCGGCATCGTTGTAGATCACCAGGCCCTTGCCGCTTTCCTCGGCGAGGTCCATGGCCTTGTTCAGGCCCTGGATCACCTCCGCACCGATGGTGTTCATCTTGGTGCTCCAACTCAGGCATAGGATGCCGTTGCCCAGGTCGCGCACCACGGCGTTGGGGTTCTTCCACACGATGCTGCTGTCGGGCAGGTCGGCCAATACGATGAGGCCCTCGCCACGGGGCACGGGCTTGTAGCTCTTGCTGGCGGCATCGTAGTACATGCGCTTGCCGCCTTCCACTTTGTAGAAGCTGGTGTGTCCGGCCTTCAGCATGTCGCCGATCCATGCGGCCATCTTCACGCTGGCGGCTTCCATATCCTTCACCGCCTTCTCCACACCGATCGCGTCCCAGTACTCGAAGGGACCGAGTTCCCACGCGAAACCGGCGCGCAGGGCATCGTCGATCTTGTAGAGCTCGTCGCTGATCTCGGGGATGCGGTGGCTCACGTACGCGAACAGCGCGTGGAAGCTCTTGCGGTAGAACTCACCCGCCTTGTCCGTGCCGTCGTAGAGCACGGGGATGCGCTTCACCAGGTCTTCCTGCTTCTTGGCGGCTTCCAGCGTGGCGAACTTGGGCTTCACCTGCTCGCGGTACTCCAGCGTGTTGAGGTCCAGCGCGAGGATGTCGCCCTTCGCACTGCTGCGGTCCTTGAAGAAGAAGCCCTTGCCGGTCTTGCTGCCGAGCATGTTCTTCTCCACCATCGTCGCGAGGTAGTCGGGGATGGCGAAAAGGGCGTTCTGCTCGTCGTTCGGGCAGTTGTCCTTCAGGCCCTTGGCCACGTTCACCAGGGTGTCCAGGCCCACCACGTCGGCGGTGCGGAAGGTGGCGCTCTTGGGGCGGCCCAGCACGGGACCGGTAAGGCGATCGATCTCTTCCACGGTGAGGCCGAACTCCTTCACGGAATGGAACAGGCCCATGATGCTGAACACGCCGATGCGGTTGGCGATGAAGGCGGGCGTGTCCTTGCACAGCACGGTGACCTTGCCCAGGATGCGCTGGCCGTAGTCCTCCAGGAAGCTGAGCACGGCGGGGTCGGTGTCCGGGCCGGGGATCAGCTCCAGCAAAGGCAGGTAGCGCGGCGGGTTGAAGAAGTGCGTGCCGCAGAAGTGCTTGCGGAAATCCTCGCTGCGGCCCTGTGCGATGGCGTTGATGGGGATGCCGCTGGTGTTGCTGGTGATGAGCGAACCGGGCTTGCGGTGCTTCTCCACCTTCTCCAGGAGCTGCTGCTTGATGTCGAGCCGCTCGATGATGACCTCGATGACCCAGTCGCAGTCCTTGACCTTGGCCAGGTCGTCGTCGAAGTTGCCCGTGGTGATGCGCTTGGCGAAGGCCTTGTCGTAGATCGGCGAGGGGTTGCTCTTCAGCGCGAAGGCGAGGGCCTCGTCGGTGATCTTGTTGCGCGCTGCGGGGTCCTTGCTGTCCACAGCGTCCTTCGGGACGATGTCCAGCAACAGCACCTCGGTGCCGGTGTTCGCGAAATGGCAGGCGATGCGGCTGCCCATGACGCCGCTTCCGAGCACGGCGACCTTGCGGATGTTGCGTTTGTTGCTCATATCAGCAGTTCCTTGCGTTCGAGTAGGTCGTTGAGTTTGTCCATCACCGCGTGGAAGTTCGCGAGGTCCTTGGCGGGGATCTCCTCCTGCACGCGTTGGTTGAATTTGATCACGGTCTCGCGGCTCACATCGCGCATCTGTTTGCCTTTCGGGGTGAGGTGGATGCGCACCACACGCTTGTCGTCCTGGCAGGCGATGCGTTTGATCAGCCCGGCCTCTTCCATGGTCTGCAGGGTGCGCACCAGGCTGCGGCTCTCCATGCCCATCTTCGGCCCCAGCTTGGTGCTGGGCGTGCCTTCCGGTTCGATGTTGAGCAGGATCTGCCCGATGGCCATGCTGCCCCCATACTTCGCCGCCTCGCTGTTGTATATCCGGGCGATGCGGCTCCAGAGCTTGCGGATGTGGAAGTCGATGGTCTCTTCGGGTTTCATGTGGCAGGGACCAAGATAAGCAGAGAAAGTATGCGTGCATAACAATAACGGCACATCACCTGTTCATGTTCGCCGGGCATGGTCCTTGGTACCTTCGCACGGCCAGATCCGGCCTCATTCCCACCATCATGCGACTCCAACCATTCGCTATCGCCCTGCTCGGCGTCCTGCTCCTCGCTGCATGCAAGAAGGACGATCCGGCACCGGTGCCACCTCCCGTTGGCGGTGACCCCGCACCGCGGCTGATCCTGAAGTTCAAGTTCGACAGCACGCAGGTGCGCTTGAACAATGTGGGCCAGGTGGTGGGGATCCCCGCTGGCCATGGGGCACAGCATCCGAAGTTCCAGGAGATGAGCGCGCACTACGTGGAGTTCGCCCCATCGGCCTTCACGGCGCTGGGTGCGGGCAGCGTGGTCTACCATGCGCCGGAGACCAACGCCGGTGGCGCCACGGCGATCGATTTCTCGCAGAGTGTGCGGGTGGGCGATGGTGGCACCTTCCTGAGCATTCCGCTCACCGAGCTCTCGGCCGGCACCTATCAGTGGCTGCGCGTGTCCTTGGCCTACCAGAAGTACGACGTCCGCTTTCGCCATGTGGAGCCCGGTTTCCCGCCCTTCGACATGAATGCGCGCCTGGCTTCCTTCATCGGCTACAACACCTGGATCGGCACCTTCCAAGTGGCACAGCAGAGCGTGGCGGTGAACGCCAACAAACTCCAGGGATTCTGGGCTTCCGAGGTGCTGGACCCGCCGATCCCTGTGCCGGTGCTGCAGGGCCAGGCCCCACCGGGCGCCACTACCGTGCCCAATCCCATCTTCGCCACTTCGCCCATTCCAGCCGGCAGTTGTGTGGTCACCGGCGCTTTCGCGGAACCGTTGGTGATCACCGGCAGCGAGACGAGCGATGTGGTCATCACTGTTTCGCTGAGCACGAACAACAGCTTCGAGTGGGTGGATGTGGCCGGTGACGGGATCTTCGAACCCGGCGCGGGCGACACCGTGGTGGACATGGGCGTACGCGGGATGGTCCCGATCGTCCACTGATCCGATCAGCGGCCCAGCTCCAGACCGGCTTCCAGCATCAGCGGTCCGCGCGGGCAGGGATCGTCCCGGCTTTCCGCGCGCACCCAGGTCGGGCCATGCACGGTGCCCATGTTGCGCACGGTGATCCCACTCGCATCACGCGAAACGACAGCGACGCCTTCGCCTGTGCTCCAATGCAGGTCGCCGTGGGGGCCGGTGACCGTATAGCGCCGCTCCTGTCCGACGCGCAAGACGCCCTCGCCACCATCGGCCGCCAACTTGCGCGGTGCGGCGCACAGGTCCGCCAACCCGGCTTGTGGCTCGCGTTGGTACACGCGCACATGGTCCACTTCCAGCGCGGTGCCGGGCGCCCAGGCCACAGGCCGCTTAGGTCCCTTGCAGAAGCCCTTGGGGTTGCTCACGGCGAGATTGATGAGGATGTTCGTCGCATCGGTGCCGCGTGGATAATAGGGCGCGGTGGGATGCGTTCCTGCCGCTCTGTCGCAACCGGGCAATGGTCTTCCCCTGGCATCCACGAATCGCCCCTGTGTGAGCACGAGTTCGTCGTCCAGGTAGAAGCGGATCTCATCAGGCTCCCACTCCACGGCGTACACATGGAAGTTCTGCGCCATGTCGGGGCCCTTGTGGTTGCCGCCGCCCGAGTGCTTCTGCGCGCCCCAGCGGTGCAGGGCCATCTTCAGGTACTTCGTGCGTTCGCCGCACATCTCCAGAACATCGATCTCCGTTTCCCCGCCAAAGGTCCAGAACGCCGGCCAAAGCCCCTGGCCATAGGGGATCTTGGCGCGCATCTCGAAGCGCCCGTAGGTGAACTCCGCGGAGCCGATGGAGCGCACCAGTCCGGCCTCGTGGTCCTTGGTGTGGTGGTACCAGGTGGTGGGCTTGCTGGCCACGCCCAGGAGGAGTCTGCCCTCGTTCACCGACACCTGCGACTCGGTGAAGATGTTGTTGGTGCCGCTCATGTATCGGCAGTCGGCGCAGTTCTCGCTGCCGTCCTCGCTGAAGGGGAAGTAGGTGATCCATTTGCTTCGGTCCAGCGCGGCCCCATTGAACTCGTCGTGGAACACCAGCTTCCAGGCGGCGTTGTCGCAAGGTCCGCCGGGTGAGAATTCCTCAGCGCCCAAGGTGCGTTTCTGGGCCTGCGCGGACAAGGGCAGGAGGATGATCAGCGCAGCTTGCGCAAGCAGGCGCCGTCGCGAATGGACATGGCAGGTGGGCATGCCGGCAATTTATGACCGGAGCGCTACTTTCTTCGGCCGGCGTGGCTTGCCGTCCACGTGCAGAACCATGCCCAAGGTGGGGCTCCAACGGTAGGTGATGCGATCGCCGCCCATGCGCAGATCGATGCCGCCAGCGAGGTCGTCATAGAGGTGGATCACCGGCACCTGGAAGCGGAAGAGGATGTCATCACCATCCTTCATGACGCGTGTCACCGGCCCGATGCCTTTGAGCTTCGCACCGCCGTCCGCCTCAGGCAAGCTCACCGGTAGCGCCACATCCAGGAAGCCCAGTTCGTTGAACCCCCCGGCATCCAAACGGAAGACCTTCTGGCCCCAGCTCTGGCGTTCGCCCAAGTCGGCCAGTATGATCCACGCCGCGCTGTCGTGCGGATGCCGGAAGAAGGTGGGCAGCATGGTCCAGCTGTCGTAGGCTGGCCCGGAAGCTTTCAGCACCAGGGCCTGGCTGTCCGGCAGTACGCGGTACCTGTACAGCCGAAGACCCTCGAACTTTTCGTCCACATGCGAGGCCACCATCACCTGGGTACCGTCACCGAGGTCGAAGGTGACCTGGATCAGAAGGGTGTCGTGGCGCACCTGATCATCCAGCATGGGATAGGTGAGTGGCGCGCCAAGGCCCGGTGACGCATTGGTCGCAGAAGGATCCGGCCCGATCTCCGGAAGTGTTCCTTGTCCATTCTCCGTTCCGCAGGCGCCCAATGCCAAGAGCAATGCGAAGAGTGGCAGCGGATCGGGTCGTACTGAGCTTCTCATTTCGCTTGGCGGATATCACCGGAACCACGCACCTCACGCTTCGCGATATGTGGATCGCCATGGTAGCGGATATCGCCACTGCCATGAACGCTGGCCGAAAGTGATCCACGGGCGTTCACCACGATGTCGCCCGAACCGCGCACCTCCGCCACGGCTTCTTCTGTTTCCAACCCGGCCGCGCGTATGTCACCGCTGCCATGGAGCCTGGCCACGAGGCTGCGGGTGGCGCCTTTCAGCACCATGTCCCCGCTACCCCGCAGATCGGCGGTCACCGAAGCCGAAGCGATCTCCAGCTCCATGTCTCCACTGCCATGGAGTTCAACAAGGACGGCATCGCTGCTGGATGGTATGGCACCCTTCACATCGCCGGAGCCGCGAAGCTTCACGGCAGCCAGTGAAGGTGCGGTGACATGCACGATCAGCTTGCCACGCCCGCTGAGACAGCCCTCCATGCTGATGGTGAGGACCCCTCCCAGGACTTCAGCTTGTACCATTTCGCTCCACGAGGATGGGCCTTCCACCTCAACGCCATATTCAGCACCGGGGGTGACCTTGATGTCCATGGGGCCTTCGGCGATCAGACTCTGGAAGGGTTCCACCGAGATGGATCGGGTCTCCACGACGCCTTCGGCGGAAATGCAGGGGCCGAAGTAGCATCCGCTATACAACAGGCTGATGGCCAGTCCTATGGAGAGCTTGAGGGGCGTCGTTCCGGTCATCGCGGTCCGTTTCAGGCAAAGCTAAATGGCCAAACCCCGCAACCAAGGGACGAACGGTTGCGTATATCGACAAAAAGAGGCACTTTGCCGACAGTTATCCCAATTTCATCGTACAATGTCCAGGTTGGTGCACATAGAGCAGCAAGTGGCGGATAGCACGGCTGGAAGCGGATGCACCGCGGACACGTTTGTTCCGCATGTGCCAGTGCCAGATGCCACGATGGCCTTCGATCACCAAGGCTTGGTGGATCATGGGGTGGTGCATCGGTTGCTCACGATAGCCGAGGAGGCGAGTCTGGCATCGGGCGATCCCGTCGCCGCGCGCAAACGGCTCTTCAATGTGCTCACCGAGGGCTTGGAGAACATCCACCACCACCATTTGCCCAATTCAGCGGTATCCTCCTTCGCGCGCATGGTGCGGGCGCCTTGGGGGTATCGGCTCGTGATGGGCAATGTGGTGCCGGCCGCCACCGCGGCGCTGCTCAGCCACCGGGTGGACATCCTCAATGAGATGGATGATGCCGAGTTGAAGAGCCAGTACCTGAAGTTGCTTTCCATGCAGGAACGTACCGAGCACGGCGGCGCGGGCCTGGGGCTGATCACCATGGCGCGCAAAAGCGATGGCCCCATCCGCACACATTGCCGTGACCTGGGCGACGGCACGGTCTGCTTCGCCTTGGAACTGACCGTGCGTGTGGCTTGAGCCGTGGGTCAGGTCCCTGACGCGTATCCCTCCAGGTAACGGTAGGCCTCTGTGAGGTGCCCTTCGCGCGCGATCGTGGCACGGTCGACCATGCCTTCGGGATCGTCGCCGACCAAAGCAGGCAGGACGCGCGCCAACAAGTCATTGCCGAATGCTTCGGAAGCGTCGCGCGGCAATTCGCAGGGCAGGTTGTCCACGGCCATGACCGTGATGCTGCCTGACGAACCTGCTGGCACCTCACGTCCGGAGACGGGATCATATCCGTAGAAGGGCTCCGCGATGGTGCTTGCCCGCAGGGTGCTGTCGATGGGGCCACCGATGTCGCAACTGATGTCCGCCACCACTTCGATGCTACGCTGTGGATCACGCAGGTCGTCGGCGGTCAGGATCTTGGGTCCGCGTGGATCGAAGAAGTGGCAGGCCATGTAGATGTGCGCCCGCCGGGCGTAAGGCAGGAATCGGGCGCGATGGCCGCTGGGATCATGGTGGAATGCGGCCTTGTCGAAGGGCCGGCCATCCTCACGTTCATACAGATCGGCCGAACCCAACACGCAGTAGATGGGACCACGGTGTTCCCCGGCCAGGAAGTCGGCCGGCGATATGCGTTCCACCCCGGCCCGTTCGAGCACGCCCATGGCGCCCTTGCCCACGCGCCCGCCACCGGTGAGTACGATCCGCAGGTCGTTCGGAAGCGGATAGGCATGGAGATGGCGCTCCAGTTCCTCCAGGTCGTGGCATTCGTGCGCGGGCTTCAGCGGGATGCCGCCATGCGTCAGCCGCCAGGCGCGGATGCCGTTGTACGCACCCACCACGCCGGCCCAATAGCCGAAGGCCAGCACGCGCTCGCCCGCCGCATTGGTCAGCAGTTCATGGTCGATCAGGGTGATGCCCCGGTCCAGCACCGCACGCAAAAGTTTCCTGTTGTGGGGTTGTTCCTTGATGGTGTGGCTGAAGAACAGGTAGGCTTTGCCGGGCAGCAGCATGTCCACAGGAACTTCCTTGATGCCGAGGATCAGGTCGCGGTCGCTCAGGTCGTCCACCAAGGGCACGCCCGCGTCGGCGTATTCGGCGTCGGTGAATGCGCGCGCGGCAGCGCGTTGGACCACCAGGTCCACTTGGGGATGTTGCTCCGCGACGGCCCGGCACTGCGCGGGAGTGAGCGGCACGCGCCGGTCCGGCGGGACCTTGCCCTCGCGAATGATGCCCAGCTTGCTGAAGGGTGCTGCCATTTTGAGCGGCGGCAAAGAAAAGCAGAACAGGGCCCCCCTTGCGGAGGACCCTGTTCAAGTGTGGAGCCGGAGGGGATCGAACCCTCGTCCAAACGACCGCGAAATGGGTTTTCTACATGCTTAGCCGCTTCATTGGTTTTCGATCCGCGCCTGGGGAAGGGCACCCCAGCGTGGACTTAGGTCCTGTGTCTTACCCGCGCTCCGGACCACCGCGCGGGCCAGCTTCCCAGGGCGACACCCCTGGTCCGGAAAGGAGGGAAACGGGCCTCTCCGAGGGGTACTCGTCCACGCTACTGTTGTTCACGTGGATAAAGCTTCAGAGCCTAAGGCTCTTAGGCAGCGAGAGCGTAGTCTACTTCGCCAGTTATGGCGTTGTGGCACTGGGATACGGGCCGCACCACACGCCCGGCATGCTTGCCACACCTCACGAAGCCGCTGTCGAATCCATGTCGGCCCCAAGGTTTTTCAATGAACTGCCGCAAAGGTACGGCGAACACCCACCTCGGCACGGTGACCAGGGACACCTGGCACATCAGAAGCCCAGGCCCACGCCCACGCTCACGATGGGTCCCATGCCATAGTACACGCTGTTGGGGTCCTGCAGCACCTCGAACAGCACTTGGGCCACGATGCCGGAACGGCCACCCATGCGCTGTATGTAACCGCCGCCCACCAACAGGTGCGGCACCCAGATGCGCTGGTCAAGCGGGCCGAAGAGTTCGTTGCGTGCGCCGTCCACATTCATGTTCAGGAACTCCGCGTGCGCGAATGCCTGTTCAATGAAGCGGTAGCGGCTGAAGACCCGGTAACCGTATCCGGTGAAGGTCCAGGTGGGGGTGAAGCGCTTGTCGGCGAAGTGCCAGTAGCTGGGTCCTGTGCCCACCATGAAACGTCCCTCGCGATCCACCTTGTAGCCCACCATGGGATCGAGCTGGATGAAGGTGACGTTGCCGAACAGCAGGCCGATGTTGCCACCGAACCAGAGCCGGTCGCCCAAGGGACGGTCGTCCTTCTTCTCTTCCTGCGCCATCGCGGACAGGGCCAGGAGCATCGGGATCGCCAGGGTGATGGTGCGGATCATGCGTCGAAGTTAAGCGTGCCGCATGGCGGCCGCGAGGCGGCCATAGCGGCGCTGGAAGTGCCAGGCGAGGAGACCACCACGCACGAACATCCAGGCCAGGAAGGCGGCCCACACCGCGTGCAGTTCCCAGCCGAGCGCATCGGTGCCCCAGGCGATCGGCACGAAGACCAGGAAGGTGGACAGCATCAGCACATTGCGCAGGACCAGGCCATTGCCAAGCCCTTTGTAGATCCCGTCGAAGGCGAAAGCCACCGCGTTGATCGGCTGGGTGAGGACCACCATCCAGAATACGCCGGCCAGCAGGGCGAGCACGACCGGGTCGCGTGTGAAGAGGCTGCCGATGAAGCCATAACCGAGGAGGTAGACCACCGCCAGCGCCGCGCCGATGGTCACACTCATGCGCGTCACCTGCCAGCCCACCAGATGCAGTTGCCGCCAATCGCGCGCGCCTTTCAACCGTCCGGCGACCACACTTCCTGCGGCCGCGTATCCGTCGATGAAGAAGGCGCTGAAGAGCCAGATCTGCATGGCGATGCTGTGCGCGGCGATGTGCGCGTCGCCATAGCCCGTGGCATAGCGGTTGCCCAGGTAGTAACACACGTTCAACGCCAGCGTACGGGCGAAAAGATTGCCGCTCAAGAGCCACAGGCCGCGCAATTCCGGGTGGCGCCAGGTGCCGGGGAACAGGTCGAAGGGTGTACGCACGAGCATCACACGCACCGCGGCGGCGAACATCACCAGCTGGGCGACAAGGCTGCTCCACGCGCTGCCGGCGATCCCCAGGCCGGGCAAAGGTCCCCAGCCGAAGATCAGCACCGGATTCAGCGCCAGGTTCACCACGGCACCGAGCAGGCCGATCCACATGCTCCAACTCAGGTTCTGGATGCCGCGGAACGCGCCGGTGATGGCGAAGGTGGCCAGCACCACGGGGTGCCCGATGCTGCGGATGCGGTAGTACTCCACGGCCTTGGCCAGCACTTCGCCCTCGGCGTTGTACAGGCGGAAGATGGACTCGGCGAAATAGGCGGTGAGGGCGAAGAAGCCCAGGCCCAGCAGGAAGTTCATCCAGATGGCGATCGGCACCAGGCCTTTCACTTCATCGAGCCTGCCGGCACCATAGTAGCGCGCCGTCACCGCCAGCACGGCGCTCCGCGTTTGCGCCAGCACCCACACCACCAGAAGAAAAAAGCTGCTTCCGATGCCCACCGCAGCGAGGTCGGCCGTGCCCAGGCGGCCCACGAAGGCGGTGTCCACCAAAGCGATCACCGGTTCGGCGATGCCGGCGATGATGGCCGGAATGGCCAGCCGGTCCAGGTCGCGGCGGGTGACGGGATGGGAACGGCGCATGGAGAACGGCGGCGCAAAGATGCCGTCGATCGGTCGGAGGCCGTTATCTCACGCGGTACAGGGTCCAGTCCACCGCGCGCTCGCCCCAATGGTATTGGTGCAGCGACCAGCGCGCCCATGCCGGATGCGATGCGGCGAGCGGGACGAACGCTTGACCCGATCGCATCTGGACCATGCCGATCTGCGCGGCTTGGGCGATCACATAGGGTGTTGTGATATGCCCGGTGATGGAATGAGGCGCGATGGCCGTATCGCCCGGTACCGGTGCGCGAAAGAAAGGCGGCAATGCGATCCGCCAGGCTTCCGAAGGCTCGATCAGGCAGGTGACCGGAGCATCATCATCGGCACGCAGGGAATGGACAAAGGCCATGTTGCCGGTGCCTGCCGGTTGTGTCATCACCACGGCGAGTCCGGCGATGTTGAAGAGCGCGATGAACGTGATGGCGGTGCGGATCATCCAGAGGGGTATGCGCTCGCTGATGCCGGTATCGCGGAGTTTCGCCCAAGCGGCGATGATCGACCAGGGCGTCAGTATGGCCAAGGGATACAGAAAGCGGAGTTCCTTGTGCGGCAGCCAGGAATGCGCGATGAGGAAGGGCAGGATGCACCAGACCAAGGGATGCCGTCGATCATAAAGGATCAGCGTCGCCAATGCGGCCAGCAGCATCAGGCCGATCGGTGGCAGCGCGTACTTGATCACCCAGGGCGGGTAATACCACCATGGCATCGCCGTGGTACGCATGTGCTCCGGAGGTCCGCTGATGCCGGTGAGCGAATAGTTCCAAGGGCTGAAGGTGACATGTCCATAGAACATGCTGTCGGCGACGAACAGGATGACCGACATGAGCACCATGCCCACCATGATCCGCACCATCGTCGCCCGGCTTTCGCCGCGCACCCCCACGAGCCAGGCGAGCAGGCCCGCCGCCGCCACCGCCATGGGTGGCCTCAGCCACATGGAGGCCATCAAGCAGAGGCCCAGGAGCATTGGCCAACGTGTCGTGCGTCCTTCATTCAACGCCAGGAGCATGCCCAGGAAGAAGAGTATGCCACTCCATGTTTCACCGCTGTAGCGCACCAGTTGGAAGGGCACGAACCACAGCGACCAGGTGATGACGATGAAGGGGATACGAAGCCTTTCGGCCATGGCCGGCAGCAGCACGCGCAACGATCGATGCAGCACCAGCAAGGCGAGCAGTGCCGTGATGGCGCGGAGGATGAATGTGACCATCATCGGATCGGTCATTCCCACCGCCCTGGTGGCCAACATCACGCCCACCGCGACCCACGGCAGGGCCGAAGGACGCATGGCCCGCTCGTGCTCCCACGCCAGATCTTTCACAGGAAGCTCGCCCAGGCGATGCTGCGCGAAGGCGATCACCTGGTGGTGTTCATCGGAAGCGTGGTACCCGCTGCTGTTCCAAGCGGTGATGGCGTACAGCACGAACGCCGCCACGAAGGCATGGCGCAGGAAGCGTGCATCTCGCAGGGACAACATCGCGGTCGCGGACGGATGCGAAGGTCAGCAAATGGGAACGGGTCCCGAAGGACCCGTCCACCGGCTGATGGGGTCCCGCTTCTCACATGCTGCGATCGAGTTCCTCGCGCAGTGCGGCCATGAAGTGCTCTGTGGTGAGGTAGTGCTCCGGCCTGGTGTCATCGCCGTGGATGCACATCGCCAGGTCCTTGGTCATTTTGCCGCTCTCCACGGTGCGGATGCACACCGCCTCCAGTTTGGAGGAGAAATCGATCAACGCGGTGTTGCCGTCCAGCTTGCCGCGGAATGCCAGGCCGCGCGTCCAGGCGAAGATGCTGGCGATGGGGTTGGTGCTGGTGGGCTTGCCCTGCTGGTGCTGGCGGTAATGGCGCGTCACGGTGCCGTGCGCGGCCTCGGCCTCCATGGTCTTGCCGTCGGGGGTGATCAGCACGCTGGTCATCAGGCCCAACGATCCGAAGCCCTGCGCCACGGTGTCGCTCTGCACGTCGCCGTCGTAGTTCTTGCAGGCCCACACGAAACCACCACTCCACTTCATGGCCGCAGCCACCATGTCGTCGATCAGGCGGTGCTCATAGGTGATGCCGGCCTCCTTGTAGGCGGCTTTGAACTCCTGCTCGTAGATGTCCTGGAAGATGTCCTTGAAGCGGCCGTCGTATTTCTTCAGGATGGTGTTCTTGGTGCTTAGGTAGAGGGGCCACTTCTTCTGCAGCGCAAGGTTCATGCAGCTGCGCGCGAAACCGGCGATGCTCTCGTCGGTGTTGTACATGCTCAGCGCCACCCCATCGCCCTTGAAGTCGTACACCTCCCATGTGACAGGTGCACCGTTCTCCGGTGTGAAGGTCATGGTGAGCTTGCCCTTGCCTTTGATCACCGCGTCGGTGGCGCGGTACTGGTCGCCGAAGGCATGGCGGCCGATGACGATGGGCTGGGTCCAACCCGGCACCAGGCGGGGAATGTTGCTGATGACGATGGGCTCGCGGAAGACCGTTCCTCCCAGGATGTTGCGAATGGTGCCGTTCGGACTCTTCCACATCTGTTTCAGGCCGAACTCCTCTACGCGCGCTTCATCGGGCGTGATGGTGGCGCACTTGATCCCCACGCCATGTTTCTTGATCGCGTTGGCGGCGTCGATGGTCACCTGGTCGTTGGTGGCATCGCGGTGTTCCATGCCCAGGTCGTAGTACTCGATGGGCACCTCCACATGGGGCAGGATGAGTTGTTCCTTGATCCACCGCCAGATGATGCGGGTCATTTCATCGCCATCGAGTTCCACCACGGGTTTGGCCACTTTGATCTTTGACATGCTCAGGAAGAAGTTGGGGGGTTGGAGGTTGGTATTTGCTAAAGGCCATTCAGCATGGCGCGGCGAAAATACCCATCCCCAGAAAGTGGTTTGATGCGGGCGCAGCCCGATCGCTGGAGAAGTCGATCAGCGATCCCTCAGCTGCTCAACACCCGACCGCCCTTCACCCCAGATCCAGGTCCAGTACATCCCTGAGCGTGGTCACGGCAGGGTTGCGCTCGGCCATCAGCTGGAAACGTTCCTTCGGCGTACCGCGTGGTTTGACGATCGTCTCCACCTTGGTCACCTCCAGTTCCAGGCCGGGGTCGCCCATGGCGCGGCGCAGGTAGCCCAGCAGGTCGGGCCGTTCGGTGCGGAGGTAGTTCTCCTGCACCTCGTTCACGATGGTGAAGCTCACCCGGCCGGGTCCGGCCACTTGTGGCTCGTGGGCCACCAGGGTGGCGTGCAGGCTGTTGCGGCCTTTGGCTTTCTGCTGCAGGGCGTAATCGTTCCACACCTTCATCAGCAGCGCGGGGTTCACCGCCTTGTCGCTGGTAGGCATGGCGCCCTCGTGATCGGCTTCCAGGGCCACGGCCTGCGCGGTTTCCACAGGCACCGCTTTGATGCTCACCTGGCCGGCCATGCGCCGCTTGGGCACATAGGCAGGCGCTACCGGCGCGGGTTCCTGCGCCACGGGCACCTGTGCGGGCTTGGGTGGAGCGCCTACCGCCCCGGACCCGTTGCCGTCAGGACTTTTTTTTTCAACGGCCGGCGGAGCTTCCACCGAAGCGGTGGCCGGGCCTTGGCAGGCTTGGATCAGGGCAAGTTCCACCAGCAGACGTGGTTCCTTGCTGGACTTGTACTGGGCATCCACCTGGGCCAGGAGTTCCAGCCCTTTCACCAGCAGTGCACGCGGGGCTTGGGAAGCCTGCTGGGCATAGCGCGCACGCAGGTCCTCGCTCACCTCCAGCAATTCCAGCGTCCGGGGGTCCTGGCAAACAAGCAGGTCGCGCAGGTGCCGCGCCAGGCCGGTGACGAACAGGTGCCCGTCGAAGCCCTGCTGCAGGATCGCGTTGAATTCCACCAGGGCGCCGGCGGCATCGCCCGAGATCATGTCCCCTGTGATGCGGAAGTAGTGCTCGTGGTCCAGCACGTTCAGGTTGCGCACCACGTCCTGGTAGGTCAGGCGGTCGCCGGTGGCGCTCACCAGCTGGTCGAAGATGCTCAGGGCGTCGCGCAGGCCGCCGTCGGCCTTGACGGCGATGGTGTGCAGTGCTTGCGGTTCGGCTTCCACGCCTTCCGCCTTGGCCACACCCGCCAGATGCCGGGCGATATCACCCACGGAGATCCGCCGGAAGTCGAACACCTGGCAACGGCTCAGAATGGTCGGCAGGATCTTGTGCTTCTCGGTGGTGGCCAGAATGAAGATGGCATAGGAGGGGGGTTCCTCCAGGGTCTTCAGGAAGGCGTTGAAGGCCGCCTGGCTGAGCATGTGCACCTCGTCGATGATGTAGACCTTCTTGGTGCCCACCTGGGGGGCGATGGACACCTGCAGGATCAGGTCCCGGATGTTGTCCACGCTGTTGTTGCTGGCAGCGTCGAGTTCGAAGATGCTCATCGAATGGCCCTCCTTGAATCCCTTGCAGGGTGGGCAGGTACCGCAGGCGACAAGGTCTTCGCCCAGATCCTCACAATTCACCGTGCTGGCCAGAATGCGGGCGCAGGTGGTCTTGCCCACCCCCCGGGGGCCGGTGAACAGGAAGGCCTGGGCCAGGTGCCCGCTGCGGATGGCATTCTTCAGGGTGCTGGTGACGGCCTCCTGGCCCACCACCGCATCGAAGGTGGCGGGGCGGTATTTGCGGGCACTGACGACGAAACGGTCCATGGGGTGGCGGCGAAGATAGGTGGGGGTGAGTGAGGTTGAGGATCGAGAAGTCAGGGGGCAGGGGTGTTGCGGTCCAAGGGGGGGGTGGCCGGCCTGCGACGCTGCCTGCCTGCCTGCCGGCTTCAACATCCAACAGCACAACTTCCTCTCGTTCCACCAAATAACCCTACATTCGCGGCCCAATTCCACCGAAAGTCACATGACCAACCGGTACGAGGCCGTCTTCATCCTTACTCCCGTTTTGTCCGAGGACCAGACAAAGGAGGCGGTCAAAAAATTCAAAGACCTGATCAAAGCAGGCAGTGGCAAGGTCCGCCACGAAGAGAGCTGGGGGATGCGCAAGCTGGCCTATCCCATCCAGAAGAAGTCCACGGGCTTCTACCACCTGATCGAGTTCGAAAGCGAGCCTTCGCTCGTGGCCAAGCTCGAGACCGAGTACCGGCGCGACGAGCGCGTGATCCGGTTCCTCACCACGAAGATGGACAAGCATCACGTGGCATTCGCCGAGCGCCGCCGCAACAAGCAGCGCGCCGAGAAGGAGAACGCAGAGACCACCAACGCCTGAGCCATGGCCGACAACAGCGAGATCCGCTATCTCACGCCGATCGCGATCGAGACCAAGAAGGACAAGTACTGCCGCTTCAAGAAGATGGGCATTACTTACGTGGACTACAAGGACGCCGACTTCCTGCTGCGCTTCGTGAACGAACAGGGCAAGATCCTGCCCCGCCGCCTCACGGGCACAAGCCTGAAGTTCCAGCGGAAGGTGGGCCAGGCCATCAAGCGCAGCCGCCATCTGGCGCTGATGCCCTATGTGGCCGACATGATGAAGTGACACCCGACACGCCTACGACCATGGAAGTGATCCTGAAACAAGACGTGGAGCACCTGGGCTACGCCAACGACGTGGTGAAGGTGCGCGACGGGTACGCCCGCAACTACCTGATGCCGCGCGGCCTTGCCGTGCCGGCCACCGCAGGGGAGAAGAAACAGCTGGCCGAGACCCTCCGCCAGCGCGCCCACAAGGAGACCAAGATCCGCGAGGCGGCCGAGAAGATGGCCAACAACCTCATGGACAAGGAACTCCGCATCGGCGCCAAGGTGGGCGAGAGCGGCAAGATCTTCGGCAGTGTCAACACCATCATGCTGGCCGACGCCATCAAGGCGCTCGGCTTCGAGGTGGACCGCAAGAACATCAAGATCAAGGGCGATACGATCAAGACCACCGGCAAGTACGAGGCCGAGGTGACCTTCCATCGCGAGGTGGTTCGCACCATCCCCTTCGTGGTGGTGGAGGAGTGACCGATCCGTCCTGAGAAGATCCGAAGGAGCGGGCCACGGCCCGCTCCTTACGTTTCCGCCTGCGGATACTTGACCGCGATCAGGGACCCGCATGCAGGCCATGATACCTTGGCCCCCCGGTATGAGGCGCCGCGGCCGCCACGGCGCTGCCTTCACCATGATCGGCAGGGCCAATGGCAGCAATGCCCAAGCCTACCGGATAGGCCACGGCATGAGCACCACCGCCGAATTCTTCCGCCGCTGGGATCTGGGTGGGAGCACCAAACTGATGCCCTCTTTCGGTGTGTACCACGAACTAACCGGCCGCGACGTGGAGGGTATCGACCACGTGGCCGGCACCGGTGGTTCCACATTTTTCGCCCATGTGGGTTTCCGCATGTGGTGGCGCTCCTGGGGCTTCCAGGCCATGTTCCAGAAAGCCATGGCCCACGACCTGGGCCAGTTGATGGTCCCCAACCGCGAACGCATCGTCTCGGGGATCTCCTACAATTTCAACCGAAACTGAACGCTCATAAGCACATGAACAAGTTCCTTTTGGCCATCACGGCCATCACCCTGCTGACGCTCACCGCCTGCAAGAAGGACGAGCCACTTCCACCCACACCGGATCCCACGCCCACCGAGGCCACCATCCGCATGGCCTTCCACTGGAAGAGCGGCTTGGCGGACTTCAACATCAACAACACCTATCAGGATGGTGCCGGCAATCCCGTCCGTTTCACCTTCCTGAAGTTCTACGCCAGTGACTTTCACCTCACCAATGATGACGGCGCCCAAGTGGCGGAGTTCCACAACAAGGTGTTGCTGGTGGATGCCGCCTCGAGCAACAACACTTTCACCTTGGGCACCATGCCGCCCGGCCATGTCCACGAGGTGCATCTGGTGCTCGGCCTGGACAGTGCCACGAACCACGCCGACCCCATGCAGGCCCCTTATCCGTTGGACCAGCCGAACATGCATTGGTTCTGGAACCCCACGGCCGGCTACATCTTCCTGAAGGCGGAAGGCTACGTGGACGTCAATGGCAATGGCAGCTTCGATCCTGGCGTGGACCAGGGCTTCGAGTACCATTGTGCCACGCTGGCCCTGCGCCGGGAGAAGCACATGCACATGCATATGGATGCGATGGCCGGCCAGACGCACACCCTGGAAGCCCAAGTGGACGTGAACATGCTGTTGATGGGACTGGACCTCCTGGCCAACCCCGTGGGCCATGGCGGTGGGGCCAACGCCCAAGCGATGATGGACAACCTGGTGACCGCGATATCCGCCCACTGAGTGACCGGCCAACATACCCATTGAAAGGCGGGCGCTCCGGCAACGGGGCGCCCGCTTTGTTCATGGCACATCCCACCGCCCATCGCTTCCCACCGCCCCGGTTACCTTTGCGGCGCCATTCCAAGGCACCATCGAAAGACATCAGACCAAATGAGCCAGACCTTCGACCTCGACATGATCAAGGCGGTTTACGACCGCTATCCCGCACGCGTGGCAGCCGCCCGCAAGGTCCTGGGTCGACCGCTTACGCTCACCGAAAAGATCCTCTACAGCCACCTGTGGGATGGTGATGCGAAGTCCGCCTTTGGCCGTGGCCAGGACTACGTCGATTTCGCACCGGACCGCGTGGCCATGCAGGACGCCACCGCCCAGATGGCCCTGCTGCAATTCAGCACAACCGGCCGCAAGAAGGTGGCCGTGCCCAGCACCGTGCACTGCGACCACTTGATCCAGGCCCGTGTGGGTGCGAAGGAGGACCTGCAGGAGGCGCTCAACAAGAGCAACGAGGTCTTCAACTTCCTGGAGAGCATCAGCAACAAGTATGGCATCGGTTTCTGGAAGCCCGGCGCCGGTATCATCCACCAGGTGGTGTTGGAGCAGTACGCCTTCCCCGGCGGCATGATGATCGGCACCGACAGCCACACGGTGAACGCCGGCGGACTGGGCATGATCGCCATCGGCGTGGGCGGGGCCGATGCCTGCGACGTGATGAGCGGCCTGGCGTGGGAGCTGAAGTGGCCCAAGCTGATCGGCGTGAAGCTCACCGGGAAGATGAGCGGCTGGACCAGCGCCAAGGACGTGATCCTGAAGGTGGCCGGCATACTCACCGTGAAGGGTGGCACCGGGGCCATCGTGGAGTACTTCGGACCGGGCGCCGAGAGCATGAGCTGCACCGGCAAGGGCACCATCGCCAACATGGGCGCCGAGATCGGGGCCACCACCAGCACCTTCAGCTACGACGACAGCATGCGGCGCTACCTGAAGGGCACCGGCCGTGCGGAAGTCGCTGCCATGGCCGACAAGATCGCCGAGCATCTGCAGGGCGACCCCGAGGTCTACGCCGATCCCGCCAAGTACTTCGACCAGGTGATCGAGATCGACCTCAGCACGCTGGAGCCGCACGTGAACGGTCCCTTCACGCCCGACCTGGCGCATCCGATCAGTGAGTTCGCGGCGGCGGTGAAGAAGAACGGCTGGCCGGCCAAGCTCGAAGTGGGTCTGATCGGCAGCTGTACCAACAGCAGCTACGAGGATCTTACGCGCGCCGCCTCGCTCGCCCAGCAGGCCGTGGACAAGAAGTTGAAAGCGAAGGCGGAGTACACCATCACTCCCGGGAGCGAGCAGGTGCGCTACACCGCCGAGCGCGATGGCCTGCTGAAGAAGTTCGATGCCATCGGCGGCGTGGTGCTGGCCAACGCCTGCGGACCCTGCATCGGCCAGTGGGCGCGCCACAGCGACGACCCGAACCGCAAGAACTCGATCATCACCAGCTTCAACCGCAACTTCGCCAAGCGCAACGACGGCAACCCCAATACGCACGCCTTCGTGGCCAGCCCGGAGATCGTCACCGCCTTCGCCATCGCCGGCGACCTCACCTTCAATCCGCTCACCGACACCTTGGTGAACGAAGAGGGCCAGGCCGTGAAGCTCGATGAGCCTCAGGGCATCGAGCTGCCGCCCATGGGCTTCGATGTGAAGGACGCCGGCTACAAGGCCCCCGCCGAGGACGGCAGCGGTGTGCAGGTGATCGTGAAGCCCGGCAGCGAGCGGCTGCAGTTGTTGGAGCCCTTCCCCGCCTGGGACGGGAAGAACATCACCGGCGCCGTGCTGCTGATCAAGGCCCAGGGCAAGTGCACCACCGACCACATCAGCATGGCAGGCCCCTGGCTGCGTTACCGCGGCCACCTGGACAACATCAGCAACAACACGCTCACCGGTGCGATCAACGCCTTCAACAGCGAGGCCGACAAGGTGAAGAACCAGCTGACCGGCGCGTATGGCAAGGTGCCCGATACGCAGCGTGCCTACAAGGCCGCCGGGGTGCCGAGCATCGTGGTGGGCGACCACAACTACGGTGAAGGCAGCAGCCGGGAGCACGCCGCCATGCAGCCGCGCCACCTCGGGGTGCGGGCCGTGCTGGTGAAGAGCTTCGCCCGCATCCACGAGACCAACCTGAAGAAGCAGGGCATGCTCGCCCTCACCTTCAACAACGAGGACGATTACGACAAGATCCAGGAGGACGACCGCGTGGACTTCGCCGACCTCACGGCATTCGCTCCGGGCAAACCGCTCACGCTGGTGTTCAAGCACAGCGATGGCAGCAGCGACAGCATCAAGTGCGCACACACTTACAATGCACAGCAGGTGGAGTGGTTCAAGGCAGGCAGTGCATTGAACATCATCCGGGCGCAGCAGGGGGTGTAGCCGTGCCATCCATGCGCAGCCTGGCCGTCGTCAGCTTGCTGGCCATGTCCTTGGTGGGGCATGGGCAGGACAGTACCCGCGCCCGTCCACAGTTGCTGTTGGAAGCAGGCTGGGGCCGAACCTGGTTCACTGCCTCCGGAGACGACTACCAGTATTTCGACACGTATTGGCAGGAGGGTGAAGCACTGAGTGGTGGTCTCCTGCTCCGCGCTCCCATTTCACGCACGTTCGCTTTGCGGATCGGCGCACGGGTCTTCTCACGGGAGTTCGGCTCCCTCACCTTCGACTACCGGACACCCATCAACTCCCAGCAGAGCGGCTACTCGCCAAATCGTCAATTCACACGGATGGCCATGCTGGGTGTGCCCATGGCCGTGGAGTACATGCCCATCCGCTGGGTCTCCCTGTCGGCGGGCATGCAAGTGCTGAAAGTGTTGGACCAGACCAGCAACCCTTGGGGCGACAACCATTCCGCGCCGGTGAAGGTCGCGGCCATGGAATGGATGGGGCAGTTGGACCTGTGGCCGGTGCGGCGCGTGGGTCTCTCTTTGCGCTACCTGCATCAGGCAGCGCCCATGCGCGAGCAGTCCATCTGGACACCGGATCGCGTCTATCGGCGTACCACCCATTGGCGCACGGTGGAAGCGGGGTTGATCTTCGTGCTGGTGGGTGCCCAAGGCGGGGGTGATACGAGCCACTGAGCATCCCGGCTTCAACGGTACATCATCACGCAGGCTGGTTTCGGCATGGACTTGGTCTTGGCCCGCGCCATCCGAACAAGCTTACCATGAGAACCCTGACGATCATCGCATCCATCGCGCTCGGCATCTTGTCGGCGCACGCACAATTCGACCTCGGCGGCAAGGCCGGCCTCAACTACCACTTCCAGGACGCACGTCCGGGTGACAAGGCGCCCGCCGGCATGGAACGGCCCGATGGGGACAACGGCCTGGGTTGGCACGCGGGCCTGTTCGCGGAATTCTCCTTGGGCGATCGGTGGCTGTTGCGTCCCGAGGCGCTCTACAGCACCCGCCTCACACGCAGGGAGATCAGCAGCACCATAGGCATGGGTGGCACCACCACCGCGATCGAAAGCGATGCACGCGGCACGCTCAGCTACCTGGAGGTGCCCGTGCTCATCGGCCGCCGGCTGGGCGAGTGTCTCACGCTGCAGGCGGGTCCGGCCATGGGCTTGTTGTTGGGCAACCAGGTGAAGGTGACCGGCACACAGCGCGTCACCACCGACGGCAACACGGTGACCACCAGCCTGGATGCCACCACCAGCAGCACGGATGGCCTGAACGCGGTGGAGTTCGCCGGGGTGATCGGCCTGGGCTACCGCTTGGACAACGGTATGGACCTGGGCTTGCGCTTCTGGAACGGCTTCACACCCCTGCAGGAGGACACGGACATCATACGCACCAAGCAGCGTTTGATCCAGTTGTCCGTGGGATGGGCCTTCAAGCGCGGCTGAACGGTCCGTGGCAATGCCTTGGCTTGGATGGCTGATACCTGGAACCGACCCCCACTTGGGCGGTCCACATGGCAACGGCCATTGATAGGGCCCTCGCATGATGATGTGATGCCCGTGGAGGGCCTACTCCCGCAGGGCATACGGGGCCCTTCCACCGGGTCCGGTGAATAAAAAGGCGCTCATCGTGATCCCAAGCATGCCATAGGATCGGTGGATGGCCTATGTTTGACGCGTTCCTTAGCACTCAACCAAACCAAACAGACAATGAAGAAGTTGATCCTTTCAGGCATGGCCCTGGTGATGGCCGGGGGCATGATGGCCCAGTCCAACCAGCTCTCCTTCGGCTTGGACCTGGCCCTCCCCATGGGTGATTTCGGTGATGCTTACACCTTGGGTATCGGTCCTGCCGTTGGCTTTGAGCTTCCGGTCGGGGACAACCTGGGCATCACCGCACAGTTGAGCTACCAGATCTTGATGGTGGACAGCGACCTGAGTGACTTCATCAAGAGCGCATCGATGATGCCGATCCAAGTGGGCCTCAAGTACTATTTCTCCGAGCAGCAGGCAGGTTTGTATGGCCATGCGCAGGTGGGTGTGCATAGTTCCAGTGTGACCACCGAGGACATCGATCTCGGCCCCTTTGGCAAGATCGAGGGCACCACGAATTCCAGTTCGAACTTCAGCTGGGCCATTGGAGCGGGTTACCAATTGGAGAAGCTCGATATCGGACTTCGTTACAATTCGATCTCGCCCGACAGCGACGCGCCGGATGGCACCTCGTCCTCCACCTACATCGGTCTCCGTGTGGGTTACATCCTGAGCCTGAAGTAGTGCAGGCCCAATACTTCTTCAACGGGGCGGCCACTGGCCGCCCCGTTCGTTTTCCACCGATCGGCATGGCATTGGCAACGCCGCCGCAAAGGTCATCCGGCCTTCGCCCTGTGCATGCCCGTCGCTAACTTGGCGCGCCTTCCAGAAGGCCCCACGCCACCAGACCACGATCCATGAAACACACGCATACGCTCACCCTTCTCCTGGCCATGGCCTGCCTGCCCTATGCCATCCACGCGCAGGACGATGAGAAGAAGGACGAGAACCTCATCCTGAACGGCAGCTTCGAGGAGATGGACGGCAAGCTCAAGCGCTTGGGTTCCATCGAGATGGCCAAGGGCTGGAAGAGTCCCACGGGTGTGCCCGCCGACCTGTTCAGTGAAACGGTGGCCGGCTCCCCGGTGAGCGCACCGCGCAACCAGTTCGGCGATCAAAGCGCCCTGAGCGGCGTGAACTACGCCGGCGTGCTGTGGTGGAGCTACCAGAACAAGCAGCCGCGCAGCTATCTGTCGGCCAAGTTGAAGACGCCCATGCGCAAGGGCCAGAAATACTGCGTGAAGTATTACGTGAGCCTCGGTGATCTGAGCAAGTACGCCACCAACGAACTGGGCGCCTACCTCAGCAAGATCCAGGTGGCCAAGAAGGAGACCGCCAACCTCACCTACAATCCGCAGATCCCCGTGCTGCGCAACAAGATCTACGACGACATGTTCAGCTGGCAGGGCGTGTGCGGCGTTTACGAGGCGCAGGGCGAAGAGCAATACCTGATCATCGGCAACTTCGCCGCCACCGAAAAGACGGACACCTCCAAGCCCAAGCGGCCCAAGGGCGAGAACCGGCCGCAGCAGATGCTCGCCTACTACTTCATCGACGATGTGAGCGTGACGCCCGTGAAGAGCGCCGCCGAGTGCACCTGCGAGCAGATCGACAAGGCCGAGAGCGAGTACATCTTCAGCCGCCGTGGGGCGACCACACCCGGCATGAAACCCGCCCAGCGTGTGGACGCCATGGTGATCTACTTCAAGCGCTTCCAGCGCAACATCGACCCCGCCATGGAATCCTGGATCGAGGAGATGGCCAGGTTCATGGAAGAGGACCCCACGATCCGGGTGCGCCTCACCGGTTTCATCGATGAGACCGAGAAGGACCGCATGCGCATGCGCCCGGACCTGGAAACGCTGGCCGTGGAGCGCGCCGAAGCGGTGAAGGAAGCCTTGGTCGAAGCGGGCATCCCGGCTTCACGCATATCCACCGCCGCGAAGGGCGCCGAGGAACTGGCCGACGATGCCGGCACCGAAGTGGCCATGAGCAAGAACAGGCGGGTGGAGGTGGAGTTGGTGCGGTAGAAGTCGATCGGTCCCATTGCTGTACCACTTTCCAGAGCGCGATAGGTGGAAAGTGCAAAAGCGGAAGGTGTCCGAGCACATGCCCGCATGACGTGGTGAACGGCAAGGCCCTACATTTCCCCCATGAAGAAGGGCGACCCCAGGGTCATCCGTGGCTGGACGATGTACGACTGGGCCAATTCGGTCTACTCGCTCACCATCACCACGGCGGTCTTCCCGGTCTTCTACCTCGCCATCACGCACGATGGTGATACCGATCTGGTGCTGGAGCGCCACGGTCTGCCCTCGCAATCGCTGTATTCCTACGCCCTCAGCGCCGGCTTCCTGCTGGTGGCCCTGATCACCCCGGTGCTCAGCGGTATCGCCGACCACACCGGCAGCAAGAAAAAGTTCCTCCAGGCATTCTGCTATCTGGGCGCCGCGTCCTGCGCGGGCCTGTTCTTCTTCGGCCTGGACACCCTGTGGATCGGACTGCTGATGGTGATGCTCGCCTGCGTGGGCTTCAGTGGCAGCCTCATCTTTTACGACGCCTTCCTGCCCGAGATCGCCGAGCCCAAGGACCATGACCGCGTCAGTGCGAGAGGCTACACCATGGGCTATCTCGGCAGTGTGATACTGCTGGTGCTGAACCTGCTGATGGTGATGAAGCCCGGGTGGTTCGGCATACCGGATCGGGATGGGCTGCCCGCGCGGATCACCTTCCTCACCGTGGCGGTCTGGTGGGCGGGCTTCGCGCAACTGGCCTTCCGGGTGCTGCCCGACAATCCCTACGGCCGCAAACCCACCGGCGACATCCTGCTGAACGGCTACCACGAGTTGCGCAAGGTGTGGCGCGAATTGCGGAGCACCAAGCGCCTCAACGGCTATCTCATGGCCTTCTTCGTCTTCAACATGGGCATCCAGACCATCATGTACCTGGCCGTGACCTATGCCAAGGAGGAAGTGAAGGACCACGACGCGTTGGGCGCCATCGTGCCCATCAGCGACCAGAGCCTCATCGTCAGCATCCTGCTGATCCAATTGGTGGCGGCGGTGGGCGCCTACCTCTTCGTATGGCTCAGCAAGCGCTTCGGCAACCTGGGCGCGCTCACCATCGGCTGTTGCGTTTGGATCGCGTTGTGTGCCGGGGCCTATGGCATCCAATGGGCCTGGGAGTTCCATCTGCTGGCTTGCGGGGTGGGCCTGGTGATGGGCGGCAGCCAGGCGCTCTCGCGCAGCACCTACGCCAAGTTCCTGCCCGACACCATCGACCACGCCAGCTACTTCTCCTTCTACGATGTGAGCTTCTACGTGGGCACCGTGCTGGGCACCTTCGCCTACGGCCTGGTGTACCAGCTCACCGGCGATCTGCGCAACACGGTCATCATCATCGGCGGCTTCTTCGTGGTGGCGCTGGTGCTGCTGCTCCTGGTGCCGCGCCGCGAGGTGGCCCTGCCTGCGGAAGCCGCGTCCTGAGGCCCTTTACCTTCGCGCCACAAATGCGCGGCATGGACGACAAGAAGCCTTGGGACGTGGTGATCGTGGGCGGTGGCATCGTCGGCGCCGCCACCCTCTTCAAACTCCAATCCCGCTTCCCGGCGCTGCGCATCCTGCTGCTCGAGAAGGAGCGCGAACTGGCGGCCCACCAGACAGGCAACAACAGCGGGGTCATCCACAGTGGCATCTACTACAAGCCCGGCAGCTTCAAGGCGAAGAACTGCGTGCATGGCCGCCGTGAACTGGTGGCCTTCGCGCGGGAGCATGGTGTGAAGCATGACATCTGCGGCAAGCTCATCGTGGCCACGGACCAGGAGGAGTTGCCCCGTCTGGAGAAGATCCACCGCACGGGCATCGCCAACGGCATCGAGGACATGCGTGAGGTGGACGCGAACGGGATCCGCGAGATCGAGCCGCACTGCAAGGGCATAGCCGGACTACACGTGGGTTGCACGGGCATCATCGATTTCCGTGGCGCCACCAACAAGATGGCCGGTATCGCCCTGGGCATCAACCCCGCCAGCCGGGTGGCGTTGGGCGAGGAAGTGTCGGGCATCGCCCAGCAGGACGGCCTCAGCGTGGTGCGTACCTCCAAGGGCACCCACCGCGCCCGCTTCGCCATTTTCTGCGGCGGCCTGCAGAGCGATCGCCTCGCCAAGTCGGATGGCGCCGTGGTGCGCGAGCGCATCGTGGGCTTCCGCGGCGACTACTACGACCTCACGGACCAGGGGCGGCACAAGGTGCGCAACCTCATCTATCCGGTGCCCGATCCGCGCTTCCCTTTCCTCGGGGTCCACTTCACCCGCATGACCGACGGCAGTGTGGAGTGCGGACCCAATGCCGTGTTCACCTTCAAGCGTGAAGGTTACGGCAAGACCGACTTCGACCTGCGCGACAGCTGGGATGCGCTCACCTACGGCGGCACCTGGAAACTGTTCCTGCGCAACATGGGCTACGGCATCAACGAGTACCGCCGGGCCTTCAGCAAGCGCCTTTTCCTGCGCACCCTGCAGCGGCTTATCCCAAGCCTCACCATGGAGGACATCAAGCCTGGCCGGGCGGGCGTGCGCGCCATGCTGCTGGGCACCGACGGCCACATGGTGGACGACTTCCGCATCGAACGCCGGGGCGCCCACATCCACGTGCTGAACGCCCCTTCGCCGGCCGCCACCGCCGCGCTGGCCATCGGCCAGTGGGTGGTGGACATGGCCACGGAGGAATTGGGGATCGCGGGACCCGTGCGCTGAACCGGTCAGACGACCCGGTACTGCTCCAGCACCTCGGACCAGTTCCAGATGAAATAGCCCATGAGGCCATTGAGGCGCTTCAACACGATGGGGTTCGGCGCGCGCTGCTCGCGGAAGTAGCTGTCCTGGAAACAGAACAGATCGTACTCATGGAAGATCGCCTTGCCCATGGCGTACACCGTGTTCTTGCTCGGATAGTTGTATCGCTCCATCCGGCCGATCAGATCACGCACCTCCTGTTCCACCTCGGCACCGTGGCGGTCGAAGGCCTGGGCGAACTTCGATACCGACAGCGCGAACAGGCGGCGGTCCAGGCCCGGACCCGCCAGCCGCTGCATCTCCATCAGGTTGGCCGCCAGCACGATCCGCGCGAAGGGCTCATCGTCCGTGGGCTTCAGCCCGGGATGCTCCACGAACTCGGGCGATTCGTTCAATTCGTCGGAGACCAGCGCGAAGCCTTCGGAAGCCAGTTCCAGGACAGCGTTGACGAACAGGTTCGCGAGCTGCTCCTCGCCGATCTTCTTCTTGCCGAAAATGGTGGCGATCATGGGGTCTTCGTCCTCGCGAAGGTCCGCATGATGCGGGGGCGGGTCCTTTCGCTTCCTTTACCCGTTGTTAACAAGGTTATCCACCCACCACCACATGCTGGACCTCATCCACCACTACGCCGACTATGGCCTGTGGGCCAACTTGCGCTTCGTGCGACGCCTGGAACGCGAGCCGGACGAAACGCTCGATGCGCCCGCGCCGGGCAGTTTCCCGACACTTCGTGCCACGCTGACGCACATCCGCGACGCCGAACATACCTGGTGGGGCAGGCTCACCGGCACGCCGACCACCTGGCCCGCTTCAAGCGATCGTTCCATCGCAGGAACGGAGGAGCACTTCCAACGCTTCCATGATCTTGTGATGGGATGCGATGAAGTCGCGTTGCGCATGGTGAAAGAGTACCACGACCTGCGCGGTAACGCGCACCGGCAACCGGCCTGGCAGATGATCATGCACTGCATCAACCACGGCACCCAACACCGGGGCCAGCTGATCACCCAAATGCGTTCCTTGGGCCTCGCGGAGATCCCCGCCAACGATCTGGTGGCCTACCAACGTTCCATCGCCAAAGGCTGAAGCGACATGCTGATGACACGATACGCCATGGCCCGCCTGCTGGTGGTGCTGGGCATGCTGATGCCCATGACGCTGTTGGCCCAGCAGGAGGTGGACGAACGCGCCTTGCTCGACGTCAAGGACGGCATCAGCATCCGCAAGGATTCGCTCTTCCTGCTGAATCTCCGCTTCCGCATCCAGAACCGCATCGGCTTCACCACCCTGGCGGGTGATGACCTGAGCCCGGCGAATGTGGATGCGCGCGTGCGCCGCCTGCGTCTGCGCTTCGACGGCTTCGTGCTGCAGCGAAAACTCCAGTACTACATCCAACTCTCCTTCACCAAGGCGGACATGGAGTTGGAGACGGGCCAGATCCCGCAGCCCATCCGCGACGCCATGGTGTACTACCATTTCAACCGGCGCTTCTATCTCGGCTTCGGGCAAAGCAAGTTGCCAGGCAACCGCCAGCGCGTGATCTCCTCGGGCAACCAGCAGTTCGCCGACCGATCGATCGCCAACGGCCTCTACACCATCGATCGCGACTTCGGGGTGTTCGCCTATTACACACAGCCCATCGGCACCCAGCAGGTGCAGTTGAAGGGCGCCTTCACCACGGGGGAGGGCCGTGGCGCGTCACCAGGTGATGCGGGGATGGCCTATACCGGCCGTGTGGAATGGCTGCCCATGGGCGCCTTCACCAATGCGGGTGATTACTCCGAGGGCGACCTGGAGTTCGAGCCCAAGCCGCGCGTGAGCCTGGCGGCGACCTACTCCTGGAACGAGCGCGCGCGCCGCACCGGCGGCCAACTCGGCTTCGACCTGTACGAGCGCCGCGACATCGGCACCTTCATCGCCGAGGCGCTGCTGAAGTACCAGGGATGGGCCTGGAGCAACGAGTACTTCGATCGCCGCAGCCCCGATCCGTTGACCTATTCGCCGGAAGGCGCGGTCCGGGCCATACAGGTGGGCCAGGGTTTCAATACGCAGCTGAGCAAGCTCTTCCGCAGCCGGTACGAAGTGGCCACGCGCTACACCTTCGTACTGCCTGAGCGCGGTGTGGACGGACAAACACGCCACACGGAGGAGATGCTGCTGGGTGGAACGCGCTACTTCAACGGCCATCGGATCAAAATGCAGCTGTATGCGGGCTACCGCTGGTTCGAAGGCCGCATGGCCCTGGATGCGCCCGGCAACGCCTGGACCACCATGTTCCAGATGGAGTTCGGCATCTGATGCCGCCTATTCCGTGATGGTACTGTCGGCTACAGGGACTTCCGGTGCCTCGCCCACCGGCACGGGATCGCCGAGGTAGCGCGGCCGCGTGCCGAAAAGCAGGTCCAGGAAGACCTTCACACGGGCACCTCGCTCGCGCCACCACGTCCTGATGCTGCGCCGGCCGGTGACATCCTTCGCCGCGTAGCCCACCGCTTCGATGCCCAGACGGCCCGCGATGTAAACGGCGCGTTCGGCATGGAAACGCTGGCTCACCACCGTGAAGCGCTGCTGACCGAAGACCTCCCTGGCGCGCACCACCGAGTCGAAGGTTCGGAAGCCCGCGTGGTCCATCACGATGTGCGTGCTGTCCACGCCGAGGCGTATCAATGCGCGGCGCATCACCAGCGGTTCATTGTAGCCCACCGTGGCGTTGTCGCCGCTCACCAACAGGTATCGCACGCGCCCGGCGTGGTAGAGTTCGGCGGCGGCGCCCATGCGGTGCGCGAACCAGGGGTTGGGTCCCCCATCGCGGCTGCGGTGCGAGGTGCCCAGCACCAGGCCCACATCATGCACGGGTACTTCGGACAGGCGGTCGTACATGCGCGCTTCGGTGTGCTTGCGGATCACACGGTCGCACCACCAGGCGTTGATCAGCACCAGCAGGCCAAGGATGAGCAGCCGCCGCAACAGGCGACGCCAGGGTCCTCGTTTCCCGGCAGGGCGCATGGAAGGCGAGCTCAGGGTGTCACCCGGGCCAGCAGGTCGATGCCCGTGTAGTTGCGCGGTGTCAGCTCCTTCAGGCGGCGCTTCAGGTCATCGTCCACGTCGAGGCCGTCGATGAAGGCCGCGATGTCCTCCTGCGTCACGCGGTCCTTGCCGCGGGTGAGTTCCTTCAACCGTTCGTAGGGCTGCGCCACGCCGGCACGCCGCAGGATCGTTTGGATGCCCTCGGCCACCACGGGCCATTGCGCGTCCAGGTCGCGCAGGATGGCCGATTCGTTCAGCAGCAGCTTGCCAAGGCCTTTCTGGAGGGCCTCCACGGCGAGCATGGTGTGCGCCATGGGCACGCCGATGTTGCGCGTCACGGTGCTGTCGGTGAGGTCGCGCTGCAGGCGGCTCACGGGCAGTTTGTCCGCCAGGTGGAGGAAGAGCGCGTTGGCCATGCCCAGGTTGCCTTCGGCGTTCTCGAAGTCGATGGGGTTCACCTTGTGGGGCATGGCGCTGCTGCCGATCTCGCCGGGCTTGATGCGCTGGCGGAAGTAGTCCAGGCTGATGTAGTGCCACAGGTCGCGGCACAGGTCCATCAGCACGGTGTTCACGCGGCGCATGGCATCGAACAGCGCGGCCAGGTGGTCGTAGTGTTCGATCTGCGTGGTGAAATGCTGGCGCCGCAGGCCGAGCTTGTCTTCCAGGAAGCGGTCCGCCAGCTTCACCCAGTCCAATTCCGGATAGGCCGCGTGGTGCGCATTGAAGTTGCCGGTGGCGCCGCCGAATTTGCCGCTGAAGGGGATGTCACGCAGCAGCTTCAGCAGATCGTCCAGCCTTTCCACGAAGACCTGGATCTCCTTGCCCAGCCGGGTGGGCGAGGCCGGCTGGCCGTGTGTGCGGGCCAGCATCGGCACCTGCGCGTGCTCCATGGCAAGGCCATGCAGCCGGTCGCGCAGGCCGATCATCGCAGGCAGGTAGGCCTCGAAGACGAAGTCCTTCACCAGCAACGGCAGCGCCGTGTTGTTCACGTCCTGGCTGGTGAGCGCGAAGTGGGTGAACTCCTGCTGGGCGCTGAAGCCCGCCTCTTCCAAACGCTCTTTCAGGAAATACTCCACCGCCTTCACGTCGTGGTTCGTCACCCGCTCGATCTCCTTGATGCGTTGCGCGTCGCTGGTGCTGAGGTCGTTGATGCGGCGTGCCACGGGTTCCAACTTCGCGAGGTCCACGCCGCGCAATTCCTCCAAAGGGATCTCGCACAGGAAGGCGAAGTAGGCCAGTTCCACCTTCAGGCGGTAGCGCATCAGGGCCTGTTCGCTGAACCAGCGTGCCAGTCCGCGCGTGCGGTCGCGGTAACGGCCGTCGATCGGCGAAATGGCGGTGAGGGGGTTGAGTTCCATGCTTGGCGATGGGAAAGGGCAAAGGTAGCCGGGGGGTGAAGTTGAAGGTTGTGGAGTTGAGGGGTTGGAGGTTCGTTGGGATGACCGGTCGATCGGTGATCCCGTGGCCGGCGATCTTCGCTCCGCGAGCATCCTTTCGCTCACAACATTCAACCTCCCACCCCTCAACTTCGCCAACCACCATGACCTTCTTCAACCAAGCGGCCCACGGCCTCAACGGCTACATGCGGGCCTTTGGCTTCGCGTTGCGCCATGGCATGGGCTGGATGTTCCTGATGCCGGCGCTGCTTTGGGTGCTGCTGGCCTTCGGGCTCTACGCGGTGTTGCAGGGCCCTGTGCAGACCTTGTCCGACTGGGTGGGCGGGTACCTCGCCATTCCGGTGGCCGAGGGAGAGAACGGCGCCTGGCACGACATCAAGGCCTTCATCAATGGCGCACGTGGACTGGTGGTGGCCATCGTGCTCAAACTCGCCATCGCCTACCTGCTCTTCGTGGCCAACAAGTACATCGTGCTGGTGCTGCTCTCACCGCTGCTGGCCTATGCGAGCGAGCGCGCGGAGGAGATCCTCACGGGCCGCAGCTGGCCTTTCAGCTGGGGGCGCCTGCTGAAGGATGCGCTGCGTGGTTCGCTGGTGGCGCTGCGCAACGGCATCCTGGAATTGTCCATCAGTGTGGGCGTATGGGTGCTCACGCTCATGGTGCCGCTCTTCGCGCCACTGTCGGTGGTGGTGCTCTTCATCGTGTCGTCGTACTTCTATGGCTTCAGCATGTTCGACTATCTCTTCGAGCGGCGGCGGCTGCGCATCGGCGAAAGCGTGCGCGCGGTGAATGACCGGCTCGGTGCGGTAATGGCCAACGGCGCCCTCTTCAGCCTGCTGATGAAGCTGCCGCTGCTGGGCCTGATGTTCGCGCCACCCATGGCCGCCATCGGCGCGGTGCTGGCGGAGGTACGCATGGAGGCCAGGCGCACGAAGGCGGTCCCTCAGAACGGATAGCCGATCCCCAGGTTGAAGTTGAACTGGGTGCGGTAGTTCACCGGTGCGCCCACGGTTTCGCTGAGCGCGGCTTCGTACTTGTCCTTGGGCTGGAAGAGCCAGCGTTCGCCGGGCGGCAGGCTGGGGTCCTTGGTCTGCATGCCCAGGTCGAAGCGCACGATGAAGAAGTCGAAGTTGAGCCGCGCGCCCACGCCGGTGCCCACGGCCAGCTCGCTGAGGAAGTCGCCCACCGCCGCTGGTCTCCTGCAAGGGATCCAGGGTCCCTTTTCCGGTGTTGTGTCTTCCATGGCTGCTCCCATTGTGCCATATATGCATTGGGAGCGCTGCAGGCCATGCTGGGATGTGGGCGTGAGCGGTGATGTCCGCCATTTGAACAGTTTTTTCCCCAGGCATACGGGATGCACGGATCCTCATGGATACAAGCGAACGATCTCCATTCGGCCATGAAATGTGTGTCTCAGGATATGTAATAGTTCCAACAAGATGATATGAAGTATCGCACATATCCTTGGTGGATGCCAATTGGATCCCTATGTTCGAAAGGTTGAAACTGCGATACCCTGTTTCCGGGAGGGTGTTCCGCAGGTTGGAGAAGGCCGAAGTCAAACCCATGGCGATCCATGGACCTGGATCACAGTACATACCACCGCAACAGGCCAGGCGCAGCATCCAAGACGGCAGCGGGTGCGCGCGCTCCGTCACCGCGACGAAGTGACCGGTCTCTCTCTCTACAATGACGCGGCCTGCACGGGCTGCACAAGAGAAGCCCCCAGCGCTTGCGACGCCAGGGGCCCTGTCACTCATGTCCCACCTAACTGCGACGTAAGATGAACACAAGCTGAAGCAAAGGTACAGACCCTTGGGGAGCAGGCGCTTGCCCCAAGGGCGCCGGGTACGGCGGGCGGGCCACAGGCTCGCCCGCACGGGCAGGCAGCGCATCCATGGTGGTGCGCTGTCTACCTTACCCAGGAGCGCCAGCATGTTTCTGGGCCGGAACGATGCTTCCGGCTGATACGAACAAGCACACGAACACGATGAACACCGCCAAGACATGCGCCATTGAGCAAGGTTTGCTGCTTGTGGTGGCCTTGATAGTGGCGGTATTCCGCATACCCTCTGCCACATACGCCCAGAACCTGGTGCCCAACCCGGGGTTCGAGGAGGCGGACACCTGCTCCACGATGAGCTTCGGTATTGAAGGGCCACTCCATTGGTTCAGCGCCAACGGAAGCCCCGATCATCTGCAAAGCTGTTTGCCCTATGGTGCCTTCAATGGGTTGCCCTTGAATTTCTTCACCTACCAAGAGCCGTTCGAGGGTTCCTCCTGCGTGGGTATGCACACTTACTATCAGAATGGCCAAGCCGAGTACCGGGAGTGGATCATGGCTCCGTTGTTGGAACCCTTGGTGGTGGGGCAGACCTACTACGGCAGCTTCCGGGCGAACGCGGCTTTCGGCGGCAACGCCCAGTATCCCCAGCAGTGGTTGGCCAATGACAAGGTAGGTATGCTCTTCACCATGCAGGACCGGCCGTGGGCCGATGGAGACCCGTACCCTGTGCCGCCCAATTATGCACACATAGTCCATCCGCAGATCCTTGCGGATACGGTGGGCTGGACCTTGGTGAGTGGCAGCTTCGTGGCGGACAGTGCCTACCAGTACGTGATGATCGGGCAGTTCTTCAGCAACGCTTTGACGGATACACTGCATCTCGCTCCACAAGGAGACCCCTGGTTCTGGTACCCTCGCGCATATACCTTGGTGGATGCGGTTTGCGTATCGGCGAGTCCGGGCGGTTGCGATCTGGGGCAAGGGGTGGTCGATCCGCAGGCCACAGGCCTTTTGCTGTTCCCCAATCCTGCGCAGGACCAGTTGATCGTGGGCCAGCGGGCCGGGGCTGAGGTGCAGGTGCTGGATGCTGTGGGGCGCTTGCTTTGGCAGGGCCGGATCACGAGCGACCGTTGGGTGTTGGATGTGGGGTCTTGGGCGCGCGGTGCCTATTTGTTGCGCATGGCGCATCGCGGCCGGGTGGAAACGCACAAGTTCGTATTGACCGATTGATCGCATCGTTCCGGTCCTTTCAGTGAACACCTAACATGAACGGACATGAGAACGAAGAGTTTTTTTAAGCACCTGATGCTGGGTGCGCTCTTGCTCACCACAGGCAAGGTGGCGGGGCAAGTGACTACTGCCAATAACGTGGCTAACGCCGGTACCGATTTTCTGGGCTGGGATAACACCTTCCCGGCGAACAACTTTCCATTGCGGGTACGGCATGATCTGAACCAGCCGATCGAGTGGTACACGGCCGCGGTGCGGCTGCTGCTGCTGCTGCAGAACGCCACTTACGCCATCGGCCCCTTCGGCGGGCAGGTGAAGAACGGAGCCCTGCTGCTGAGCCCGGATGTGGACCAGTTCTACGGCAACGGGGCGCCGGGCCCATACAGCCTGCTGCATCTGGCGGCAGCCAACAATAATGCCCAGCAGGACAGCTACCGGCCGTGGATGAACACCGGCATCACCTTCACGGGCAATGATGATCAAGGCTACATCGGTCAGAAGGCGGGTGAGCTGGACTACACCGACTTGGTGATCCACTGGAGCGACAACCCCAACGGCAGCCCCTGGGTCGTTGATCGGATAGTTCGTGTAGGCAACAATTGAGCTATCGAGTTTTCCATCAAGCATGCACGGATTGGATACTTCTACTACATTCACCATCATGAACGCGCGGCCTGCCTTCTTCACTTTGGCGCCACTGGGCCGCAGAGCCGCAGAGCCGCAGAGCCGCAGAGCCGCGTAGGTACCAGCACGACAAGTTCCCCACGCACTGCGAACCATTCACCGCGCACGTCTTCGTTTTCTCCACAACCCAATTGCTTCGCCATGGAGCGCACCCCACCATACCACTTGTAGGCGCGGTCCGTTGATCGCGGGGCAGTGGGATCATCTGATCGACCGATCGTCTGATCTTCTGATCGTCTGATCGATCCATTGCCCCGGCCCCTCCCGGCCGCCGAATGGGAGGACGTACGCTGCGCTTCCTGCGCAGCGTACAGTAGATTTGGAATGAAGACCGGAGCGATGCGTGCCCTGGTGTTGCGCTTGGGTACTGCAACACGAACGATCGATGCTGCACCATTGGATGAATGGCGCGTGGCGGCCTGTAGCCGCAAGGCTTATGGTCTGCTTCCTGCTGTTCATCACCGCCTACATTGCTTCTGCCCAAGGCAACTTGGTGCCCAATGCGAGCTTCGAGCTGATCGATGAGTGCCCCACGTTCCCCACCATGCTTGGTTTTCAGGCCACCTCAAAGCCCACCTATTGGGAGAAGTGGCTGAACAGCCCGGACTATTTCAACGCCTGTGTGGATACCATGACCGGTGTGCCCGGTAACGTGTTCGGCCACCAGCATCCTCGGGATGGTCATGCGTACATCGGTATGTGGACCTACGGTAATTTCGGTGATGAGTTCCGAGAGATCGTAGGCGTGGAACTGATAGAACCGCTCCAGGTCGGCGTTAACTACCACCTGAGTTTTGGGGTATGTGCGGCTGAAGGGACCACCTCGCCACCCGGTGCTGCGCAGCCCACCCATTGGGCGGCCAACAACATCGGGTTGTTGTTCACCATGGAGCATAACATCTGGACAGGCTTCCAAGGCCCCCCGTTCCCGCCACGCAACTATGCGCACTTGCATGCACAGGAGGTGGTGGCCGATACGGCGCAATGGATGCTCATCAGTGGGGAGTTCGTGGCGGATAGCGCGTATCGATATCTGGCTATCGGCAACTTCTTCGAGAACGCGCTGACCGATACGGTGCATGTGACTCAAGGGCCTTCTTCGGGTGCCTATGTCTATGTGGATGCCGTGTGTGTGACACAGAACTCGGCCGGATGTGAATTCACCAGTGGCGTCGGCACGCATAGTGGGCCATTGGAAGTTTTGGCCTATCCCAATCCTGCAATGACCACCTTGGAGGTCAGGCTGGGCCAACATGCCGATGTCGAATGGGTGGTTACGGATGTGCTTGGGAAGTCCGTGGACCATGGACGTACGGGTGGGCAAAATGTCCGATTGGATGTCAGCACGTGGCCAATGGGTCCATACAGCATGCTGTTTGGCGGCGTAAATAGAAGCGTGGTTCGATTCGTTGTGGTGCATTGAGCAACGTCCGGTCTTCGTAGAGCAACACGAAGACCATGAAAACTTCAAGAACAATTTGCCTGGCTGTTGCCATAGGAGCAGCGGCCCAGGGCATGGCACAGTGGGAAACGTTCGGGAACAGTGTTGCTGGTGGGGACTACTTGGGCGCTGATGCCACGAGCATCGCCCCTCTGCACCTTCGCACGATCCCCCACTTGCCGATCCACTTCAGCACCAGCGATACGCTTCGGATGCGGATCAACCCCTACTTGCCCAGTGTGGATGTTGGCGAGGAATGGCCCGGCCAGAACCTATCGGGGTTTGTCGGCATCGGGGACTTCAGTACCACGGTGGTGAACAGGCCCGTATCGCTGCTGCATCTGGACCACAAGGGAGGCGTGCTGGTAGGCTGGCGCCCCTGGATGCGCACTGGCACGCTGTGTACCCTGGGTTCCGATCTGATGTACGTGGGTACCAAGCAGGAAGCGCCGGACCGGGTGGATGCGGTGATCGCATGGGCTGACAATGTGGAGGATGTCTCGGCCTTCGGACCCGATGCCTTGCGCTTCATCTTCACCCGGGCGCCTTACCAGACCGGCGCTGCTGCGGACACCAATGGCTTGGAGATCGCACGAATGATCCCCGATACCACAGGCAACGAAGGCTTTCTTGGCCTTGGTGACTTCTTCAACGCCGGAACGCAACCGGATGAAAAGCTAGATCTGCTGGATCGCACCATCCGCCTGCGGGATTTCGTGCATCCTACGCTCTACCGGAATGATTCGCAGGACCGTGTTCTGGTGGCCGACTCCACCGATGGCCGGGTCTTTTGGCGGCCATTGAACGGCCTGACCGATTGCGCCTCGGGATGGGCAATGAACGGTGCCGACCCGGTGACGGCGTACAATGGGCATCCGTGCCCGCCACAGGCCATCAACCGCGTGGGTATCGGCCTGGCCGAGCCACTGGCCAAGTTGCATGTGCTGAAGGTCCTTTCCAATGCTTTGCAGACCGAACGCGCAGGGTTCTTTCATATCCGGACCGCGGCACCGGTCAATATCGGTATGGACGGTCTTTCTGACGGAAGCGAGACCAATGTCCTGAACGTGGGCGGACGCGGCAACGGAACGAACAGCCCAACGGCATACGGCCTTTGGGGCATAGCAGACTCGCCGTTCGGAGGCGCCAAGAACATCGGTGTGAAAGGGGATGCGATGGATGGCCAGCAGAACTACGGTAGGGGAGGCCGATCGAAAGGTACAAGTCTCCCAAATCACCCCAAAAACCCCGATTCCCGCGCCACTGTAGGCCACGCACAGCCCCAGAGCGCCCGGTGACGCGCCGATCGAATGGTACAGATCCGATGATCCGCCGCCATCGTACCGCCTGCGCAGAAGCTGTTCAACGCTATTGAACCGCCGTTAGCGCCTCCTGGTGCCCTTCCCGCACTGCCGTAGCGCCATCGCCCCAGCTCTGATATGGCAGCGGCCGTGCGCCGACCTTTGGCCGTGCCAAACGAATCGTACAGATCGAACGGCCTGGGCATACCCTTGGGCATACCTATCGTCGCCGGGTCGCCCTTGGAGGGCTAACAAGGAGAAGGCCCGCAATCCTGCGGGCCTTCATTGTGAGGTCGCAGCGCCGGAGCGCTCGACCTGTCGATATGGGCGTTCACTGAATCCCCTCGGCGAGGTTCAGGCTGTCCGTAGCCGCCTGGAAGGGCATGATACGAGCCACCTCGTATGTCTCTGCCTGGCCCTTCTTGACCTCCACGATGCGGTCACCGTAGACGAACCACCAGGCCCCATTCGAGAGCTTGCGGCTGTGCGTTGGCTCGCCAATCTGGTGCATCAGCGTGTCGGCATCCATGCCCGTATACACAGCGCTCAGGTCCCATATCTTCACAGCGGCCTCGGGCTGCTGGACTGCTGGGATGTCGGCTTCCTGAAGAGCTTCACGAACTGCTTTCCGGCCCTGCTCCATCCCCTTCATGCGATTGCTCCAGTCGGCCTCGATGCTGGAGACCCTTCCGCGCTCCATCACCACGCCGGTGGAGCCGTAACGGTAGACCTGGAGGAACATGACTTGCTCGATGGCGTCTGGCTCGCCAACGGCAGCGACCAGCTCCTCGGCGGTCATGCCCTCCTGGACCTTGCTCGCGTCGAACGAGGAACAGGCCGCGAGGAGGGTGACAGCCAGTAGTATGGGTATCAACTTCGTCTTCATGATGACAGGGGTTTAGGGTTTGGAGTTTCGGCGTGGTCGATAGGTGCTCTTGAACTTCTCGCAGCTCTCGAATGTAACGGTGAACGGCAACTTGCCACGAGTGAGCGTACCGATGCTCACGTACACGCGGATGGAATCGTACGGGCATCCTATGTATTGCGCGGCATCAGGGTAATTCAGGTCACCCTCGGCGGCATCGCGCAGCCTCGTGGTGCTCTTGCGGGTTTGCGTCTTGGCCAGTATGCGGGCTGCACGCTCGTCGGCGATACGCGCAATGAAACCCTGAACACGTGGGTGGGCCAGTAGCTCGTTTATCTGCTCGTCGGTCATGACAGAAGGTCCTTGAGTTTGCGTAGTATCTCAGCCTCTCCGCTTGAAACGCCGAGCCGATCTTCAGCGTCACGCACTGCCAGGTCCATGCTTCGGGCCACCTGGCCTAAGTCGCACTCTGCATTGGCGCGGCCTATCCGCTTCCACTCCCCACGACGGAGGAGCAGGTCCAGGAATTCGACTGTGATGGAGTACTTCATCGTTCAAGTGTGATCCAGCCAACGCTCTGCACGCAGGTAGCTGGCTGGGTATTGCAGGTGTTTCCTATCGCGGCGGCAGGCATCCTTGTACCTGGAGATATAGTCGAAGGCGAGCTGCCTGCTGGCCTCTGGCATCCGCTCCCAGGCCTTCATGGTATCCTTCTTCCCCTCCTTGTAATCGTACTTCCGCCAGAAGTCCTCGAACGTGACGTTGAGCACGGTGAGCTTCAGGTGGGCAGCTCGGAACACGGCCTTCACATCCTGCTCCCGAAGCGGTGCGTGACGGAAGGGCCACACCTGTGCGGTCTCGTTGGGCATGTCCTCCACTTGGACCTCGCTCAGAAGGCCATTCCCATCATAGCCCAGGATGACGCGACCAGGGGACTTTGTGCCGGTGATCAGGTAACGCATGGTGATCAGGGTTTGCGCCAGCCTTGGATGCGGTCCAGTACCACGATGACCAGGGCAAGGAAAGCCTCCAGGGGGATGGTGATGATGCGGTGCCACTGCATTGCTCAGCTCAGGTGTAAGGGTTCGACATCGTACTGGCGGGTGTCGCTGGACAGGTCCTGACGGAGCTTTTCGGCCATGTACTTCGTGAGGTGCATCGCCATGCCCACCGATGGGGTGTGGTAGGTGGTGGTACACACGGGGTGCCTTGCCACTTCATGGAGGAACAATCGCTTGCCATCGAAGTAGGTGCTGAGCACGTATCGGGGTTTACACGGCCGTGCCATCACGCTTCAGCTTTAGGTCCGTTGAACACATTGCGCATGGCTGCTCGCTCTGCCTGGCATTTTTCGCATCGACAACTGGCCCGCTGCGCATTCACCACGTTGGTAATGGCCATTCGGCACACGGCTCCCAGCTCTTGCAGTGCACCATCTCGCCAGTTTCGACTTGCCCCGCCGGTGGCCACACGGCCATCTGCAAGCACGCGCACCAGCACAACAGCATCACAGTTCTTGTCCTCTTGCATCACCTTTCCCATGAGCTGCACGGCTGCACTGCGCTGGCCAGGTGTCATGTCCGCATTCTCCGTGCTGGTGGCAACGCGCTCAATGAGCTTCTCCATAACGGCCTCGGTGAGCTGCTCCAGCGCCTTTGGTCCCTTCAGTTTCAGGAGCTGGTCGTCGAAGCTGTCCAGCACGCTGGCCACGGCGAACTTCAGGTTGTTCTCTTGCTCAGCCATGGCTCAGGAGTTTGCGAAGCGCGCAACCTCAGCCTGCTGGTTGCGCCAGGCCGCGATGCGTTCGTGCTGGTCCTCGGCAATCCGGCGGGCCACGTCCTCGGGTTCGCGGCCGCAGGCCCAGTCCTCTTCCACAAGGACGAAGTGTTGATCGAAGTCGAGCACGGTGGCGCAGCCGCGCTTGTGCAGTTCGTCGTTCAGTTCGTCCAGCCAGTCGGGCTTGCTCATCCAGTGGTGCATGGGGGTGGGGATTTGGGGGTTACGGTGGTATAGGCGGTCATTTTGGGGTCCAGCTCGGCGAGCAGTATCCTCAGTTCGGTGCGCGCCCGACCCTCCTCGTAGAGATCCAGACCCACCATGCATATGCGCCGGAACGCCAGCGCTTGGTACACTGGCAGTATCAAGCGATACTCCATCTTGCGCTCGGCATGGCGACGGCGCATTCGAACGTCCAAACCCTGGACGATGCTGTGCAACATGTTCAGCGATTCCCCCCGTGGCCGCTCTTCGAGGAATTGGTCCATCAAGTTGATCACGATGCCCATCTGGTCGTGATTCATTCGGAAGCGCACGTCAGCCATGGTTCTGCTGTATTGCCCTGTAGTCACTCGCCACGATGGCCTCCGCCTGGCTCACCAGCTTGGGCAGCTCTGCCACGGTGTAGGCGTTCAGCTCCTTGCCCAAGTATCCATACTTGCGCACCCAGGCATACACATGCGCCATGTCCGGCTTGCCCTGGACATTCACTGCGCCACGAGCTGCAAGGATGCCGATGATCTTGCGGCGCATTCTCTGGCCAGCCTGGAGCCTCGGATTCATCTGCATCTCTTCCATCCGGCGTTCCAGTCGGCGCAGCTCCACTACGGTCAAACGGCGCAGGCTATCCGTGCCTCCGCGAGTGAACTCCCGCACCAGCTCACCATGGTTCTCGTATGGCCAATGAGGGTCGCTCTTGGCATCCTTCCATAGCAGGAAGAATCGGCTATATGTGCTCATCGTCTGAGTTTGAAGATGTCGTCGATCGCTTTGAGCCGTGCGCGTTGCACGGCAATGGCTCGTTCATCGCTGCTGTCCAGCTTTGAATGGCGAGTTCCAGCTCGGCCCTTTCCGGGTCCGTCCGTGCATCCTTGAGCTGCCTCCGGAACTGCTCTATCATGTCGCTTATCGCCTGCCGATGCTGGTCGTCGAACAGCGTGAGGGTGGCCGTGCCATTCACCTGGGTATGTCGGCGGGTCGGCATGCAGGATGTATTCACACCAATCGTGTGCGATCACTTGCCCGCGTAGATGTTGTGGTCGCGCAGATATTGTCGCACGGCCTTGCCCACGTCGAGGCGGATGCCTTGGCCAGTGCGGTTCGATCCGCATTTCCGCCAGAGCTTTCCCCGCTTCACCTCCCATCGCAGGTGTGTCACGTTGATGTTCAGCTCACCGATGCGGTGCGAGCCGATGATCGGCTCATTCGCCAGGTCCTTCAGGGCCTGGTCGTATTCCTGCCAGTGGGTGCAGTCGCGGTCCATCGTGTTCGGGGTTGTGGTGTTGGGGGGCCGGAAAAGGGATCGAACCTTCATCGCCGGTAGCTAGCCGACTGCCTATCCAGTTTCAGCCATCCGGCCCGTGTGGCCCGACGGAGGTGACAGAACCGCCGGGCCTGGGAAGCGGGCACTCCTACCCGCACTTGGTCTTCACATGCGGCTCCAGTTCATGGTGATGTCCTGCCAGCGGCCTTGCTCATCCTTGCGGTACGCGCGGATGTATGTCTGGCTGCTGGTGGGCTTGTAGCTCTTCGCCAGCAGGTCCAGCGCCTCGCTGAAGCGGGGGTCACTGACATCTTCCTCGTGCTTGCGCAACTTGGCCACAAGGCGTTCATCGTAGTCACCCTTGCTGTTGCGCATCAGGATGCTGTCGATGATCTTGTACATGCCCTTGTTGCGGCCCTCGAACTTGTCTCGCAGCACCTGGCGGATGGTCTCGATGGCCATGATGCTGGTCTCGTCGTACTCGCAGCGCCACTGGCGCTCTATCACCACCTTGCGCAGGCCGTCGCTGCTGGTGAGGGTGTAGCTGTCTATGCCCTCCTTGGGCTCGCGGTCGTAGGCCAGGTACATCTTCTCGTGCAGCTCCATCCCCAGCTTCACGGCGTGGTCCTTGAACTCCTTGAGGGTGGCGCTCAGCTCGGCCATCTTGCCGAAGCAGGTCTCCAGGTACTCATCGCGCAGGCGGTCGTACTCGCGGCGTTTGGCATCGGCCTCGGCCTTCTCCTTGGCCTTGGCCTCCTTGGCCAGGCGCGAGAGTTCGGCCGCGCTCAGGCCCTTGATGTCAGCAGTTGCTCTCATGGTGTTGGGGTTGGGTTTGCTCGTTCTTGGTGTCGGCAGGAGGTCTTATCACCAGCACGCTTTTGCCTTCCACCATCTTCATCCACAGGTCGAATGCCCGTGCGTAGTGTGCCGTGTAGCGCAGTGTGTAGGCTTCCTTCAGCAATGCCTCACGCTTCCAGTCATTAGGCTGGTGCGGCACCAGGCTTTCTGGGCCGAACCACTCTGCCCAGAGGCGCACCTCGAATGCACGCCACGCCATTTCGTAGAACGTCCACCAGCCGATAGCGGCGAGGTGCTCGCGGTACTGTGAGCACGCCTCCAGGCTTACGGTGCCTACCGGTCGCACCAGATCATCCAGGCATTGACAACCGCTCTCCAGTATCAGCAGCTGGTAGCTCAGGTCGTCCATGCCGGTGGCCTCCTGTATGCCCGTGCGGGCCTCGTTGCTGCGTTGTATCAAGGCGTTCATGCCGCGATGCGGGACTTCTTCACCTGGATCCTAGCGTAGCGCAAGCCGCGCCCCATGTCCTCCAGGCTGCGTGTTACGACCGCCTCCAGGCGCTCGGGGTCCGTAAGTCCATTGGCCCTGCACACCTGCATCACCTGCTGCTGTATGAACTTGCGCTGCGCGTGTGGCTCCTGCGGTACCACATGTAGGTATCTGCCACCAAAGCGGCTGTAAACCTCCTCGAAGCTGTTCCGCTTCAGGCGGATGCTGTTCTCGATGCGCTTGCGGAGGTCGGGAGCGCCTACCATATAGAAGCCGCACACGAATTCAAGCTCGTTGTAGAGCCGCTTCAACAGTCTGTAGGTGCTGTTGTCCATGTCACCGGCCTCGTCAATGATGAGGATGGGCCGCTCCAGGCTCTTCAGGTAGTAAGTGAAGTCTGCCAGTACATCCTCGGCGCTGCCCTTGGCTTCGATGCCAGCAGCCTGCGCCAGGGCGCGGATGAAGCGGAACCGATTGGGCGCTAGACCGCCGTTGATATAGAAGGCGTTCCGGTGCGTGGCGGCGAACTCCTTGCACACATGTGTTTTTCCGATCCCAGCGCGGTCGCAGAACATGGCAGCGAGGCTTTCCGCCTGGCACACCTCAAGCTGCTTGCTGATGGTGAGGTAGGTCTCCGTGCGGGCCGTCACCCACTTCTCCGCAGGCGTGAACTCGAAGCCCACCGACCTGGCGATGCGCAGCCACTTGCTGTGGCTCAACAGCCGGTCGTTGCTGGCCCATTTCTCGGAGGCGATGTTGCTGAAGTCGCTGCTGTTGATGCCGATGCTAACGGCATACTTCGCCCGGCTGCTGAAGCCGCTCTTCTCATATGCTTCCATCAGTTTGGCACCGATGGCCTGCTTCTGTTCGTGGGTCAACGTGGGCTTGTTCATGGCGTTCAGGCTATGGTGGTTCGTGTCACGTCCGTCAGGTTGCGACGATCAGTTTCAGGATGGCGGTGAGAAAGGCCGAATTCGGCTCGGCCCAACATCAGGTCCTTCAGTCCTAGGTTCAGCTCCTGCCTGGCCATTGCGATGGCCTCCTTGCGCAGGTACTCGGGTAGCCCGTGGTAATTCACGCTTACAGCCTTGGTCGTATCGATGGTTTCCATGGTTCGTGGGGTTTAGAGGTTGTCCACCGCGCGCTGCTGTATCTCAGCCTCGCTGTAGTTCCGTACGTGTTGCTGTGCGGCCTTGTGGCTGCCCTTGATCATGATGTAGTTCTTCTCCACCGCCTCTTGCTCTGGCGTCATCCGCATCACATCGTCCGTCTTGCTGCCTGCACGTGGTCGGCGCACCAGGCTCGCATCCAGCAGGAGCTGCTCGGCCAGGTAGGCCATCTGCTCCCTGTTATTCAGGATGCTGTCTATCGCTGCCTGGCTCAGCTCCTTCTTGAAGGATTCAGTGGCCGCGAGCTGTGCCCTGGTCTCAGGCGTGTGGTCCATGAGCGCCATTGGCATCGGCATCACTTCCGGCACCAGATATCGGCGCAGGCCGTCCATGCTGGTGGCCAGCACAGTGCTCAGGTCCTGCGGGTCGTAGGTGATGCGGAAGCGGGCACCCACCTCGCGCTGGAAGGCAGTGCTCAGCAATTGGTAGGGCCGCTCTTCTCCAAGGATGGTAGGGCATAGGCCTCGGTTCGTCAGCTCGTTCTCCCACTTGTGCTGCACACCGAACAGCTCCAGGTACTGCTCGCGGCCAATGGCGCGAAGCGTGCCGGCGGGCATGGCCTCCAGCGCCTGTCGGTATGCTGCAACCTTGTCGGCTCGCTCTGCTGCGATCGCCTCGTGGATCTGTGCGATCACACCGTGCTCGTCCGGGAAGTGCTTTCGCAGGCTGTTCAGCGCTTCCGGGCTCGGCTGGTTTTCGCTCCTGGAGGTTACGTTGTGGCCGCTCCAGTTGTAGTTGCGGTTCACGTAGGTGTCGTTGTGGTGCTTGAACCAGGGCTCCACGATCTTGCTGCGGCTGTTCCTCGCCGCTGCCGGTGTATACTTCACGCCCATGCGCTCGTACCACTCGCCCAGCGTCTTGTGGCCAAGGCGGTCGCTTTGCACCTGGTAGGGCAGGGCGTAGCTGCCGGTCAGCTCCTTCATGTGCAGCACCGCGTTGGCCACCGCCTCCTGCGCCAGCGCAATGGTGTCCTGGTCGCCGATGGCGTAGCCCACCGGATACCACGTGTGCGGGTCCACCACCACCACTACCAGCTTGCGGTGGTGGTGCGTCACCTTGCCGCCCTCTTCCTTGCGGTATAGCAGCTCGTAGTCCGTGCCATCGTGCACCCACATGTAGGTGGGCTGCGTGGGCCTGCTGCGGTGTACCACTATGCCGTAGTTGTTACTGTACTGCGCGATGCCCTTGGCATAGATGCTGGCCGCGCGGCCATTGTTCCCATCGGCCAGAAAGCGCCGCACCGTGTTGGCGCTGATAGTTGGCCAGCCCTTCGCCGCAGCGATGCGGTTGTAGTCCGTGGCGTTGCGCTGTAGGCTGTAGTTCTGGTGGCGGCTGCAAACCATCAGCAGGGCCTTGCGCTGGTCATCGCCCAGCTTGCTACTGTTCGCGTTGCCCTGGCCACCGTGTATCAGCGTGGCCGCTCCAGGCTGGCCCTCGGCCTTGGCTGCCAGGTAGGCGCGCTTGCGCGCCTCCAGCCGGGCGAAGCTCGTGGGGAACTTCTTCGGGAGGCGCTCACGGTTGGCCTTGATGTAAGCCAGGATGGTTTCCTTCAGCGCCATCACCGTCATGCCAAACTCCGCCTGCACTGCCCGCGAGCCTCCCTCCTTCATCACCTGGTCAAGCGTAGCCACCAGGTTCATGATGGCAGCGGCCTTCTTCAGCTCGCGGCGCTTCTCGGGTGAAAGGCCGAGGCCGTTGCTGCTCTTGAAGCCCTCGATGTGCCGCTCGTCCTCGGGCGTTAGGACCAGGTGGCGCTCCACAAGCTGCGCCTTGGCGATGTGCTCCGGGTCGCCACCAAGGTGCGCGGCAACCAGCTCCTGGTACTTCGGTGCGAGGCTCTTCCAGTCGATCAGGGCAGGCCGTCCACCACTACCGCGCTGACAAATCGTTATGCGCCCCTCCCTCACGCCCTTGTCATAGGCGGGCTTGCTCAGGCAGCGGTCGTTCACCAGGTCGGCGAACTCCAGTAGATATGTGCCCTCAAGAACTACCATGCGCCGAGGTCGCCCTTCAGCCGGGCGCGATCCAGGGTGATGCGGTTCGCTGTCTTCCAGATGCGCAACGCCAGGGCGGACTGCGCTTTGCGCTTCTCGGTCAGGACCTTCTTTACATAGTCCGGTGTGGCGCGGGTGATCTCTGCGATGAGAGCCTTGTCGCCCTTTCGCAGGTCCCTTGTGATGCGCTGCTTGGCGGCATCGGTTAGCCCATATGCAGGGCGCGTCCTTTCTTTGTCCCTCATTACGGGGACAAACGTATTGAGATAACTCTACACAGTCAAGAGACTTCTCTGCATATAGTTTTCAACATGACAGCGTGAGTACCATTATAGACCGCCTTCAAGAGTTGATCCAGGCGTATGGCCTGAACAATAACAGCCTCACCGTGAAGGCGGGATTGAGCGTGGGCCTCATTGCTCAGTCGATCAAGAATGGGAAGGGGTTGCACTCTGATACTATACAGAAGATCCTCAATGCTTACCCTGAGGTCAGTGCCGAATGGTTCGTCATGGGCCGTGGCCAGATGAAGCGCACCGCCCAGCACCAGGGCCTTCCTATTGCCGCCGAACCACCAGCTCCCTATGTTACGCCATCTGAAGAACTTCTCAATGCCGCTCGTGAGGCAGGTCGGCAAGCAGCTCGAGAAGAGCTGAACGCCCTGCTCGAGCGAAAACGAACAAGCCCCGTCCTGGCGGGAGGCGCCAATAGCGACGGGGCAAAGCTGAAGAAGAGTTGACCGAATGGACCCCTACAGAAAGGACTTGCATCTTCCGCATGATTGATCGTGCTTAGATGCGTCATGAACGCAGCGCAACTCCAAAGCCTCATCAAGGGCGGCAACATCACCCGATGGAGCACCCTCGAAGCCGCCCGATCTCAGGCGACGGCGCAGCCCTACTACACGGTCATTCTGCTTGGCTGCGACGGCCGGTATTGGGTGCCAGCCACCCCACGCCCGGCTCGCCAACTCTTGGCCGCCGGGTACGAAGCTGCGGAGTAGTGTAGAACCGCTGGAACCCCAGTAAAACCAGGGGCGCCTTTTTTCCCCCATCCCGTTGATGCTCCATTGCGCGCGCTCTGCACAAGCCGGGCACCAACGCAATGAAGCGCCTTCTGTACGCAGTGGTATTTTCGGTAGCTCTCTACTACAACACCATGGACCCATACTCACGCGCCGTGTGGCGCAGCATGGGTGCCAAGGCCATCATCGCGGCCGGGGCGCTGGTGCTGTGGGGCCTTATCGAACTGGTGCGCTGGCTCATTCCCTGAGGTCAACCTCCACGGTCCACATTTGACCGAGTGGTCCGGAACCCGCAGCATACGCGGCACGTACACGCGTCATGGGCCGCAAGACGTGCATCGTGGTGCGTTGGAAGAAGAGTGGCAAATGGGAGGCCTGGTCCAGCTTGGCCGCATTCAGCAGCTTCCACCCGGGCTACCCGACAGGCTTCATCCGCAGGCGAACGGTTGAAGGTGTATTCGAGCACTATCGGTTCGAGTTGCGCCGTGTTGAATGGCGGATCAGTCCCGTCCGCTTGCGCGTGAAGGGCCTTGCGCGCAAAAAGCCCGGCCCCAAAGCACCACGTACGAAGCGAACTTGATGGGCCACTGGCGTACAGCGCTGCGCTGCTTCGCCGCCATGATACTCACACGCCTAGGAAACAAGCGGCGTATCGCCGCCAAGATCCTGCCACACATTCCCGACCATAAACTCTGGCTTGAGCCATTCTTCGGTGCAGGCGGGTTGTTCTTCTCCAAACAGCCCGCCCAGCGCAGCATTGTGAACGACCTGGACGGCGAGGTCTACAACCTGTTCTGCGTCATCCTGGACAGGTCAGCAGAGCTGGAGGAGGCCTGGTACAATACGCCCATCCACGAGGACCTGTGGAAGCACTGGAAGAAGGAGATGCCGGACGATCCCGTGTGGCGGGCCGTGCGCTTCCTGTTGCAGAGCAACTTCGGCTTCCTGGGCAAGCCGCAGACCCTCCAGTGGAACAAGAAGAACGCCAAGCGACTGCTCCAGGAACGCATCGCAACCACGCGGGAGCTGCTCTACGATGTTGAGTTCATGAACTGCGACTTCCGCAACATGCTTCGGCGCATACCGATGAGCAAGAACGAACGGGCCAACGCCTTCCTTTACGCCGACCCACCATACCTGGGCACCGATAACAACTACGGCAGGGCCGCAGCTTGGTGCGAGCAGGACACCGGCGACTTGTTCACAGAGCTGCTTGCCAGTGGGCTACGCTTCGCAATCAGTGAGTTCGACAACCCGGTGGTGCTGGAGCTGGCCAAGGAGCACGACCTGCGCACCATCATCATCGGAGAGCGGCACAACCTGCGCAACCGGCGTACGGAGATAATCATCACAAATGTTGATTGAACAGCCAGTTGTTCATTGTTGGGCATACCCGTGATCGGTTCTTTGGGTTCCATGGTATCGGAGGACTTGGGGCATGCGGGGGGGGCTGGCACTGCTGGGCTCCCTTGCCCCACGGCCGATGCGGCTGCGGTCGCATTCGTCCGCAGCTACCGGCCCGCCATCGATTGGGCCATCAGGACAGCGGCCATACCGCGCGCTGACCGTAACGACCTGGTGCAGGATATCACCATCAAGGTGCTTGAGCGCTTTCGGCGTCATGGCCTCGTTAACACGAATGGCAGCAACCTCAGCTATGCGATCGCGGTGGCTCGCAGTTGTGCGTTCACTTGGCTCAAAATGCGGAAGCGAACAGCCACCGCGCACCTCGCCGCCGAGGCCGATGCTCGCTTGCGAGACGTCGACCAGGTAGTGGATGACCAAGTCATACGCCAGGACGGCCATGCGCGCTTGCGATACGCCATCGCTAGCCTCACGCCGTTCCAGCGCTACTTGATGGAGCGCGTGATGGACGGTGCCACACCCACCGGGATCGCACGGGAGAACGGTTGGTCAGAACAGGCCACGAGAAAGGCGCACCGACGCGCGGTAAAGGAGTTGCGCAAACGACTCGTCCCACGATGAAGAACTCGAAGCCCCTGGCCGCAGTGGCCTTGGCCACATTCCTCCTCTCGCTGATCGCCCTTGTGCTCTGCGGCTGCTCCATTTGACACATGGCAAGGAACAACGACCTTATCGCAAGGCGCAATGCCCAGATCCGCAAGGACTATGAGAAGCTCCGTTCCGCGAAGCAGGGGCGAAAGCCCAAGTTCACGGCCGAATATGTGATCAGTCTGCTTTCCGAGCGCTATTACCTCAGCGAGCGCCGCATAGAAGACCTGGTGTGGACCAAGGGGTGATCACCCCACCTCCAGCGTAGGCAGGTATGCCTGCACGGCCGCCGATACATGTTCATCGCCCCAGGTGCCATTCACGTAAGGCTGTGGCGGCAGCCTATGTAGAACGCGAAGGTTCGGGCCGCAGTCCAGCACAATTGTTGGCGTGAAGGTCTGCTCGGCGGGCCGGTCAACGGTGTGCAGCACTTGCCATTCCGGGTCTTCCAGGATCACACCTGGGTGGGTATCCAGTTGTAGCCTCATGGTGGTGTTGGTGGTGTCCAGCGGCGAACAAAGAGACCGTAGCGGTTGGTGGTCGCGGCCTTGGATGCAGCGGTCGCGGTTCCTGTAGTTCCACCAGCGACAATTATGCCGTAGGCAGAGCCAACCGTTCCGGGCACCGTTGTGCCGGTGAACCAAGTGAATGAGGGTTGAAGGATCGGACCATAGTTCAGCACCCCAGCCTGCTTGTAGTTGAGCAAAGTCATGAGCACACGAAGGCCGGGCAGGTGCCAATCCGAATGGCCTGCGAAGGAGTGCGCTTCTGCGGCCGCGATGATGTCTGTCCAGTTCGGGCCGGTAAGCGGCGAATTCGGCACATACCACTGAAGCCGCGTGAAGTGGTCAATGAAGGTTCGGTTGCCCGACACGTCATAGGCTGTTCCGTCAGGCGCGGTGAACCGGTTGGTGTTCCCAAAGGCGTTGGGCCAGCCAAGGGTTTCTTCATCAACAAGGTACTGGTGCTTACTCAGGTACCCGACGGTCTGAGTGAGGTCATACCAACCTTGCTGAAGCAACCAAGGGTCATCCCCCAGAACACTACTCGCTGCTGGGCCTGCGTGCAGGTGCCGACCGAAGTTGTAGATGATCGGGTCGCCCTCTTCCGGAAGCGTGTAGAACGGGTTGGTGATGTCGCGGTATGCGTGCGGCGTGACGCCGTCGGCCTTCAGTAGTGTGAACCTCGGGATCACGTAAGCCGGTCGAAGCAGCCCCCCGCCGTACTCGGTGTTGGAAGGCGCGGTTGCTGCCGTGTAGCCAGCTGCGTTGATATAGCGGTTGTTGCTTAGCGGCAAGTTCTCGCTCTCGCCAGCAGGCGTGACCTGCACGATCGTCGCGCCAGTAGTTGTCCGTGTAACCGCGTCAGGACAAACGTACGGGGGGGCTCCGCCCTGCACAGTGCCGAGCAACGCGCCCGCACTGTTTCGGATCTCCACGGCCGGCAACAGGCTCTGCACGTAGTTCACCTGGTCTGGCGTCATCACCGCGTAGAGCTGCTGGGGCGTGGCTTCGCCCACCAGCGTCTCCAGGTCACCGGCATTGCCGCCCAGCAGGATGTACAGGTCCGCAGCCTGTTGCGTGGTCAAACTCTGCGCGATCACCTGCACCGTGGTGATGGGTATAAGCTGCTGTACCGTGGGACATTCACCAGGTGCAGGCGTGATGGGTGGCACCTCGCCGGTGACCGGCTCTATCTCCAGCTGGTGCGGTGGCATCAGGTACTGGAGCTGCGGGCTGGTGCTGTTGTCGTGTATGATGCAGCGGTAGGTCTGCCCGTACATGTACATGTAGGGTGGCGCATCGGCCTTCCGCTGCATGCCCACGCGGCTTAGGGGCGAGTAGTGCTCGCCGCTCGCGTTGTGCAAAGCGACGTGCAGCTTTCGCATCAGGCCCACGAATTGCATGGCCCGGCGCTGGCCAGCGCTGCCGTGGGTGGTATCCTGCACGGTCTCGGTGGCCACCCACACGGTCACGTCCATCTCCAGCTGCTGCGCCAGGTCGCCCACATCGTTCACCTGTGCGGCCTGGAAGTCCAGGAACACGGCCGGTGCGCGGAAGGGGAGCCATTTGCCATCGCTATCGATCACTTGGTCCTGACCGTAGTACAGGTCCACGTGCTTGATCTCCGGCACCTTGGCCTTTATCAACTCGCACAGCTCCTTGTACGCTTCGCCCCAGTCCTGGAAGATGGGATCTACGTTGTCGTTCGTGTTCCAGCTCATTTAACCAGTGGTTCAACAATGGACTTGAGAATGATGCGCCGCATTTCCATACGCAGCACGTGGCTGTCACCCATGAACTTGCGCTGTGGTATCACCGTGTTCATCCTTCGGGTACTGGCCCTCACCTTGGCCTCCTTGCGCATGCGCGTACCGGCCTTGGTGCGGGCCATATGTGCGCGGCGATCGAAGGCGCGCACGGATACGGACTTGGATATGGTGCCGCCATCGTTGTGTATGGCGGCATAGGGCACATGGCTTCCGCCAGCCACCACTTGTATGTCGTTCCACTGCCACCGGACCAGGCGCACGCTGTTGCGCAGAAGTCCGAATTGGTAGAGGATGGTATGAGGTTTCTGCTTACCGCGCTTGGTCATGGGCGGTTTGGCGCGTTTGCGCCAGGGCACCAGGGCCTTATCGGTAAAGCCTTGGTTCTTGAAGCTGTTGCGGAAGTGCGTTTCGGCGGCCTGGCCGAGCTTCTTGGGTAGCTTGGTCACCAGGTCTTTCTGCATCCGCTGGATGCGCTTATCGAGGTTCTGTATCCCGTAGACCGGCATGATGTGCTATTTTTGCTCCAGGACGCCCCCTGATGTGCCCTTGCGCTGCAATGGCTTACGACGGCTTTGCTTCGGCACTGTGAAACGTCAAGAACATCATCGGGCGTTCTTCTTTACCAGGTTGCCCATGCGATGCCTGCCGATTGTCTTGGCATCGGCCTCGTACCACGTCACCACGCGCATGGATGGCTCGGAACGGGCCTGTAATATCGCCCGTGCCTCCACCACGATGGTCTTTCCCTCGTAGTACCTGATGTACTTGTAATGAGCGGCCCCAGGGGTGTCCCTTTTCGATGAGCCGAGCAACCAGACCTCATCGGGCTGCTTCAGTACGTCAGGTATGGCGTGGGCCAGACCATAGCGCTTCTCTTGCTCATACCTCTGTTCAAATCCCTTGTGTCCGGGGTCGGTGTGCTTGCGGTAGGCGTCTCGCGAGAAGGACCAAGGTCTGCCTACGTGGTCATGGAAGGTGGTCTTGCTCTGCTGCGGCGTGGGGAACAACAGCGCTTCGGCCTCTTCGCGCGATAGCGCACCTTGTGGCATGCCAGGCAGTTCGCGGCTCATGATATCCGCGTAGCGCTGTTTGCGCCACAAGCGGCCATAGTTCTCCTTGATGCCCATGGCCTGGTCCAGCTTGCCCGTGTTGTAAGAGGCGTTCAGCTTGAACACCTCTCCCAGCTGTGACCTGTTCACGGCGAAGCCGCTGCTCTTCATGACCGCATACTCCTTGGGGTCAATGAACTCCTGTGCGCTGTGTTTGTCCTTGGGTAGCGCCTCAGTGCCGTCATCGATCGGCGTCACGTAGCAGCGGCAGCGCCAGCCGTTCGGCGGGTAGATCTCCCTCCAGATGCTGTCGTTGTGATGGAAGACCTTGTTGTTGAGGCGGGCGTGAGCTTCGCGCACCCGGCCGTCCTCCATGGTCTCATAACGCCAGAATGGGAGGGCATCGGCGCGCTCCTTCATGCTGTAGTAACGGCTGGCCTGCATTCCGCTATTCACAGCGTTGGCATACTCTGTGGCTCGGTATGCCTCGAATTTGCCGAACTTCTTACTCTCCACCACGCGGCGCTTGAAGTCGGCGAAGCCCTTTGAGGATCGAGCGATCTCGTTCATTTCCCGTGCCATGTACTCTGTCTTCAGGCCCGAGAACTGGTATATGTTGGCCTCCATAACGGTATGGGCCACTGTGTCAATGGCCTCGGGGTTCACAGGTGCATTCGGCCAGCCTCTGTCGAATGCGCTCTTGAGTGCCTCAGCAGTATGGTTGAAGTAGTGCTGGGAGAACAAACCGCCACTGTCTTCGATCTCGCGAAGAACGGCGTCTGCTTCCTCTTCGGTGAGCGGCACCAGCCCGCCCTCGGCGGTGATGTCCATATCCCGGCTCCCACCGCACACCCCACAGCTTCCAAGGCTCTTGCGCGGCCACTGCGCTGTGATGCCATCGCCGTCTTCATCCTCATCCTCCTCCCCGCCTTCCTCGGCTTCGCCCTTCTTCTTCCCGCTCTGCTTGCCGTTGCCTTTGGGCGGGGTGTCCGTGGGTGGCGGGTCGGCCTGCTTCATGCCTTCCAGCATTTGGTCGATGCGCTCCTCGGGCACCTTGGGAAAGGCCACGCGAATGAGCGGCCGCGCAACGGCTGCGGGAATCTCGCCAGTGGACACCTTGGTCATGAGGTCCAGCAGGCTGGCCACTTGTGCGCCGTTCATGGCCGTGTCCTGGATGCTCAGACCATCCGGCGATACAACAGGGTCGGCGGGGTCTCCACCTGGCCCGATCTCCCCAGGCATACGGCGTGCCCCCAGGATCTTGATGCCGGTGCGCTCCTCCACGTGCTTGGGGTCGATGTCGAACACCACGCCGAGCTTGGCGACTGCTTCCACTGTTTCCATGGCACTCATGTCGCGCAGCTCGTCCCACTGGAAGCGGATGCCCTTCAGCGGGTAGCCCAAGGCGACCAGGCGCGGAAGTAGTTCCTGGTTGATCACATAGAGTGCGGCTGTCTTGTCCGCCTGGTGCCGGTCCTCGGCCACGCCCTGGAGCACCTTCATGGATCCGTAGGTGCCGCTGGCGTCCTTGTTGTCGGTGGTGCCATCCTGCCCCAGCACGCGCTTGCTGATCTCGGAGTTCATCCTGGAGATCAGGTCGTCGAACACCTTGTGCGGGTCGCCACCAGGCGTGGGGCTGATGCCGAACTCCTCGTCGCCCTGGATCACTGCGTAGGCACTGCTCAGCATGTTCTGCATCACCTCCTCCAGCTGGCGCACGCGCCGGGCATCGCGGGCTGCTGTCTTCACCCAGCGGCTGGGGATGCCGTAGGTGCCCACGAATGCGCTCCAGCTTCCCACGGCATACTTCTTCACGATGGCCACCGGTGCCACGCGCTCCAGCAGGCCAAGGTCATCGGGCCTGCCCACTTCGATCAGGTAGCTGCGCAGAGGCTCCTCACGGAACTTGTAGCCGGTCTCTTCGCCCATGCGCCTGGCCACCACGCCGTGGAAGGGCAGCACGTTGCGCGGATCGATCCGGTTCACCGTTCGCAGGTCTCCGGGCTTGGGCAGCTCGCCCAGCTCGATGAGGGTGTGGCCCACGAACTCGGCCTCCACCACGTAGCGTAGGAAGTCCTCGAACCATTGTGCCTCCAGGAAGGTGAGCAGCTCCGGCTTGGCCTTGCCGTCCGGCCCCACCAGCTTGAACTTCGATCGTTGCACCCGCAGCACTCGTGTCTCCAGCACGCTGCCAAGGTGGGCGTCCTTCACCAGGCTGTCGTAGAGGTCCATCAAGCGGCTGCGGTCGGTCCGGTGTACGTTCTTGGCCATGTTCACCGCCACCTCCCAGTCGCGCATGTCCACGCTGCGGTGGGGCATGTTCCAGCGCTCCAGATCGGGCATGCGATCGCTCTGCTTCATGGCCAGGGGGAGGGCCGTTCCGGAAAAAGCCGCTCTAAGGCGCTCAAACAGGTTCGGACGGGGTGATGTACCAGCGAGGCGCATATCGTGCAAGTTCAATGGAGTTAAACGGGTTCTAGGGGCCTTCTTGGGCCTAGAAGTGGTGGCCCTTGGGTATCCATGCGCCACCTACGCGGGGTATACCGGCGTCCAGGGAGGGGTCCTCCACTGCTGGAAAGTCCGGTACCTCCTTGCCGGCTGCCACCCTGTCCAGCCAGGCCAGGGTCTCGTCATGGTCGTCCTTCACCGTCTCGGGTATCTTCCTGGGGTTGATGCGCCGGTACAGCAGGTACACGAAGATGTTGAGCACGTGCAGGATCACCAGCGGGTGGCGGTCGTCGTCCTCGGCAGCGAACAGTGCATCGTCGTTGAAACGGTTGTGCAACGCACTCCGCACCTTGGCGATCGCCATGCTCTCGCAGCTCAGCTCCACGGTCTCGCTGGTGGCCAGCGCTGCGGCATTTGCGGCCACGGCCTCGGCATCGTTCTCATCCGGCTCAGGCGCACCAGGATCCCAGTCGCGCAGGTCGTTCCGGTGTTCATCGCGGATGCGGCTGTTCACATCGGCGGCTGTCAGGAAGGCGTATTCGATGGCCATGGCTTACCAGATGTTCTTGGGGCGTGGTCGTGGAGCAACTACCGGGTCCGCCCATTCCCGGCTCACTACTTCGCGGCTGAGCACGCTGATGGCTTGCTCGTCCGCATCGGGTGCATCGTCGTGGCCGCTGTAGCCTGGTTCGATCCCTTTCAGTTGGGCCAGGGCCACCATGCTGTCGCTGTCGCCCTTCAGGCGATCGCTGTAAACCACGCGGCCGTTCTGGTAGTACGGGTGCAGGCTAAGAATGCGGTCGTACTTGTTGGCCTTGCTGCGTTCGGCCCGGCTGATGAGCAGCTGGTGCCGCTCCTCCTTGCACACGTCGGCAAGGGTGCGCTCAAGCTCGTCGTTCCAGAACTGCGCCTCGTACTGCCAGCGCACGGTAACACTGGCAGGCAGGTTGCGGTCGTAGTCCACCATCCAGCGTACAGCAGCGGCCATCTTGCTCTGCTTGCAGAAGGTGGCCAGCAACCAGTAGCGGTTATCCTTGCTTAGGCCCCACACGCGCACGGCGTTGTAGTCTGCGGTGCTCGTACCAGCGTAGGCCACATCCCAGTGGCCTACGACATGCTCAAAGTGATCGATGCGCGGTGGCTTCTCGAAACTGAAGAGGTCGTCGGTGAAGATGCTCCCTTCCACGTGCGGCTCGTGCAGGTACTCAGCGCGTACGGCCAGGGTGCCGTTCTTGCGCTCCATGTCGCGCCAGTACGCATCATCGAAACCGTACTTCTCTGGCCATGCAGCCAAATAGGTGACGGGATCGTACGCCTTCACCTCGTTGCACACCCAGTCCTTGTGCCGCTCCAGCAGCCGGGTCTGTATCATGTCCGGCGCGAATCGGTTGTTCGCGATCACCAAGCGCTGAACGGGGCCGTCCATGGTACCGAGCACATCGGTCTCCACCCAGTGTACCATCTCGGCCAGGCGCTTGGGGTTTTTGCATAGCTGGCGGGTCTCGCAGTCGTCCAGCACGATGTAGGTTGGACGCAGCGCGCGCTTGCGCAGGCCGCGCACACTTTGGCCCATGCCCAAGGCAACGCCGGTGAACCCTCCCTTGGTGGTGAAGGAGCCGTCCTGCCAGCTGCCGCTCATCTGCTGATCACCGCAGTCGTGGATCAGCCGTGGGTTGGCCTCGAACTCTGCCTGCACGTCGCTCAGCAGGGTCTTGGCGCGGTCGTGGCTGCTGCCCACGATCACCAGGTACATGGGCTCGCCACGGAACCACAACCAAAGGGGTGTGATCACATCAGCCCATACGCTCTTCGCGTGGGCGCGTGCCCAGCGGAGCACGATGCGGATGTCCTTTGTGCGCAGTATGCGCCGTGCGGCTTCATCCTGGAAGGCGGCACACTTGCTGCTGGCGTAGTGTTTCAGGTAGGTCTCGGCGAAGACCACGGGGTCTGCTTTGGCCTCGGCGATGCGCAACTCCTTTTCAACGGCCGTTTCATGCGCTTTGAATCCAGCGCTGTTGCGCAGGATCTCCAGCTTGCGCCGGTACCCGGCCAGTAGCCGTTCCTCGGCCTTGCGGTTCCTGGCCTTCTTGCTCATGCGTGGATACGTGCTACCTCATCGAGCAGCAGGCTTTGGAACTCCACCAGCTTCACGTGCGCGGCGGGGTCGTACTTCTGAAGTTCGCCGAACACCCACTCCATGATGCGCAGCCTGGCGCTGAGCGTGATGTCGTTCTCGGCGCGCACGATCTCCAGCGTCTTCGCCGTCTTTGCCAGCGCATCCACCAGGCGGGCCTTCTCCTTGGCCCCGCCCATGGCCAGGGCAAGGTCCTTGTCGCGCTCCATGTTGGTGAGCTGTTCGCTGTAGGTCTGGATCAGGCCACGCAGCGCATTCTCCACGTTCTTGCTGCTGGTGAGGTGTGCGGTGCGCAGGTCCTCCCAGTTGCCTTTGGTGGCCCAATCGCCCACGGTCTTCTCGCGCACTCCCAGCTTTTCGGCGATCTCCTTGCGCGTGATGCCCTGCTCCACGAAGTAGATGCGCGCGATGTTGCGTTCCTGGTCCTTGGCCATGCTGCGAAGGTGGTCCCGTAGGGGTTCGCGCGCGCGCAATTTCTCCCATGGTGCGGGGCACCAACCCCGCACCATGGGAACTTTTGTTGGTGGCGGAGGATCGCGGCCCGCATGTTTGCGGCCGATGATCAAGCGCCCGCTGCATATCACCGCCAAGCGCAACGGCAAGCGTGCCGATGTGCGCATCGAGGGCGTGATCGCGAGCTACACACGGGCGAACGCCCGCGACTTCGAGGCCAGCATCGACGCGCTGGTGGCCAGTGGCGTGGCCGATGGCCATGTTTACATCGATAGCGAGGGGGGCAGCGTACTTGAGGCCAAGCGCATCCTGGGTGCGCTGCGCAAGCTCACGGGCCGGATCACGGGCGAGGGAGGTCCTGCTGTGATGAGCGCTGCCACGTACATCGGCCTGCACCTGGACGAGTTCCGTGTGCAGAGTACGACTTCGTACATGATTCACAAGCCCAAGGCGATGGTGGACGGCGACGAGGACGAGGTGGAGAAAGACCTGAAGGGCCTGCGCGATGTGACCAAGGAATATCGCGCGGCTTACGCGAAGAAGACGGGGAAGAGCGAGGAAGATATCGAGGCACTTTGGAGCAAGGGCAACCGCTGGTACACCGGCGAGGAGGCTGTTGCCGAAGGCTTCGTGGATGGCCTGGTCGAAGACGAGGGAGAAGAGATCAATGAGGAAGCCGTTGCGCGCATCGCCGCATGTGGCTGTCCCGCCAATAAGTTACCCAAAGCCAGTTCGGCCAAAACCAAGACCACAACGATGGACATCAACCTGCTGCGTGCCACGCTGGGCATGCCCGAGACCGCAACCGAGGCTGAGGTCCTCGCCCGTCTGAATGCGCTGAAGGCCAGCGAGGCCAAGGCGAAGGCCGATGCCATCGCCCGCCGCACCCAGGAGGTGAAGAGCATCCTGGACAAGGCCGTTGCCGAGAAGCGCATGACCGAGGCGCACCGCGCCAGCTACGAGGCCAAGTTCGCCGCAGACTTCGATGCCACCAAGGCCGAAGTGGAGGCCCTGGTGGCCGCGCCCAATGTGGCCAGGGAGACCGGAGCCGATGGCGGTAGTGCCGCTGTGGCCAAGGGGCGCGAGAACTGGACCTACGCCGAGTGGATGGAGAAGGACGAGAAGGGCCTGAACGCCATGCGCAAGGACAACCCCGAGGCCTTCGAGGCGCTCTGGAAGGCGCAGTACGGCAAGTGAGTGGGGTGAACGAACACAGGACCAAGAGCAGAAAACAAGGCCAAGCCCGATATCAACATGAAGCACTTCATCAACTTCTTCACCGCGCTGTTTCTGTGCCTGTTCATGGCCGCAGCCGTAAGCCACATCACCGGCGCGGACCTCGGCACCGCCTTCGTTGGCTGCCTGGCCGGGTCGGCCATGCTATCGCTTGTGCCCATGCCGCAGGGCGTGGCCAATGCGGTGGCGCTCTTGCAGCTGTGGGAGTCGGCCATCATCAATCCGTTCGATGCGGACAGCCGCTTCCTGGATGGCGTACAGGAGAAGAACCAGTACGTGAACAAGAACATCATCAACCTCACCGAGATCGGTGCGGACCCCGACGTGCTGGTGAACAACACGGTGTATCCCATTCCCAGCGATCAGCGCACGGACAACAACATTCCGCTGGCACTGAACAAGTATGAGACGACGAACACCACCATCACCGATGATGAGCTGTACGCGATCCCGTACGACAAGCCCGGCAGCGTGGTGAGCCGCCACCGCATCAGGCTGAACACCTTCTTCCTGGCGCACGCGGCCTACAATCTGTGCATCCAGGAGGACACGGCCACCACGCCCCTGCTGCGCACCACCGGCCCCGATGATGGCACCGGCCGCCGCAGGCTGCTCCCCGCCGACCTGATCCGGTTGCAGCTGGCCATGGACCAGATCGACGCCCCGGATGATGAGGGTGAGCGCCGCCTGATCCTGAACGCGCAGCACTGCGCCGACCTGCTGATCGCGGACCTGAGCTTCGCCCAGCAGTTCCACAACGCCAAGAAGGGCCTTATCAGCGAGAACTACTACGGGTTCCGCACCTACAAGTACACGAAGAACCCGCTGATCACGGCCGCTGGCCAGCGGAAGGCCTTCGGCTCGGCAGCAGTGTCCGGAGACCAGAAGGCGACGGTGGCCTTCCTGACGAGCCGCAGCTTCAAGGCGAGCGGTACCATGAAGTTCTACTACCGCGACGCGGCCACGAACCCCGAGATGCGGGAGAGCAACGCCGGTTACCGCTGGCATGCCATCGCCCTGCCGCTGAAGAACACGGGCTTTGCGGCCATCGCCAGCGCCAACATCTGAGCCTGAACGAACAGAGGTAGCACACCTGCAATAGCACACTTAGATGCGTGAATTGAAGCGATACAAGGAAGAGCTGGCCGTGATCGGCCTGCTCTCCTTGGTGCTCCTTGCCGTGAGGTGGGTGAGCGCCACCGTCTGGCCCACCACCGGCCAGTACGACCTGGCTGCGGAGACGGAGACCGTGTTCTGGGTGGGCCTCCGCCTGGTGATCTATACGTTGCTCACCTGGGTGGGCCTGCGCGTGGTGGCGCCACGGGCCTACAACTGGCTCAAACACGAGATCGTGGACCGCTTCGATGACCTCACCAGCGAGCAGAAGACGAGCTACAGCATGCGCATGTACGCCATCCTGTTCTTTGGCCTTATGCTGCTGGCCCTGGGTGGTTGCGCCAGCGCAGCCACGTGCGATGCCCGCACCTGTGTGGTGGAGAGCGCCAGCGCCGATGTGGGTGTGCGCGAGCTCACCGGCAAGAACGACGGCCCCGAGGTGGAACGCTACCTGGCCCACGTGGGCCTTGGCAAGGGCTACCCATGGTGCGCTGCATTCGTATCGTATCATCTTTCCACGTGCGGGGTACCCAATCCCCTGAGTGCATGGAGCCCTGCCTACGCTACTGCCGCGAAGCAGGTGTGGACGCCCCGTAAGGCGTCCCGCTCACCCCTCCCTGGTGACGTGTTCTCACTCTACTATTCGAACCTGAAGCGGGTAGGACATGTGGGCTTCGTTCAGGCCCTGGAGGGCAGGTACATAACCACCGTGGAGGGGAATACGAACGGCCCAGGAAGCCGCGAAGGCGACGGGGTGTATTCACGCAAGCGCGAACTCTCGAAAGTCCATGCCATTACCAGTTACATACCGGACGCGCCTGCTGCTGCTGGCCGTTCTGCTTCTGGCGCTGTTCGCGCTGGGCGCATGCAAGACGCCAAAGAGCATACAGCACACCGTGGTGCAGCGCGACAGCGTGGTGGTCTACTGGCTGCCCAGAGACACGGTGATCACCGTGCCGAGGGACAGCGTAGTGCTGCATGTGCATTTGCCACCACCTGGTCAGAACTTGCCGCCGGTGCAAGTGACCGCAGGCAATGCCACGGCCGAGCTGTCCATCCTGGAAGGCCTGGCCAAGGTGCGATGCCTGTTCGACAGCTTGGCCCTGGAGGTGAGGCTGTGGGAGCGGTGGCAGAGGGAGAGCTCCTATCACCAGGATCACCGGGTGGAAGTGATCGTGGAGACACGGACGCCCAAGTGGGCGTGGTGGACGCTGGCCTTGGCCTTACTGCTCACGTTGTGGCGCCTTTGGCCGCTGCTGAAACGATCGATCAAACCCCTTTGACCTGATGACGGCAGCGCAAGGCGCGGCGGCCTACTTCGCCGAGAATCCGGAGGTGGACAGCGTGCTGGCCACCAGCGATGGCAATGTGTGGCCGCTGGCCCAGCTGAGCCTGGCCACTCACCACGCCACGCGCAACAGCCTGGCGGCGCCTGGCACCGTGGATCGCGAGGACCTGGAGGAGGAGATCGCCGTGGCTGAGCTGATCCTGATGGCCATGGGCAGCCGCACAGACGCGAGCAAGGGCGTGACCAAGGTGGCCGTGCCTGTAGAGCCGGTGCAGCCCCCAACCTATGAACAGGCTCGCGCCGAACTAGCCACCGCACTGGGCATCGCCGCACTGACCGACCTGGACGAGAGGTACACGGAGGATGGTGTGGTGCTGCTCGCGATCGATGCGGTGATCGCCACCTGGTACCGCAGCGGCATGACCGTGGCCGCATGGGCCGCGCAGAGCAAGGCCGTGCGAGAAGCCGCCGTCGCGGCGGAGTTCCCTGACTTCATCACCCTGTAATGATCACCATGCACATCTCAAAGATCCATCTGGCCGCAGCCCTTGCTGTTTTCGCACAGTACGCAGATGCACAGGAAGTGTACGTGACCGATGATGGCAATGTGTGGCTGCCCGGTGCCAAGCACCTGGCGTACACCCATGCCAAGGCCAACAAGCTGCCAGCACCGACGCGCGTAGAGCGCAAGCATGCAGATGTGGTGGATGGTCTGCGGCAACTGCTGAAGGGCACCGACAAGGCCGCCGCCGACAAGGCTGCTGCCGACAAGGCCGCCGCCGACAAGGCTGCTGCTGACAAGGCTGCTGCCGACAAGGCCGCCGCCGACAAGGCTGCTGCTGACAAGGCTGCTGCCGACAAGGCCGCCGCCAACAAGGCTGGCAAAAAGGGCAAGTAACACCGCGCTCGAACGCGCATTGAACGACCGATAAATGAGCTTTCGCGGCCCAGAGATATTCAAGCTGAACGGCGGCCTCGGCCAGACCGCGCCCAGCGATCGCAACGTGTTCGGCTTGATCGTGGCCAATGGCTACGAAGTGAGCGACACCTTCGAGTTCGGCCAGGTCTACAGGCTCACCAGCATCGAGGATGCCGAAGCCCTTGGCCTGAGTCCAGCCTCCGACGCCAACAACGCCGATGACACCACGGCGCTCATTTGGTACAACATCGACGAGTGGTTCCGCACCAACCCGGACGGCACGCTCTACGTGTTCAACGGAGAGGAGGTGGCCACCGCCAACCTCTTCGCGGCCAACGGTCCGGCGAACGCCCTGCTGTCGGCCTCCGAGAATGGCATCCGTGGCCTGGGAATCATCTTCGGCTTCGACCCCGAACCAGCAGAGCCATACACCATCACCGGCGGCTTCGCGGATTTCGTTACCCAGGCCCGCAGCGCGGCGCAGACCTGGGTGGAGGCCCGCGCTACCGAGCACATCTACATTGATGTGGTGGTGATCGAGGGCGCCTTCGCCGCACCGGTGCTGGTGGACCAGAAGACGGCCGATGCGCCGCAGGTACATATCACGGTGGCCTGCGATCATGGCTACCTGGATGAATACGACGAAGCCTTTCTGCGTACCGCCTCGGTGGGCACCGCCCTGGCCGCCATCGGTGTGCGCATGCTGAGCGAGAGCATGGGCAGCGTGGTGCTTGAGCGATATCCGAGCGCCGCACGCGGTCGAGCCAACTACAGCCTGGTGGACACCCGCCGTGGCCGATGGATGAAGCCTGGCCTGAGCAGCGGCGTGCTGGTGGCCGACACCACGCAGAGCTACCGCGATGAGCTGACCGACAAGGCGTATGGCTACGCGGGCAGCTACGAGAGCTATCCAGGCGTGTACTTCAACGCCGACCCCACCTGCACGCTGGTCACGGACGACTTCAATACCATCCACATCAACCGGGTGTGGAACGAGAGCGCCCGGATGGTGCGCCGCGCGCTGATCCCCAAGATGAACAGCCGGGTGCGCATCGACTCGACCACCGGGCGCATCGCACCGGCCACCATCGCCGATTGGGATGCAGCGGCAAAGCGCCAGCTGGACACCCTGCTCGCCGAGGGCGAGATCAGCGACTACACGTTCAGCTTGGACCCCGAGCAGGATGTGATCGCCCAAGGCAAGGTGAAGACGCGGCTGCGCATCGTGCCGCAGGGCATCGCCAAGGAGATCGAGGGCGAGATCGGATTCACGAACCCAGCACAAGCCTAAGCCATGGCAGAGATCATCAACAACTTCGGGAAGGTCGCCGGTTGGAACAGCCAGCAGGCCGTGCTGTTCGGCCGCAAGCTGGTGGGCATCAGCAAGATCATGTACAAGGACACCAGCGAGGTGGAATCCGTGTACGGAGCTGGTAAGTACCCCATTGGTATTGGTGACGGCAACTACAGCGCCGAATGTGCCTTTACCATCAGCGATGAGGAGATGCGTGGCATCCTGTCCTCCTTGCCCCCCGGCCAGCGCATCCAGGACATTCCGCCATTCGATTGGCCGGTGCTCACCATCCGCAATGGCCGCGTGACCAAGGACGTGATCCGCAACGTGCAGTTCAAGGGCATCGGCAAGGAGGTCTCGCAGAACGACAAGAGCATCAACTACGAGACCGACACCCACTGCTCGCACATCGACTGGAACGTGCAGTAATCCACGCCAAGGCACCCATTCAAAACCCACCCCGCAATGGATACGAAGAAAGAGGAGAAGCGCCTGCCTGATGGCGTGACGCAAGAGCAGATGAACCAGCTTGCCCGCCAGCATGGACAGGTGTTTCCTGTGCGCGTGAAGAAGGATGGCAAGCAGTTCTGCGGCCTGTTCCGCAAGCCCAAGCTGAGCGACATGAGCGCTGCTGCTGCGGTGGGCATGAACGACCCCCTTGCCGCTGGCGACCTGGTGTACAACAGCTGCAAGCTGGCCGCCGACCCCGAGATGGACAGCGACGATGAGGTACATCTGGCTGCGGTGAAGTCGGTGCAATCGCTCTTTCGCGTGCTCGAGGCAGAGGTGGGGGAAGCGTTCGGCGTCGGCGTATAAGCACCGACCACGACGCCGACCAACTGCGAAAGGGGCGCGCCCTGGTGCGAAGCGAGTTCTGCCTTGACCCGGACACCCTCTCGGATAGTGAGTTCATAGACCGGTGGATAGAAGCCGACTGGCTGCTGCACCACAAGGCCGAGCTGCTCGGTAAGCGGCTTGGCCTGATCAAGTAAATGGCCGACCGCGTCGTCATAGACATAGGAATCCTCCAGGGGGTCTTCGGCGACCTCGCCAAGCTGCAAGAGCAGATCGGCGGCATCGCCCCGGCTGTGGCTGGTGTAGATAGGGCTGCCGGGCAGGCATTCGGCAATTTCGGCCAGCACGCCGCCGGAGCACAAGGGGCCATGTCTGGTTTGGAGCAGGGTGTTGACCTGGGTATGCGCAATATGGTAGCCGACATCATGGCACCATTGGCCAAGACGCATGAGCTGGAGAGCAAGCTGCGCAGCCTGGGTGAGCGGGTCCGGACCAGCAGGAGCGTTGGTGAGATCGTGAAGCTGAAGAAGGAGATCGCCGCCACACAGAAGGAGCTCGACGGCGTGGATACCGGCGCGATGGAGAGGAAGGTAGGCGGCGGGGTTGCTCGAATGCGCAACATGTTCAAGGGGCTGGCGTCACCCATTGCCGGAGTCTTTGCCGTTGGCGCGGTGACCAAGTTCGGCGGCGAGGTTTTCAAGGTGGCGGCCAAGAATCAGTATTTCGAGAGCTCTCTGATGGCGATCACGCACAGCATGGAGAAGGTCCATGAAATACAGCGTGACGTGGCAGAGTTCAGCAAGCGCGCCACCGTGCTTGATACCGAGGAGATCATGGGCGTGGCCAAGCAGTTCGCCCTCCAGTTCGATCACAAGGATATCATCCACCGTATGGATGCCATCGGTCAGGCTGCTGCGGCCGTGGGCGCCGATTTCGCAAGTGTCTCCGACCTCTACTCCAAGATCGCCGGAGGACGAAAGGTCACCTCGAATGAAGTAGACGCTATGGTGAGTGCAGGCCTTCCGATGTGGAAGGCGCTGTCTGACGCGACCGGCAAGACGGACGCCCAGGTGCGAGAGATGGTGAAGAAGGGTGAGGTAGGTTTCAAGCAGTGGGCCGCCGCATTCAATGTGATGGGCGGAGAGAGCGGATACTTCGCGGGCAAGTGGGACCAGGTGGCGCAGACGTTGGATGGCAAGCTCGGTACACTGAGGAGCAGCTTCCGGGAATTCCAGAGCCGCATAGGAGAGCTGGCGGCGCCGTTGTTCTTCAAGGGGATCGACATGATGAGCAGGGGCTTGGATATCCTGAGACGAGGATTCGAGTGGGTCGTGTCGAACGGCGACACGATCAAGGATGTCCTTTACGGCATCGCCGTTGGTACGGCGGCTTACACAGCGCTGCTTCTGTACAACAATGCGGCTTTGATCTACAACAGTGCGCTACAGGCCATGGCTGCGGTGAAGACTGCCGCTCTGGCTGCATGGACAGCGCTCACGACTGGCTCCGTGGCTGGCGCCACTGCCGCGCAGTGGAGTTGGAATGCCGCCTTGACCGCCAATCCGATAGGCGCGGTGATCATGCTCGTAGTGGCTCTCGTTGGTGCGGTCATCTACGCCTGGAACAACTTCGAGGAGTTCCGAGGATTTCTCTATGGCCTATGGGCAAGCGTGAAGGAGACCTTCTCGGGCATGTGGGATATCATTAGCGGCCTGTTCAAGGGCATGGTGGAGGTGGCCCGCACGGCGGCGCATGTGCTGGACGCCGTGTTCTCGAATCCATTCAAGGATGGTTATCTGGACGGCATCAAGAGCGCGGTGGGAGAGCATGTCAACGCCATCGCATCCTTGGTGAGCGAGGTGGCCGACGTGCCCAATGCCCTGGCCGATGTGGCCAATCGCAGTGCCGTTGCGGCCGTGAAGGGATTTCAGGAGGGAGTGGCCGCACTCCACGAAGACAACCGCGATCCGCTCAGTTCGCCAGGACTCGACGCAACGCACGCAGGGCATGGCCAAGACCTTGGGGCGTCGGGCCTGGTCGGTGGTCCGAGCGGGCCTGGCTCTTCCGCCGGGGATGGCGTTACGGTAGGCGACAGAGGCGGCAGCGGCCGCACTATCAACGTGGACATCAAGATGACCAACAACTTCAACCTGCCCAAGGACGGCAACATGGGTGCGCGCGAGGCCGCTGAGCGCATCGTTGGAGACCTGACGCGCAAGTTCAACGACTGGCAATTCGCCGCTGGATAATGGATCGCCTTCCGTTCACAGAGCCACGATTCTCCGTGCCTACAGCGCTGGCGCAGCTATATGGCATCCTGCGCCCTGTTGCCTTCCCGGGCATGTCAGAGTTGGCCGAGCGCGAGGTGCCTGATGTGACGTTCTCGGGCATTCAGGTGTTGGGCGATGACGAGGTGCGCCAGGTGAGTTCACTGGGTACGCCCATCTGGCACCCGATCACCCTGCGTGGCGGCTTGTACAAGCGATACGCAACGAGCGGCAGCGTCGAGGAGGTCCAGCTTGCGGCGCTGCGACTGCCTATCAGCAGCATCAGCGAGATGAGCATGACGAAGGTGATCACCAAGACGCAGGTGAGCGCCAGCGGGGCCACAGTGAAGGAGGTGTACAGCAATGGCGATTGGGAGATCAGACTCAGTGGCATACTGCTGGACGAGCGGTCGCAACCGAATGGTGCATCCTCTGTCGAGACCATGGAGGAGCGCATGCTGGAATTCGCCGAGCTGGCCGATAGTATCGGCGTGGACAGCGACATCTACAACCGCCGAGGCATAGACCGGCTGGTGATACGATCGGTCTCATTCACACAGATACCAGGCAGGCCGCGCATGATCGGGTACCAGATGCAGTGCGAGAGCGATGCACCTCTTGAACTGCTGATACGATGATGGAACACCACGCATCCGATAGTCCCTGGGCAACGATACTGCTGAGCATGGCAGCAGGCATTGTGAGCTGGCTGGCCGACCCACTGCTGTGGCGAGCTCTCGCGGTTGCTGCTGCGTGTGGCTTTGTCGGAGGCGTGTTCAAGGCCGCAGGCCTTTGGGCATGGAATAAGGCGCGTGATCGCCGCAGCGCTCGCAAGAGATGACACTCGCGATGTGCGCACATATCGTCTTTCCTGCCAACGCCAGGCGCGGCGAGCTATCGTTGCGCAAGGTGCATAGCGTGGAGATAAATACGAGCGTGCATGACGTGTGCCAGAGCGCCACCATCACGTTGCCACGAAACATTCCCGACTTCCGCAACAATGAATTGAAGAGCCTCCTGCGTCGCGGCGACGAGGTGAGGATATACCTGGGTTACGACGGCGTCCTGCGCGAGGTGGATTTCGCGGGGTTTGCCACCTCCGTAGGCGCTGCCGTGCCCGTGGTCATCGAGTGTCGCGATGGGTTGTTCAAGCTTCTTCAACAGCCGTTCAATAAGGCTTACAAGAACGCGCACGTGCCCACCATGGTGAAGGACCTGGTTGGCGATGCCTATAAGGTGCAGGCCATGGATGCACACATAGGGCCGGTGCGGATAGAGAAGGCCCGCAAGGCCGATGCCTTCAAGGCTCTGAAGGATGAATTCGGCCTGGTGACCTACCTGAAAGGTGACACCGTGTACTGCGGCGTGCTGTTCGATGCCGATGCACGCACGGTGGCCTACGGCATTGAGCGCAACGTCAAGAGCAGCGACCTGAAGTATCGCACGGCCGACGAGGTGAGCCTGAAGGTGACGGCTAAGAGCGTGCAGGTGAACGGTGATAAGGCGCTGAGCGTGGAGGTGGGCGACCCTGACGGTGAGAGCCGAACACTGCACTACTACGGCATCCCCAGCGAGGGTGAGCTTAAGAAGCTGGCCACCGCCGATTTGGAGAAGTTCAAGTTCGATGGATATGAGGGCGGCTTCAAGGCCTTTGGTATCCCCTTCTGCCAGTACGGCGACAAGGTGCAGCTCTCCAGCAGCGACCATCCGGAGCGGGATGGCCAATACCTGGCCGAAGCGGTGACCGTATCGTTCGGGCCTGATGGCTTTGAACGCCACATCAAACTCGCTCAGCAATGGATAGCCTAGAGAAGCTGAAGCAGGCCATCATTGCGCAGGTGAAGGCCAATGTGCCGGTGCAGACCGTGTGGGCCGAGTGCCTGAGTGCAGACTCGTCCACCGGCACCATGGTGGCCACCCGCGAGGGCTTGGAGTATGACGATGTTCTGTTGGGGCTGGGTGCCGACATTACGGTGCCAGAACCTGGCTCAAAGGTGCTGCTTGGCATCATTGAGAACAAGCACGTGGCCACCTTCCTGCTCTTCGCTGAGAGCATCGCTGAGCGCCGCATCAACGGCAACGCTCTGGGCGGCATAGTGAAGGCTGATGCTGTGGCGCAGGAGCTGGCCACCTTACAGGCTGAACTGAACCAGCTGAAGAGCCTGCTCAATGCCTGGGTGCCGGTGCCGAACGACGGTGGTGCTGCGCTGAAGACATCGCTAACGGCATGGGCTGGCCAGCCGGTGGCCACCACCAATAGCCAGCAACTGCAAAATCCGAAGGTGAGCCATGGCTGATCGCGGATTCATGGTGGACGAAAAGGGCGAGCTGGTGCTCCGAAACGGCACCATCGCGGTGGGTGATACGCTCACTCAGGATGTGGCCTTGTTGATGCTGACAAACAAGGGGGAGGTCCGTCACGACATGTTCGCCGGTTGCGACCTGCTGCGCAGGATGAATAGCAGGATGTCCAGGTCGGAATTCGAGCGCATCGTTCGCATCCAATTGGAGCGCGACGGCAAGCAATGGCCTGTGGTGAAGGACGGCATAAGAATCCGGTCCAATGAGTAGGAAGGTGATCATGGAACCTGGGCAATGCCTGGAAGACATCGCCCTCCAGGTGTACGGCAGCGTCGACGGCGCAGCGTGGCTGGTCTTTGACAACCCCAGCCACTTCCCGAATGGATTCAGCACTGACCTGGCGGCTGGTACAGAACTGACGCTGCGTGACGACATCATAGACCGAGCGGTGTACGAGACGGCGAGGAGATTGGGTGTTGTTCCCGCCAACGTGAACGCCGAACCGGCGACAACCGGTCCTGGCGGAGACTATAACGACGACTACAACGACGACCACTACAACGAGCCTATCTGACCATGCCAGTACAGGTCTTTGACAACGCCAATGCTCTGCTGGCCTACTTGACGGCCGAGCTGCCCACGCAGGGAAATCAGGAGATCACCGCCGCCAGGCACCGAGAGGTGATGCACAGCACGGTGCTTTCCTTGCTCAATATCGTGAACGGACTGCCTGGAAGCACGGTGCTCGCCTTCCCCGCATGGGAGAGCGGCACCACCTACACCGGCGGCGAGGAGACCGTGGTGCGTCACGCCGATAAGCTCTGGCTGTTCGTCAGTGTAACCGACCAGACCGGCGTTGAGCCGGGCACCAACGGCCTGGTGTGGCAGAACATCAGCGCGGTGCAACTGGCTCATTTGAAGAACCGCGACGAATTTTTGGCGCAGTTCACCAACAACCAGGTCTCGGCGGCAGCAATCAGAGCCCACCTCGACAATCCAGGACACGGCGCCAAGGTGCATCCGGTGAGTATGTTTCTCGATGGGTTCAACCCCGACTCTGTGGTTGGGGCGGCCGAGACGAAGTACTTCGTCATGAGCGGAACTGCGATGGTCGGGTCAGTCGTTGAGGTGACGATCGATGGATGGCAGGTGGTGACAACGCCTGACGTTGGAGACCTTGTAGTAGCCGGGCCTTATAGCGTGACCGCCGAATGGGCTTTGATCACTCTAAACGGTCCGATGGTCATTGGTCAGCGAGATACCCTTGCGCAGATACTGACGCTCAGCGGTGCGACAGGAGCGGGCCTGCTCCGACATGAGACGCCTGTTACGCGCGTGCTTGATACGCTGTTCCATTTCGACGACGTGAATCCACAGATGGATGTTGCAATGCAACACGCCGGGGTGCGAATCACCGCGTTCGAGAACATCGTGCTTCGGCCGTTCCAGGTCTATGGAGGGCCTCAGCAGCACATGGCATTCCGCATCGAGATCATCTGCGCCAATGCCGCTGGTATCACCGTGTCGCTCCATGGCGATGTTGTGGATGCGGGTGATCTGGTCACTGCCTCCATGGCCGATGGTGACGTGTTGCTCATCCACATCGAACACTCGGCGATGACCGGCATGATCCACATGGCGTCCAAGCACATTGTCGCATGAGCACGCAGCAGATATATGAGCACATGGCCAGCGAGGCGACGCAGCAAACCGCCCTCGCGGAGCTGAGCCCGAATCCAGACAGCGCAGCCCAGCTTCAGGCCGACGTGAACAGCGGCAGCAAAGTGGCCATCCACAGGCTCTACATGTGGATATACGCCTACGTGAGCAAAGTGCAGCAGTTCCTGTGGGAGCAGTTCCGCCGCGACACCGAAGCGCTGGCCAAAAACGGCCACTACGGCACACGGCGCTGGTTCGTGTCGCGGGCGAAGCGATTCCAGATGGGGCACGTGCTGATACTTGAGGAGAAGGATGCCACCTACGCGGTTGATGATCCATCGGCCAGAATCATCACGCATGCGGCTGTGGTAGAGCTGGCCAATATGGTGGTGGTGAAGGTGGCCAAGGCAGCCGGGTCTGGCCTGACCCAGCTCACGCCGGAGGAGCGGACGGCCGTGGATGACTACTTCCAGGAGCTGAGGCCGCCAGTGCAAGTGACTGTGCTGACGGCCGCAGCCGACCGCATCAGGCTCACCGGCCAGGTGGTGTATGATGGTCAGACCGCACTGTCGGCCGTAAAGGCCTCTGTGACCTTTGAGGTGGGCCAATACCTCAAGACGCTGGACTTCGGGGGGGCGGTCCGAATCACCGACCTGAAGGCGGCGATGCTACGAGGGCAGGGTGTGGTGGACGTGAGGCTGACGAACTGCGAGGTGCGGACAACGGGGCCGTGGATCAACGTGCCCAGGGTGCATTATACCTACGCTGGCCATGCCGTCCTGGACGCGGAGTTCCCGATCTCCACATTCATGCAGTGGCAGGTGGGTAACGTGTGATGCTGTACGACCTCGATATAGATAAGCTTGTCCGGCGTTATGCGCCTGGATGGTTCCGCCATGCGCGGAACATCGCCCTCGCCCAGGTGCTGCTGGCTTGGGTCGGTCGCATTCAGGAGGAGTTCCTGCTATGGCGTACCGAGGTGATCATTGCTCAATACAGGTTCAACGGGCTTATGCACTCCCTTGAATGGGTGTTGAACGACTTGCATGACGCGCTGGACCGGCGCATCTACATCACCGTGGTGGACCAAGCGCCGGTGATGTACCACATCGGGGATGGCCAGCCTGCGTTTCACAGCTTCGTCACCGAGGGTGTGCTGACCGGCTATTACCACTTGGAGACCGGGGCCGTCAGCGAGCCATACCTGTACGAGTTCCTGGTGCACGTGCCTGCGGAGCTGAGCTTCATACCGTCTGCCATGTTCGACCTCCTTGACCTCTATCGCTTCGCTGGCAGGCGACCGGCCATCCGGCGCTTCGCTCCTGGCGACACCACGGTAGAGATCATCCTGTACCACGGCCTGACGCCTGCGGCGAACGGCATCATCGTCGTTGACCCATATCTCGAAACCGAATAGCCATGAACCGATTCCACCCTCGCGAAGGCACCAGTGCGCCCTACTGGAGGCACATGCAGTACATCGCGGATGGCGTCGAAGGAGCATTCCGGACAGCCTTCGCCGACTACCTGGCGATGTCCGCTGATTTCTTCATCACTGGCGCGGTGATCAGCACGGCGCCAAGTGGCCTGAACACGCAGTACAACATCACCGCCGGTCACGTGTGCTACAAGGGCGAGTTCATGCCTGTGGAGGCGCATGGGGTGGTGAAGACGCCGAGCCAGGTCATCTACATGACTGTGCAGGACGATGCGGCGGACATCGCACCGGTGATCAACGTGGATGGCACGACGGACTACGTCATGCGAAAGAGGCACCTTCGGCTCAGGGTCGCCTCGATATACCCGACCGAGTTCATGGCAGTTACGGCTCCTCGCAAGGAGCACCTGGACAAGATTAGGCTCAAGGGGAGGGTTGTTCCGATGGGAGGCATAGTGCCCTATTTCGGCGCGATGACCGACTTCGATGCCACTGGATTGGGCCTGGCGAACTCGTCCATGGATGGATGGGCGGTCTGCAATGGCCTCAACGGCACCATCGACCTGCGAGGCATGACGCCGTTCGGTGCGACCAACGTGCCGAGCAGTGGTGCTCCAACGCCTTATGCGGGCATCGCAGAGGCGAGCGATCCAGGTGATCGCGTCGGAGCGGATAAGAAGGCCATCACGACGAACCATTTGCCAGCTCACACGCATGAGCTGGATTTCCCATCGGAGTCGTACTGGAGCGCTGGTGGAGGCGCGAACGCATCTCTCGGAGGAGGTAGCGGCAACTCGGCTCAGGCGATTCCGACTGCGACGCAGCCGAACGCGACCACCGCTGAGGACTTCGACGCCAGGCAGTCGAGCGCTGCCTTGGTCTTCATCCAGAGCATTGTGTGAGCTTGGGATCTCAACGGCGCCGAAAGGACCGGTGATCTGTACCATTCGTTTTGCACAGATCTGTACGATTCGTTTTGCCGTTTATAACGGGGTGGAGGCCACTGCCAATGGCGGCACGGACGCCATGGCCATGATCGGCATGGCCAACAGCGCCACCACCAACAACATCGGAGCACTGCTATTCGCCGCCGGAGGGGTTTCGGCGATCGGTGTGGATGGCCGCGGTGCAACAGGCACGTCAGTGACCTACGGTGCAAGAGGTGCAGCTACTGGCGGTGTCAGGGCGTTCGGCGTTTCAGGAAGCGCTTCGGGCGCCTCACAGTTCAATTATGGGATCCATGGTACCGCCAGCGGGAACAACGCATGGGCGGGATGGTTCCAAGGCAATGTCAATGTCACAGGCTTGGACTTCATCCCAGGAGGTGTTTGGCAAGGGTCGGACGAAGCATTGAAGACGGATGTGCAGGAAGTGCATGATGCCATCGGTATCATCGGACAGTTGCAGCCCAAGACATACACATACCTGAGCGATGCGCATCCCAATGTGGGTTTGCCGGCGGGTACCCATTGTGGCCTGATGGCCCAAGAACTCTTGGAGGTCCTGCCCCAGTTGGTGCAAGACATCAGCATTCCGGCATTGCTGGATACCCTTGGTGTTGAACTCTCGCCGGCCGAAACGATCATGGCCATCAACTACACGGGCCTGGTGCCGTACTTGATCGCGGCGTTCAATGAGCAACAGAAACGCCTCGACCAGCTTGAAGGGTCCTTGGCCGCCTGCTGCGCCCAGGACACCGACAAGTCCTACCAGCCCGGGCCGATGGATGGCCACGGCCAGGTGAAGCAGGACCCCGCCATGGAGCGCTTGCTGCGCATCGATCCCAACCCCTTCACGGACGCCACCACCGTGCGCTACACGCTGGAACGTGCGGGCCGCGTGCAACTGCTGGTGAACAGCGGCGACGGCAAGCAATTGCAGGTGCTGCATGAGGGTCTGGCCTCGGCGGGAGACCACAGCTATGATTGGCACACCGCGCACCTTGCACCGGGGGTGTACTACGTGACGCTGCTGCTGGACGGCGAACCGCTGGTGAAGCGGGCGGTGAAGGTGCGGTAGCAGAGCGACAACTCAGTTTGAATGTGAGAGGGTGCGCGGGTGGTGGGATCCATCTCTCGCACCCTCGCACTTTCGCACCCTTGCACGCTGCTTTCGTCGACTTTCTTCCGATCAGAACGGATAGCCGATCCCCAGGTTGAAGTTGAACTGGGTGCGGTAGTTCACCGGTGCGCCCACAGCTTCGCTGAGTGCGGCTTCGTACTTGTCCTTGGGCTCGAAGAGCCAGCGTTCACCGGGCGGCAGACTGGGGTCCTTGGTCTGCATGCCCAGGTCGAAGCGCACGATGAAGAAGTCGAAATTGAGGCGCGCGCCCACGCCGGTGCCCACGGCCAGCTCGCTGAGGAAGTCCGCGCTGATGGCCGCGCCCGGACGGCGTGGGTCGTCGTTCCAGTTCCAGATGTTGCCCACGTCCGCGAAGAGGGCGCCTTCCAGGAAACCGATGAGTTTGAAGCGGTACTCGGCATTGCCTTCCAGGCGCAATTCGCCGATGCGGTCGAAGGCGAGCAGTGGCGCGTTGAACGAGCCGGGCCCCAGCGAACGGGCGCGCCACGCGCGCAAACCGTTGGCCCCGCCCACGAAGAAGGCGCTCTCGAAGGGCAGCACGCCCAGGTTGCCGTAGGGCAGGCCCGCGCCCGCCGCCACGCGGAAGGCCAGGCTGCTTTTCTCGTGGAGCACACGCCGCCACCGCAGGTCGCTGTCCACTTTGATGTACTCCGCATAGCGGATGCCGCCCACACTGAAGAAGCTGTTGCCGTCGCCATCGATCGATTCCTGCGCCAGCAGGCTCAGCGGCACCAGCATGGGGTGGCCGGCCCACTCCAGGGTGATGCGGCTGAAGTAGGTGTCCCGGCGCCGCGACAGGCCCTGCGTGTTGTGGACGAACTGCCCGCGCATGCCCGCGATCAGGTGGTCGGTGTAGCTGTCGGTGAGCACCGGGTCGTTGGCGGCCTGGAGGTAGGCGGCGAAATCATCGGACAGGCGCGGTATGCGGATCACGTTCACCTCCACAGGATAGACCGCCCAGCTCTTGGTCTGCGATTCGGCCCAGTCGTAGCCGAAGCTCACCTTGGCCAGCGTGCGGGTGAAATCGGGACGGCGCTGGTGGTTGTATAGCGCGGTGAAAATGGTGCCCGGCGTGGCCGACCGCGCGAAACGTTCGCGGCGCACGGGCAGCAGGAAGTGCGGGAAGCGCAGCGTCAACTCCGGACCGATATCCACCGTGTTGAAGAAGCCGTCGCCGCCCACATTGCCCACGGTCTCCTCCTCGGTGGCGCTGCCCTGGCCGGTGAGGCGTTGCTGCGCTTCCAGGCCGAGCACCATCATCAGTTGCAACGAGCCCATGCCGCGGAAGAGGTTGCGGTGGCGGTAGCCCACACTGGCGGAGGTGCCCAGGAAACCGCCACGGTTGGTGGCGAAAGCCTCACCGGAAACGCTTTGGGTGCGCCCAGGCAGCAGGTCCACGCGGGCGTCGGCGATGCCGGGTGCGGTGGCCGTGGTGTCGAAACCGATCTCCACGCGATCGAACACGCGCAGACCATTGAGGCGGCGATAGGTGCGGTCGGTGTTGCTCTGGCGGTAGCGGTCGCCGGGTTGCAGGAAGACCATGCCCGTGAGGGCCTCGGGGCGGTAGGGTGGGCGGCCTTCGTAGAGCAGGCGATAGCCGCGCGCATATAGCGTGTCGGCATCGGTGACCACCCCGGTGCGCGTGGGTGGAAGCGTGGCCAGGGTCACCTCGCCCAGCGTGTACACGGTGCCCTCCGGCGTGCCCTGCAGTTTCCGTTCGCGCGCATGGGGCCGTTCCAGATGCATCACCACGTCCACTTGATGGCCACCCACCGTCGTGTCGGCATCATAGCGGACCAGGTCGCGGTTGAAGAAGAGGTAGCCGATGTCGCGCAGCCGGTGGGTGATGCGGTTGCGTTCGCGGTCCAGCATATCGGCGTCGAACCGGTCGCCGGTCTTCAGCAGGCTGTTGGGCCAGGCGGCCTGCACATGCCGTTCGATGTCGGGGTCGTCCACCTCGAAGCGTATACCGCGCAATCGGTACATGGGTCCCGGGGTCACGGTGTATTCCACCTCGGCCTTCGGTTTCCGGAACTCCCTGCCGCGCCCGCCACCCAGTATGCCCGGCCTGCGATGCCGGTAGTGGATCGAATCACGCACCGTGGCGAGGAACCAGCCCTCCTTGCGCATGTAGAGGCGCATCTGCTCGGTGGAGCGGTCCACCAGCACGGCATCGAGGACCACGGGCGCCTCGCCGTTGCGGCCGCGTTGCGACCGATCGCAGCGTTTGGGACGTTTGCCGCGCTCCTCGCGCGCTTCGTTGGCGATGGCGCACAGGCTGTCGTGCCGCGCGCGTTTGGCCGCCACCTGGTTAGGGTCGCGCAGGTTGTAGAGGTGCAGGTAGAAGGGCACCCGAAGGATCCTCTTATTGGGCTGCTGCTTGATGATGGTCTCCAACTCGGCGGGATCCGGTCCTCGCTCGGCCAGCGTCACCCTGTTGCGCACCAGCAGCCTTTCACCTTCAGGGAGGTGCTTGGTGGTGTCGCATCCGGCGAGGAGCAGCAGACCGAGCAGGGCGGGGATGATATGGGCCGTGCGGATCGGCAAGGAGGGCGGATCGCGGCCTATTTTGCGCCCCTGCCTGGGACCGCCGGCCGGGCAGCGCCAAATATACCCGGACATGCAGGTGAAGGCCTTGTTGGCCGAGGTGCGCGCGCTGCACCGTCGCAAGGGCCGCGAAGAACGCGGTCTCTTTCTGGCGCAGGGGCCCAAGCTCGTGCGTGAGTTGTTCGCCAGCGGATGGCCGGTGCATGCCCTGTACGCCACGGAGGCAGCGGCCCGGTCGTTGGCCTTGCGCGACGCGTCGATCCTTCCGCCGCATGTGCTGGAGCGCATGGGCACCCAGGAAAGCGGCAATGAAGTGGTGGCGCTTGCGCGCATCCCGAAGCATGTTCCTCCAGTCCGGCTGGCTGATGGCGAGTTGGCCCTCGCGCTCGATGGCATCGCTGATCCCGGCAACCTGGGCACCGTGCTGCGCATCGCCGACTGGTTCGGCGTGAAGCACGTGCTGCTCGCCGAAGGCAGCGTGGACCCCTTCAACCCCAAATGCGTGCAGGCCAGCATGGGCGCGGTGTTTCGCGTGCAGGCCCACACCTGCGACCTGCCTGCCGCCTTGGACACCTTGCGCTCCGAAGGTGCCGCGCTCTACCTGGCCGACATGGGTGGCAGCACCGTTTTCGATGCTCCGCTCAAGCGCCCGGCCGTGCTGGTGCTGGGCAGCGAGTCGCATGGGCTGAGCGATGCGGTGTGCGCCCTGCGTGGCGAGACCATCGCCGTGCCGCGTGTGGGCGGCGCCGAATCGCTGAACGTGGCCATGGCCGCTGCGGCGCTGTGCATGGAGTTCACGCGGCAGGCACGCCCTTGATCGCCGAAGCCACGGCGTCCGCCACGCGCTGGCCGTCCATCGCCGCGCTGACGATGCCGCCAGCGTAGCCGGCGCCCTCACCACAGGGAAAGAGACCCGGCGTGGTCACATGCTGCAGCGTGTCCCGATCCCGGGGGATGCGCACGGGGGAGCTGGTGCGGCTTTCCACCGCCACCACCACGGCCTCGTTGGTGCGGTAGCCGTGCATCTTCCGGCCGAAGACCTGGAAGGCCGCGCGCAGCCGCTGCGCGATGGCTGGTGGAAGCAGTTCGTGCACCTGGTGCGGCACGATGCCCGGCGGATAGCTGCAGGCTGGCAGGTCGGAGGAGAGCCGCCCTTGGATGAAGTCCTCCAATCGTTGGGCGGGCGCGCTCTGTCGTTTGCCGCCCGCGATCCAGGCGGCGTGTTCCACTTCCCGCTGGAAACGCATCCCGGCCAGCGGGTCGTCGGCATCGAATGGCCCGCGCGCTTCCACCACGATGCCCGAATTCGCCCAGGGGTTGTCGCGCTTGCTGGGGCTCCAGCCATTGGTCACCACCTCATCCGGTGCGGTGGCGCAGGGCGCGATGATGCCGCCGGGGCACATGCAGAAGCTGTACACGCCGAGGCCTTCCACCTGCTCCACCAGGCCGTAGCTCGCGGGTGGCAGATGGGGATCGCGCTGGTCGCAATGGTATTGTGCCCGATCGATGATGGCTTGCGGGTGCTCCACGCGCACGCCCATCGCGAGATCCTTGCGCTCGATGCGGATGCCTTCGCGCAGCAGCAGCTGGAAGATGTCGCGCGCCGAGTGGCCCGTGGCCAGTATGGTGGCTTCCGCGCGGACCTCGTCCCCATTGCCGGTGCGAACGCCCAACAGGTTGCCTCGATCCACGATGAGGCCGGTGACGCGCTGACCGAAACGCACTTCGCCTCCGGCGGCGAGGATCGCTTCGCGCATGGCGGTGATGATGCGCGGCAATTTGTTGGTGCCGATGTGCGGGTGCGCGTCCACCAGGATGTCAGGGCTGGCGCCGAAAGCCACGAGCATGCGCAGGACACCCTCCACATCGCCGCGCTTGTGGCTGCGCGTGTACAGTTTGCCGTCGCTGTAGGTGCCGGCACCGCCTTCGCCGTAGCAGTAGTTGCTGTCGGGGTCCACCACGTGCAGGCGGTTGATGGCGGCCAGGTCGCGACGGCGCGCACGCACGTCCTTGCCGCGTTCCAGGATGATGGGCCGCAGACCGCGCTCGATGCAGCGCAAGGCCGCGAAGAGCCCTGCCGGTCCGCAGCCCACGATGATCACCGGATGCGCGCCATGGACATCGGGGAGTCGCGGCGGCGCCACTTCGGCATCGTGCAGCGGCCCCGTGCTGACGAGCACGCGCAAGCGCAGGCGTGGCGTTCTGCTCCGTGCGTCGATGGAGCGCTTCAGCACGCGGTGGCCCTGCGCCTGGTCCTCGGCGATACCGGCCGCTTCCGCCGCTGCCGCACGCACCAGCACCGGATCCGCCGCTTCGGCGGGGAGGAGGGCGATCTCCACGGTGCGTTCGGTCGTCATGCAGGGGGGCGCGGAATGGTTCCTGATTCGCAGTTGGCTACTCCCTGTTGGCAGTTGCGCATGGGGCTCGGTGAGCGAGGTGCTTGACAGGTACGATCGTCCACTTGCGACCGCTCAAGCTGCCAACTTCCAACGCCTCAGCTCACCGACCCTCAACCCTCAAAAGTGAACGTCAACACCCACACCTTGCTGCGCAGGCTCTGTACCGGTGCGCTGAAGCGGGTCTCGTCGTCGATGAGCAGGTTGGGGATGCCGATGCCCGTCTTGAGTTCGATGCCGAACTTGAAGTAGGGGAGGAAGAAGTCGAAGCCGCCGCCCACCTCGGCGCTGTAGTCGTACTTGGCGAGTTTGATCACCACCTCGTCGTCCAGGGCCTGGTTCACGTCCTTCTGGGTGGCCATGTCGATGCTCACCTTCCCGCCACCGATCACATACACCGCGAAGTTGTTGATGCGGTCGCTGCGGAACTTCATCAGCAGGGGGAATTCCAGGTAGGTGCTCTCCACCGGCTTCTGGAAGTACTTCTCCTTGCCCTCGTCATTGAGGAATTTGTACTGCAGGATGCGTTCCTGGAAGGAGAGGGTGGGCAGGAAGCGCAGGCTCATGTGGTCATTGATGTTCATGCTGGCCACGATGCCCAGGTTGAAGCCGGGTTGCTTGAGGTGGTCCAGCACCATGAGCGAATCGCGGAAGGGCGCCTCGGGCTTGAGCTTCACGAAGAAGTCGCTGGTGTTGTAGCTGAGCAGGAAGCCGAAATGGAAGCGGCGCAGGTCGAAGTTGGGCAGGTTCTGCACCTTCACCCCGCTCTGGTACTGTGCCGCCAAGGGCGTGGCCAGCGAGAGCAGCAGCAGGATGGGGAGGAGGCGCGGCGCGCGGAGGGGTCGCATCAGGCAGGCAACGAAATTAGGGTGGGATCCTTGTCCTGGATGGTCACTCGGCTGTCGGAGGTAGAGGGGTTGGATGTTGGTCTTCCCGGAAAAGTGTGTTCTCATCAACCTTCAACGCAGCAAGCTCAAAGCCTTCAACCACCGACTTTTTTCCTGCCCACATACAGCGTCGCGATCCCGCCAGTGAGCGGTGTGGCGGTGGCTTCATCCATGCCCGCCTGCACCATGATCCGCAGGAAGGCGGCGCCCTCTGGGAAGGCGTCCACGCTTTTGGGCAGATAGGTGTACGCGGCCTTGTCGCGGCTGATGAGCCTGCCGATGAAGGGCATCACGCGGTGGAAGTAGAAGCGGAAGAGCCCGCCGAGCAGGGTGTTCTTCGGTTTGGAGAACTCCAGCACGAAGAGACGGCCGCCCGGTTTGAGCACGCGGCGCATCTCGGCGATGCCCCGTTCGAGGTCCTCGAAGTTGCGCACGCCGAAGGCCACGGTCACCGCGTCGAAACGGTCGTCCGCGAAGGGCAGGTCGGCACTGTCGGCACGTTGCAACGTCACGCGCTCCTGAAGCCCGCGCTTGGCCACCTTCACGCGGCCGTGGGCCAGCATGCCTTCGCTGATGTCCACGCCGGTGACGCGCTCCGCCCTGCGGCTGGTGAGGATCGCGAGGTCGGCGGTGCCGGTGGCCACATCCAACACGTGATGTGCCCGTTCCTGGGCGAGCAGCCGCACCACGCGCCGCCGCCAGCCCTGGTCCACGCCCAGGGAGAACAGCCGGTTGAGCAGATCGTAGCGGGGGGAGATGCCGTCGAACATGCGTTCGACCTGCTCCCGCTTGGAGCCATCCGGGCTATAGGGTGTAACGGTCATGCGGGCAGTCCCAGCCGGGCGCATTCGGCCTGGAATCTTGCGGCGTCGATGGGCACCACGCCCACTTCCTCGCACACGAGTCCGCCGGCGAGATTGGCCAGTTGCGCCACCTGCCGCAATGGAAGACCCTGTGCCAGCGCCAATGCCGCCACGGCGATCACCGTATCGCCCGCGCCGCTCACATCGGCGATCTTCCGCACATGCGCCGGTTCCAAGTGCTCGCCGGCCGTGTCATGCGCATACATGCCATGCTCGCTCATGGTGACCAGTGTGGCCTTGTTGTCCAGGTGCTCCCCGAGGTCGCGCACGGCGTTGCGCACACTGTCCATGTCGCGGGCATCCAGCTCGATCTTGAGTCCTTCGCGCAACTCCTTCAGGTTCGGCTTGAACAGGTCAACACCCGCATAGGCCAGGAAGTTCCGCTTCTTGGGGTCCACGGCCATGGGGACGCCGGCGCTTCGTGCGATGCCGACGATGGCCGCGATCACCTGTGGATCGAGTACGCCCTTGTCGTAGTCCTCGAAGACGAGCACACCGGGCTTCTCTCGCACGATCACATCGCGCACGGTCTCCACCAGCCTGCGCGCATCCTCGGCGTTCAGCGCATCCTCCTGTTCCTCATCCACGCGGACGATGTGCTGGTGGCCGCTGATGACGCGGGTCTTCACCGTGGTGCGCCGTGCACCTGACCGTATGATGCCCTCCGTGGGGAGCCCCTGCTCCATGAACAGTCGTTCCAGTGTGCGGGCGTGGTCGTCGTCGCCCACCACGGAGCAGACCACGGCCCGCGCGCCGAGCGCCTTGGCGTTGAGCGCCACGTTGGCCGCGCCACCGAGGCGCGCGCTGCGTTCCTTCACCTGCACCACGGGCACCGGCGCTTCGGGGCTGATGCGGTCCACGCGGCCCCAGAGGTAGGCGTCCACCATCACATCGCCCACCACGAGCATGGTGGTGCTTCGCGCCTGGTCGAGGAAGTGGTCGGCGGCGCTCATGCGCTTTGCAGTTGTTCCACGGCCTGGGCCACGCGCGCCATGGCTTCGACAAGGCGCTCGTCGCTGGTGGCGTAGCTGATGCGCAGGGTGCCTTCCGCGCCGAAGGAACGGCCCTCCACCAGGCTCACATTGGCCTGGTCCAGCAGGTACATGCTCAGGTCCACCGAGCCCTTGATGCGCCCGCCATCGATGCAGGAGCGCACATCGGGCAGCAGGTAGAAGGCGCCCTGTGGCCGGTTCACGCGCCAGCCGGGGATCCTGCCGATGGCCTCGATGACCAGATCGCGGCGGCGAAGGAAGTCGGCGCGCATGGGCGCGATCACGGCGGAGTCGGCCTCCACGCAGGCCTTGGCCACGCGCTGCGCGATGCTGTTGGCACCGCTGGTGAACTGGCCCTGGATCTTGGTGCAGGCCTGGGCGATCCACAGCGGCGCGCCCAGATAGCCGAGCCGCCAGCCGGTGAGGGCGAAGGACTTGCTGAGGCCGTTCACGGTGATGGTGCGTTCGGCCATGCCCGGAAGGGAGGCGAAACTGACATGCTCGCCGTCGAAGACGATGTGTTCGTAGATCTCGTCGGCGATGACGTACAGGTCCTGGTGACGCGCCACCTCTCCGGCGAGATCTTCCAACTCGCGCCGCGTGATCACCGATCCGCTGGGGTTGCAGGGCGAGCTGAAGATGAGCAGGCGGGTGCGCGGGGTGATGGCCTTGGCGATGCGCTCGATCGGTGTCTTCCAATCCTCTTCCAGTGTGGCGGGCACCACCACGGGGGTGGCTCCTGCCAGGCGCACCTGCTCGGTGTAGCTCACCCAGAAGGGCGCGGGAATGAGCACCTCGTCGCCCGGGCCGGCCAGCGCCATGATGGCGTTCATGATGCTCTGCTTGGCACCGGTGCTCACCACGATCTGGTCGGCGGTGTATTCGAGCCCATTGTCGCGCTTGAACTTGTGGGCGATGGCCTGGCGCACGTCCGCATGGCCATTCACCGGCGGATACTTGTGCCAGGGGCCGCGCAGCGCCTCGTGGGCGGCTTCCAGCACGAAGGCGGGCGGGTCGTGGTCGGGTTCGCCCAGGCTCAGGTCGATGATGTCGCGGCCTTCGGCGCGCAATTCTCGGCTGCGGCGGGCCATCATCAGCGTGGCCGATTCGGCCATCGTGGTCACGGCGGGGGAAAGTCGCATCGTCTGCGGAACACGGGCACCGGTTTCGTGCGCCGGGGCCGCGCGGCGGCAAAGCTATCCATGTGGGCGGGATGGGCCGGACGCTCCCGCCCACCTCATCATCCACGATCTTCGCACCGCATCCCATCCGCCATGAACGACCCGTTGACCCTGGTACTGGTGGCCATCCTCCCTTCGGTGGTGGTCTTCCTCACGGCCTTCCACCTGATCAAACGCCTCACGGACGACCGTGTCTCGGAGCGGCAGACCGAGAAGATGGCCGAATTGAAGAAGGACGACCGCAAGCACACCCTGCCCTTGCGCATGCAGGCCTACGAGCGGCTCACGCTGTTCCTGGAGCGCATCCAGCCGGGGCCGCTGGTGTTGCGTACACACAAGAGCAATATGACGGCGCAGATGCTGCACGGCGAGTTGATCGACACCATCCGGGAGGAATTCGAGCACAATGTGACGCAGCAGATCTACGTGAGCGACAAGGCCTGGGACAAGGTGCGGCAGGCGAAGGAGGAGACGATCCGCCTGGTGAACCTGAGCTACGAGCAGACGGGCGACGACCGGCCTGGCACGGATCTCAGTCGAAAGGTCTTCGAGAACGTGGCCAAGCTGTCGCATACGCCCTCCATGGAGGCGCTGCTGGTCATTCGGAACGAGGTGCGCCGCCTGTTCTGAAGACTTCCAGGAGCATCAGGGCCGCCTGCTGCGGCGACAGCTTGCCCTCGCGCACGGCCTGTTCCAGCCGGGACGATCCGGCCATCACGCGGTCATCGCCGCGGAAGCGTTCCAGGAGATCCTCTTCCGCCATGGTGCGCATCCAATGCACGTCCTGCTCGCGGCGGCGATGCGCGGTATGTCCACTCCCTTCATCGGTCTGCCGAAGTGCTTCGAGCTTGTCCACCAGTTCCGCGATGCCCCGGCCGGTGAGGGCATCGGTGAGCACCACATCGGGTCTTCGTCCGCCGGGGCGCGGTGGCAGCAGGGCCAATGCGTTGCGTGTGTCGCGCGCCGCGCTGCTGGCCGCGTCGCCGGCCGCATCGCACTTGGTGAAGACCACCAGATCGGCGCTTTCCATGATCCCGCGTTTGATGCCCTGCAGTTCATCTCCCGCACCGGCGATCATCAGCAGCACGTTCAGGTCGCAAAGCTGGTCCACTTCCAATTCGCTCTGCCCCACACCCACGGTCTCGATCAGCACGCGGTCATGGCCCGCGGCCTCGCACAGGAGGATGGCCTCGCGCGTGCGGCGAGCCACGCCGCCCAACGCGCCACCTGAGGGCGTGGGCCGGATGAAGGCCGCGTCCTGTTGCGCCAGGCGTTCCATGCGGGTCTTGTCGCCCAGGATGCTGCCATGCCCCCGGCCACTGCTGGGGTCCACGGCCAGCACGGCCACCCGGTGGCCCGCTCCGATCAATGACATGCCCAGCGCTTCGATCAAAGTGCTTTTCCCCACGCCCGGGATGCCTGTGATGCCGATGCGGAAGGCCTTGCCCGCGGCAGGCATCACCTGTTCCAGCAGCGCCCGAGCCGTGCGCCGATCCACCGGCCGCTGGCTTTCCACCAGGGTTATCGCACGGGCCAGCGCCGCGCGGTCCTTGCGGAGGATGCCTTCAATGATGGCGGACGGCCCCATGTGCGAAGGTCAATATCCCCGGCGATAATTCTCCACCCAGCTGCTGTCGCCCACATCGCGCAGCAGGCGAAAGGCATCCTCGCCGCGCGCCAGGCCGGTGAGGTAGAGGATGCCGTAGTCGCTCAGCAGGAGCATCTGGCGGGGTGATGGCGCGTTGCGGTTCTCCGACCAGCCACGGCCGGGGTGCTGGCCATTGCGCGGATGGAAGGGGTACTCCCAGAAGCGCAGCTTCCACAGATCGTCGAACACGCCGCAATCCTCCACGCCGCGTTCCTCGTCATACGGGTTGATGCAGCCGGTGACCCCATATTTCCGGAAGAGGTTCTCGCCCTTGGGATTGGCCTTGCTTTCCAGTGCGCCTTGTGCCTGCAACACGAATTGTGACCGTGTGATGGGTTCGGTGGCGATCACCTGGGTGCCCCATTCCTTCACCAGGAAAAGGCTGTAGAGTTCGCTGTTGGCGTTGGTGGCCAGGCTCACACCGAAGGTCCACGAGGGCGGTGCGGCCGTGTTCTGGCCGGTGGACGATGGGACCAAGGTGAGCCAGCAGGCGATCAGGAATATCCCGGCACGCATGGCGCCAAGTTATCCCGGGAGGCCACGAGCGGCCTTATTCCTTGATGAAACGGCCGTGGGCGAAGGGGCTGCCGTCGGGGGTCAGGAGGCGCACCATGTAGGCTCCGCTGTCAAAGCCTTCCAGTTCGATGCCCAGTGTGTTGCCACCCTTGGTGATCACATGGGTGGCCTGGCCCAATACACTGCCTCGCGCATCGATCAGTTGGATCAGGTAGGCACCGTCCTGGGGTACTTCCACATCGAGTTGTACGCGCTGGCGGGCCGGATTGGGACGCAGCGTGATGCCATGGAAGACCCGGTGGAACATGGCGCTGGCCACCTGGCTGTAGGTCACCGAACCGTCGAGGTCCGTCTGGCGCAAGCGGTAGTAGTTGGTGCCCTGGAGCGGGGAACGGTCATCCAGGTGGTAGTCGCGCAGCCCGATGGAATACCCTGCGGCCTGCACCTGCCCGATGGCGGTGAATTGGAGGTCGTCGCCGGCGCGTTCCACGATGAAGTGGTCGGTCTGGTTCTCCACCTGGGTGCTCCAGGTGATGGCCACATGGTCCGGGCGCGTTTCGGCGCCGAAGGCCACCAGTTCCACAGGCAGGATCATGCAATCGAGCGTGCAGCCGTCATACAGGTTCCAATCGAAGGTGAAGTGCTGGCCCGTGATGTCGTAGTTGTCGATGTAGAGCACGTAGATCTCGCCAGCCTGCACTGGCAGTGGCGCTGTGAATCCATCGACATCCGTGCCCGAGGAACCTTCACTCACGTCCATGGCCCCATTCCCCAAACCTGTGAGGTAGGCCGCAGCGCCGGGATAGCCGGGCACCGCCGGCGGCCAGGCCCACGAGCATCGAAGGGGCTGCCCCACAGGCGGGCAGGTTATCTGGGTCATCGGCCCCCAGATGGCGTAGTCGAAGTCGATGTTCGCCACGGGTGTGATGGTGAATTCAATGGTACCCGAGGTGGCGGGCGAGAAGTAGTACCAGGTGCCCTGTCGTTCGTTGCCGGCCAGGCAGCCTCGGTTGCTGGCGTTGAGGTCGGTGGTGCAGCCGGTGTAGTTGGTGGTGTTGGAGAAACTCTGGTCGCTGCAGATCGTCAGCCCGCCCACGCAATCCTCCTGCGGTGTGGGGAATACATCATCACCGCTGATGCAGATGTTGAAGATGCCGCGTTGTCCGTTGTTGCCCCAGAAGCGGATGTAGTAGGTGGTGAAGGGGTCCAGCGGATCGCAGCGGCGGTCGATGCGCGGCATGTTGCCGGGCCCGGCGTCGCTGTTGCATTGCACCGTGGTGAGACCGTTGCAGGTGCCGGCGTAGAGCTGCATGTGGCCGTTGTTCAGGCTGCCCGCCTGGGTGTCGATCAGGATGTTGCCGCTCATCGGGGTGGTGAAGCGGAACCACACGTCAAAGGTGTTCAGGTTGGTCACGCCCGGGCCACAGGTGGGGTTGGGCGTGGTGGCCGACCGCGTGGCGCTCATGTTGCTGAAGGTCTGCATCACACAGCTGGGCGTCACCGGCAGGGTGATGGCACCGGCGCATTCGTCGAAGGCAGGCGGTGTCCAGATGCAGATGCGGCCGTTCATGGCGTTGTCGGTATTGTGCCGCTGCACCCTGATCATGTAGTCGGTGCCCGGTGTGGTGGCGAAGACCAATTCGGCATTGTTGCCATTGGCTGCGGCGCTGAAACAGGCCACCTGGGTCAGCGATCCGCAGGCGCCGGTGAACACATGCACGATGGGCCGGTGGTTGTCGTCCGGGTCGTAGGTCACGGCCGTCATGGTGCCGGTGGCGGTGAACCAGCCGAAGGCGTCGTCGTTGTTGCTGCCGTTGCAATTGGCGGGGTTCATGGTAGCCGTGAACGAGTTCGGCTTGTTGAAGGTCTGGAACACGCAACTGGTGTTCACCGCGTACTGGTTGCCCGCATTGTAGTCGCAGGTGTTCGTGGCCGTCTGGGCCAATAGTGCACCAGAAAATGCGGCGGCTGCCAGCGTGAGGGTGATGCGCTCGTCCATGGTCCTGCGTACTGAAGGGTTCTGGGGAACAGGTCAGCGTTTGGGTATCCAGGCTTCCTCCATCTGCAAGGCGTGCAGGATGAAGCCACCGCTCTCGGCCGCTGCGGCCACCTGTTCCTGGCTCAGTTCCACCGGCGAGGTGATGCGCATGATGCCCTTGTCCCGTTCGTGGCGGAAGGTGCCGCCGGGGGTGATCTCCACCAGGGCGGCCATGAAGGGCTTGGGCGACATGCCGGGCTGGACCTCTTCCAAATAGGCCACGTAGGTGTACTCCGGCAGAGTGCCAATGCCCTGGGCCGCGGCCATTCCGGCGAGACCCAGGAAGACGAGGAGCATGATCGGGCGCATGATGGGGCTTTTCGTGTCACCCGGCCGGTACTTCGGCAAGGCGCCCGTGCAACGCGATCGCACGACGAATGGTTACCAAGGCCCCATCAAGCCTGGCTGGGAGGCGATGGACGGCAGGGAAGGTGGTAATGACCTAGGGGAGCGGCACGTACAGCGGCGCACCCGGCCCGATGGGCAGTTCCAGCAGCACCCAAACGATCAGCAGCAGGCTCCAGCCGATGAGGAAGACCACGCTGTAGGGCAGCATGGTGCTGATCACCGTGCCGATGCCGGCCTTCTTGTCGTAGCGGGCGATGAAGGCCACGATCAGGGCGAAGTAGCTCATCATCGGGCTGATGATGTTGGTGACGCTGTCGCCCACGCGATAGGCCATCTGGGTGAATTCCGGCGAGTAGCCCAGCAGCATGAACATGGGGATGAACACCGGCGCCATGATGGCCCATTTCGCGCTGGCGCTGCCCATCACCAGGTTGATCATGGCGGCCACCAGCACAAAGGCGAGCATCAGTGGTATGGGGCCGAGGTTGAGCGCCTGCAGGAAGGCGGCACCCTTGATGGCCATGATCAGACCCAGGTTGGTCCAGTTGAAATAGGCCACGAACTGTGCGGCGAAGAACACCAGCACGATGTAGCTGCCCAGCGTTTCCATGCTCTTGGCCATGCCCTTCATCACATCGCTGTCGTTACGGAAGGTGCCCGCCCCGATGCCGTAGGCGATGCCCGCCACGGCGGCGCTGAGGAAGATCAGGGCCACGATGCCGCTCATGAAGGGCGAGTGGAGGATCTCGAAGGTCTTCGGATCGCGCAGGAATCCATCGGCGGGCAGCAGGCCCCACAGGAGCCAGGCGGTGAACAGCAGGATGGCCACCGCCGCGAAGCGCAACCCGCGTTTCTCCTGCGGCGTTGCGCGGCGCACCTCCTCGGGCTTCTCGTCGCCGGTGTAAGCGCCCAGCCGGGGCACCACCAGCTTCTCGGTGGTCCAGGTGCCGAGACCGGCGATGAGGAAGGTGCTGACGAACATGAAGTAGTAGTTGCACGCGGGGTTCACCGAATAGCTCTTGTCGATGATGCGTGCGGCTTCCTCGCTGAGGCCGGCCAGCAGGGGGTCGATGGTGCCCAGCAGGAGATTGGCGCTGTAGCCACCGCTTACGCCAGCGAAGGCCGCGGCCAACCCCGCCAGCGGATGGCGCCCTGCGGCGAGGAAGATCACGGCCGCCAGGGGCACCAGCAGCACATAGCCCACTTCACTGGCCGTGTTGCTGATCACGCCGGCGAAGACGATGACGAAGGTGAGCAGCTTCTTCGGCGAGGCCAGGACCACGGCGCGCAAGGCGGCCCCGATCAGTCCGCTGCCCTCGGCGATGCCGATGCCCAGCAGGGCCACCAGCACGGTGCCCAGCGGCGCGAAGCCGGTGAAGTTGGTCACCATTTTCGTGAGGATCATGTGCAGACCCTCACTGCTCACCAGGTTGAAGGGCCGCACCTCGGCGCCCGTGCCGGGATGGACCACCGCCACATCGAACTGGGCCACCACCCAACTGAGCAGCACCACCAGCAGCGCGAAGCCGGCGAAGAGCGTCGCGGGATGGGGCAGCAGGTTGCCGATGCGTTCGACCGTGGACAGGAAGCGGTCCACGAAGGAGCGCTTGGTGGCGGTGCTGGTCATGTGCTTGGATCGCTGGCTCGCGCAAAGGAAGGGGAAAACCAGTGTGCGGATCAAGGTGGTGCCGCACGGCACGTCATGCGCCAGGCGGTCGTCCGGCGAGGTCGCCGACGAATATGGGTCACGCTCTGGCGCTGGCGGTATCGGCTCGGCGCACAGTGCCGGGATACTCCTCCAACGCCTTGCGCAGGCACGCCACCGCGCGCTGCAACAGCGGCTGCTCCAGCACATAGGCCAGGCGCACCTGTTGTTTGCCGGTGGCCGGTTCGGCATAGAAGCCGCTGCATGGGGCCATCATCACCGTATGGCCTTCGTGGCTGAAGGATTCCAGCAGCCACTGGCAGAAGATGTCGGCGTCGTCGATGGGCAATTCGGCCACGCAATAGAAGGCGCCCTTGGGCTTGGGGCAGGTCACGCCTGGGACGGTGTTGAGACCATCCACCAGGATGTCGCGACGCTGAACGTATTCGTTCACCACCTGATCGAAGTAGGTCCGGGGAGTGCGCAGCGCGGCTTCGCTGGCGATCTGCCCGAAGGTGGGCGGGCTCAGCCGGGCCTGGGCGAACTTCAGCACCGTGGCGTACAATTCCTTGTTGCGCGTGATGAAGGCCCCCACGCGCGCGCCGCACATGCTGTAGCGTTTGCTCACGCTGTCCACCAGCACCACATGCTGGTCCAGGCCGGGCAGCGTCATCGCGCTCACGTGCTTGGCGCCATCGTAGCAGAACTCGCGATACACCTCGTCGGCGAAGAGGAACAGATCATGCTTCAGCACGATGCCCCGCAGGGTGTCCAGTTCGGCCTGGCTGTAGAGGTAGCCGGTGGGGTTGCCGGGGTTGCAGATGAGGATGCCCTTGGTGCGCGGGGTGATCAAGGCCTCGAAAGCGTCGATCGGGGGCAGCGCGAATCCATCGTGGATGCTGCTGCGCACGGGTACCACCTTCACACCGGCGGCGATCGCGAAGCTGTTGTAGTTGGCGTAGTAGGGTTCGGGTATGATCAGTTCATCGCCCGGCTCGAAGCAGGCCATGATGCCATAGAGCAATGCTTCACTGCCACCATTGGTGACGATGATGTCCTCGTGTGTGACGTGGATGCCGTGCTGCTCGTAATAGGCCGCCAGCCCGCGGCGGTAGCTCTCATAGCCCGCCGAGTGGCTGTACTCGATCACGGTGCGGTCCAGGTTCCGTATAGCGTCCAGGGCCACTTCCGGTGTGGCGATGTCGGGCTGCCCGATGTTGAGGTGGATCACCTTGGTGCCGCGCGCTTTGGCGGCTTCGGCGAAGGGCACCAGCTTGCGGATGGGAGAGGCGGGCATCAGGCGCCCCTTGGCTGAGATGGCTGGCATGGCGTATCAGGGAATGGGCTGCGAAGATCGCGTTTCGCCGGTGGTAATGCCCCGAAAGAAGAACCCCCGCCTTGGGGGCGGGGATCCGAGGGGGATGCGGTCGTGGACCGCGGGGATCAGTTGTTCACAGGGGCCATCGGGCTCTGCTCCTTCATGGGCGAAGCGGGCGTTTCGGCGCTGGCTTCCACCGTGCCCTTGATGCGCACGATCTTCTCCGGTGCGTTCACCGCGTTGCTGCTGATGGTGACGCTCTTGTTGATCGGCCCCACGCGCTTGGTGTCGTACTTCACCGTGATGGTGGTCTTCTGGCCGGGCTTGATGGGCTCGGTCTCGCACTTGGGCACCGTGCAGCCGCAGCTGCCCTTGCAGTTGGTGAGGATCAGCGGGGCGTCGCCGGTGTTGGTCACCGTGAATTCGCAGGTGCCGTTGGCGCCCTGGGGGATCGTGCCGTAATCGTGCACTTCCTTGTCCACCGAGATCATCGGACCGGAGCCGCCCACGGGCTTGGCGTCTTGGGCGGTCGCCATGGCGGCCATGGCGAGGAAGGCGAAGGAGGAAAGGAGGGTTTTCATGGTCGTTGGTTGGCTTGCGGATCCAAAGCTATCGGGTCGTTCCAGCGGGTGGGTGAACATTAACATCCGATCAACGATCAGCGCTTCTCGGCCGGGACGTTCGCCCCACGTTGCTGCTCGGGTGCGGCGCCGGTGGGATCCTCCACGGTGCCCTTGATCATCACCTGCAGGGTGCGGATGTTGGTGGCGTTGCTGTTGATGGTCACCGTCTTGTTGATCGGTCCCACGCGCTGGGTGTCGTATTGCACCACGATCTCGCTCTTGCCGCCGGGTTTGATCGGGGCCGTATCGCAGGTGGGTACGGTACAGCCGCAGCTGCCCTGGCAGTTGGTGAGGAGCAGCGGGGCGTCGCCGGTATTGGTCACCACGAAAACACCACGGCCGTTGGCACCCTTCTGGATCGTGCCATAGTCGTATACCATCTGGTCCACCTCGATCATGGGGCCGTTGCCTCCCACGGGCTTGGCATTGGGCTGGGCGAAGGCTGAGGTGGTCAGCATCGCGGCGGCGGTGAAGAGCAGGGCTTTGGTCATGGTCGTGGCCGGGTTTGCCGTTACAACGCCGAAGGTATCCGCGCCGGTTGCCCGTGTTTTGGGCCTTAACAGCACTTTAACAGCGATGGGCATGTCGGGCCGCACGCTGGGCCGGCGCCGGCTGCGGGTTGAGATGGTCTTGGGGGTCGCCACATGGCATGGACACCGTGCTTCAGCGTTCGAGACGGCGTCCAATCCCTCAACCTCCAACGGCCAAGTACTTTTGCCACCCCCATGAGCGAAACCGACATCCCCAAACGCTTCGAACCCGCCGCCAGCGAGGCGAAGTGGTATGCCCACTGGATGGACAAGGGCTACTTCCGCAGTGTGCCGGACGAGCGTGAGCCTTACACCGTGGTGATCCCGCCGCCCAACGTGACGGGCGTGTTGCACATGGGGCACATGCTCAACAACACCATCCAGGATGTGCTGGTGCGCCGCGCCCGCATGCTGGGGAAGAACGCCTGCTGGGTGCCCGGCACTGACCACGCCTCCATCGCCACCGAGGCCAAGGTGGTCCGCATGCTGCAGGAGCAGGGGATCAAGAAGGGCGAGATCGGCCGGGAGAAATTCCTGGAGCATGCCTTTGCCTGGAAGGAGAAGTATGGCGGGGTGATCCTGGAGCAATTGAAGAAGCTCGGTGCCAGCTGCGACTGGGAACGCACGCGCTTCACCATGGAGCCCGACCTCAGCGAGGCCGTCATCGACGTGTTCATCGACCTGCACAGCAAGGGCCTCGTCTATCGCGGCCTGCGCATGGTGAACTGGGACCCCCAGGCCCTCACCGCCGTGAGCGATGAGGAGGTGATCCACAAGGAGGTGAACTCCAGGTTGTATCACGTACGCTACAAGGTGGAAGGCACGGCCGATGAATGGGTGACCATCGCCACCACGCGCCCCGAGACCATCCTCGGTGATACCGCCGTGGCCGTGCATCCGGAGGATGAGCGCTACGCCCAACTGAAAGGCAGGCGTGTGCTCGTGCCGTTGATCGGGCGCAGCATCCCGGTGATCTTCGATGAGTACGTGGAGCGCGAGTTCGGCACCGGTGCCTTGAAGGTGACACCCGCGCACGACGTGAACGACCACGAGCTTGGGAAGAAGCACGGCCTGGAGACCATCGACATCCTGGAGCCCAACGGCACGCTGAGCGCCGCAGCGCAACTGTACGTGGGCGAGGACCGCTTCGCCGTGCGCAAGAAGATCGTGAAGGACCTGGAGGAGCAGGGCCACCTGGTGAAGGTGGAGGACATCAGGAACAAGGTGGGCTACAGCGAGCGCACCGATGCGGTGATCGAGCCGCGCCTCAGCCTGCAATGGTTCGTGAAGATGGCCGAGCTCGCCAAGCCCGCGCTGGAGGTGGTGCGCGATGGCCGCGTGAAGCTGCATCCGCAGAAGTTCGCCAACACCTACACGTACTGGATGGAGAACGTGCGCGACTGGTGCATCAGCCGCCAGCTGTGGTGGGGGCAGCGCGTGCCGGCATGGTACAATGAGCACGGCGATGTGGCCGTGTGCAGGACCGAGGCCGAGGCCATCGCGCAGTTCAAAGCGGCGGGCCGGAGCACCACCGGCATCAGGCAGGACGACGACGTGGTGGACACATGGTTCAGCAGTTGGCTGTGGCCCATCAGCGTGTTCGACGGTTTCAAGGACCCGGTGAACAAGGACATCAAGTACTACTACCCCACCAACGACCTGGTGACCGCACCCGAGATCCTCTTCTTCTGGGTGGCGCGCATGATCATGGCGGGCATGGAGTACAGGCACGAGGTGCCCTTCAAGAACGTGTACCTCACCGGCATCGTGCGCGACAAGCAAGGCCGCAAGATGAGCAAGAGCCTGGGCAACAGCCCCGACCCGCTGGAGCTGATCGAGAAGTTCGGCGCCGATGGCGTGCGCACCGGCATGCTCTTCTCCTCACCGGCCGGCAACGACCTGCCCTTCGATGAGAGCCTCTGCGAGCAGGGCCGCAACTTCAGCAACAAGATCTGGAACGCGTTCAGGCTGGTGAAGGGTTGGCACATCGCGGATCAGGAACAGTCCGAAGCGAACGCCGCCGCCGTGGCCTGGATGCGCAGCCGGGTGCAGCGCGCCACCACCGAACTCGATGGCCTCTACGACCAGTTCCGCATCAGCGAGGCCTTGATGACCACCTACAAGCTGATCTGGGACGACCTGTGCAGCTGGTACCTGGAGAGCATCAAACCGCCCTTCGTGGACGGCGTGGCGCAGCCGATCGATGCCGCCACCCACGAGGCCACCATCGCGCTCTTCGAGGATGTGCTGAAGCTGCTGCACCCCTACATGCCCTTCCTCACCGAGGAGTTGTGGCACCACCTGCGTGCGCGCAAGGAAGGGGAGGACATCATCGTGGCCGCGTGGCCGAAGGGTGGCGAAGGCGATGCGAAGCTGGAGGCCGAGGTGAAGCACGCGTTCGATCTGGTGAGCGCCGTGCGCAACACGCGCAACGAGCGCGGCATGAGCCCGAAGGATGCGCTGGACATACAGGTATGCGGCACCGCACCGATGCGCGCAGGAGTGTCCGCCCTGGTGAACAAGCTGGCCAACGTGGGTGCCATCACCGCCGTGGAGAAGGCCGGCGAGGGTGCCGTGACCTTCCTCGTGGGCACCACCGAGTATGCCATCGACCTGGGCAGCAACGTGGACCCCGCCGCTGAAGCGAAGAAGGCCGAGGAGGAACTCACCTACCTGCGCGGATTCCTGGCCAGCGTGGACAAGAAGCTGGGCAACGAGCGCTTCGTGGCCGGTGCGCCGCCGCAGGTGCTGGAGAACGAGCGAAGGAAGAAGGCGGACGCCGAGGCGAAGATCAAGGCGCTGGAGGAGCGGTTGGCGGTGTTGCGGTGAGGCGATCCAACGGAACGATCACGGCATCCTCCAGTATTGGGCCGTGAGGCGTGCAGCGCGGAGTACCATCGCCCGCTCCGTGGGATGGTAGGCATTCTTCAGGGTGCCGTGGTTATAACCTTGGTTATATTGATGAAGCACTTGTACCGGGATAGGTTCGGGGTGTACCAACGCGCCGATATCCAAACACCCGATGGCCATGCGGCAAGTCCTACCCCTTATCCTCGTACTCTTGGGCCTGCAGCACCTGCACGCCCAGCGCTTCATCGGCCTTGAAGTGGCCAGTGGCAGTGTTCGTGACCAGGCCAACACCAACTTCCCCATGGCCAGCAACGCAGCCGGGGAGGTGTATTGCGCGGTCCCCTTCTACGAGCCCGTCACCATCGGGAGTACCACGTTGGATCCGGTCCAGAGCCAATTCGATGACATCGCCCTTGTCAAGCTCTCGCCCACCGGGGAGGTGATCTGGGCCAAGGCTTTCGGCAGCAACAACAGCGACATCCCGCTTCGGCTTGCAGTGGACGGGCTGGGACAGGTGTATGTGAGCTGGACATGCGGCAATGGCGTCAGCTACTACTTCGACGAGACCGGAACAAATACCAACTTCCCCAACATCGGCGCGCCCTTCTACGGATTCACTTGTTTCTCCGCGGATGGTCTCACGCTATGGCATGAGCCCGGCGCGTTCGGGTCGCCTCAACTTGCTGCCAGCACGGATGAGCCCGGCGTATTCGCCGTGGACCAAGGGGCGATCCGCCGGCTGAACGCGCAGGGCGATGTGCTCTGGCAGGTGGTGCCACAACCGGCGAACAGTCTCGTTCCCATGAGCGTGACGGTGGCGGGTGACAAGCTGGCCATCGGTGGATATGGCGGCCACAATATGGAGATGGTGACGGTGGATACAGTGACCACGAACGTGCAATACTTGCAAGGTGGTGTTGTCTTCCTAATGGACACCTCCGGCTCGGCGCTGTGGGGGCGATCAGTTGGAAACTACAATGGCTACGATGAGCGAATTCGTCACATCGCCATCGATCTGGGCGGCAATGCGGTCTATTGCGGGCTCGATGCCTACACTGGCTCGTTGAGCTTCGCCGGAAGCACGCTGGTGAACTCTGCGGGCGTGGGCAACAGCATCACACCTGTCTTGAAGTTCGACCTGGAGGGCAACGAGGTCTGGGGGCGCTTCGCGTCCAGTCCGGGTTCGGCCATCGACCTGAACGCCATGGCCCTCGCACCCGACGGTGGCGTGTGCTTCGGCGGGCGGATGGCGCAGTTCCCCGTGGAGTTCGGCAGCATCAGCATCGGCATGACCAATGGCTCGCCGAAGGCCTATCAAGCCAAACTTGATGCGAATGGCGATGCCGAATGGTTCAAGTATGAAGGGACGCACGGTGGCCCTGGAGTGAACTCCATCATGCGCTGCATGCTTCCACTTGCCGATGGCTCGCTGCTCACGGCCAACTATTTCTGGAGCTCGTTCTCACCACCGGTGAAAACCGGCTGCCTTCAAGCCCCGAACCCGAACAACCAGGGCATGTACTTCAGCCGCGTGGATCCGAACGACACGGAACCGCAGCCCGATGCGCTGTTCACCCACAGCATGAGCGGCGACCTCTTCTTCGGCCGCGCGTCGGAGCAGGAGCTCCCCACCACCTTCAGCTGGACCTTCGGCGATGGCGGCACCGCGGTGGGCGAAGGCGTGGCGCACGTGTTCCCCGATGTGGGCAGTTTCGAGGTGTGCCTGACCGCGAGCAACACCTGCGGCGCCGCTCAGCACTGCGTCTTTGTGGATCATCCGGGCTTGCGGGCCATCACACCCACCAAGGGCGGACAGGGCGCCATCGTGAGCGCATTGGCTCTCGGCGGTGGCTTCATGCCAGGTACCACGTGGAAGCTCACGCGCACCGGCGAGGCGGACATCCTGCCGAGCGATGTCACCGTAGGCAATAGCGCCACCGTGTTCGGCCGCCTGGACCTGCAGGGAGCGGCGCTGGGCCTGTGGAACGTGGAAGCCACCTTGCCTGGCGTTGGCACCTTCACCCTTCCTGAAGCCTTCGAGGTGGAACCACTGGAACTGGCGCGCATCAAGGTGAACATCACCGGGCCGATGCAGGGGCGCACTTTCCTGTGGGGGCAGTACAACATCCGTGTGAGCAACACGGGCAACGAGGACGCCGTGCTGGTGCCGCTGCACATCCGGGTGCCGGATGGCGTGGAGGTGGAATGGTTCCAGCAGGTCATCGACCGGCACAGCGTGCCCAACATGGAGAGCCTGAACACCGAATTGGACCAGATCGGAGGCGACTACGACCAGCTGCGGTTCAGCAGCCCGGGTTACGGCATCACGCGCATGGAGATGGTGATCCCCGTGGTGGGCGCCAACAACTACAACGACTACATCGTGCGTCTGCGGAGCTTCACGCCGATGCACATCACCCTCACGGCCACGGCCATGAAGCCGCTGATCGGCTCGCGTGCGCTTGCGGATGGAACGGTGATGCCGTTGGCCTCGCCCTACACCAACTACATGGAAGTTGCCGCGGAGTGGGTGTACGACAGGACCTTCCCGCGCGACCAGATCTTCAGTTCGGTACAGAGCGTGATCCGCAACTATGCGACGGGGGCGGGTGGAAGCATCGGTGGCGTCGGCGGCTGGCCCATCGGCATTCCGAACCCGCCGCCGGGTCAGATCGGTGGCATCGGCGGTGTGAACCTCGGTCCCATCGGGAATAGCGGGGGAAGCGGATCGGGCTATGCCACACCGCCATTCATCATCACACCTCCGCGTCATTGGGAGCAGAGCGGTCCGCAACCGCCCGTGCCCCCGCCGCCACCGCCACCTCCGGTGGGCCCACCTCCGCCTCCGCCCGCTGCGCCACCACCGGCACCGGAGTGCGGCTTCAACGGATGCTGCGCGGGAGCGTGTGGTGGTTTCGGCGGCGATTGGCCGTATGGCGACGGCGGCGGGCAGCAACCCGAAACGCCACCGGAGAACGTGCCCGTGGAACTGCCCCCGCCATCCGAAACTCCTCCACCGCCTCCGCCAGAGACACCACCTGTGGAACCAGGTTCGGGAGAGAATGAACCCGAGAAACGTCAACCGATCATCATCCCCCCTGATCCACCTGCCGATCCCGGCGATCCCAACCCCGACGCAGGCTGCTACACCGGCTGTAGCTGCTCCGATGGCGCGGGCAACGCCAGCATGGAGTCCTGCTCCGAATGCGCACCACCGCCCGACGGCACGTGCGACGATGACGACGATGGTGGCGACAGCATGAGCATCGACCCCACCTTGGGCGGCAGCTTCGACCCGAACGCCATTCATGGCCCACGGCGCAACGGCGGCAACTACCTGAACAACTACCTCAACCATGCCTACACCATCACCTTCGAGAACCTGGCTTCGGCCACGCTGCCCGCGCAGCGCGTGGTGGTGATCGATACGCTCGACCTCGCGCGCTTCGACGCCCATAGCTTCCGCTTCCTCACCGCCACGGTGGGCGACAGCGCCACGGTGTATCTGGAGCCGCGCGTGTGGAACGGCAACTACCTGATCGACATGACGCCGCAGAGCGGGCTCTACGTGGGCATCCATCCGACCTATGACCCAGCCACCGGCATCGTGCGCGTGGAGTACATGAGCATCGACCCGCAGACCATGGCCTTCCCCACCGATCCGCTCGCAGGTTTCCTGCCGCCGAACACGGTGGCCTATGAAGGCACGGGCAGCCTCTCCTTCATGGTGAACTATCGGGGCGACATCGGCCACGGCGATGCGATCAGCACGCGGGCGATCATCTACTTCGATGACAATGAGCCCATCGTCACCAACACGTGGACCAACATCATGGACCGCGTGAAACCGACGGGCAGCGTGCAGCTGGAAGTGCTCAACCCCGGCAGCGACACGCTGAGGTTGGTGACCACGGGCATCGACGACCTGAGCGGCCTCGCCTACCAGCACGTGTTCATCTCGGTGAACGGCCACCAGTTCCGCCGGCTCATCGCCACCACGCAGGACACCATCGGCTATATCGGCTTCCCCGGTGAGAACCTGCGCTTCTTCAGCCGCGCGGTGGACAAGGCCGGCAATGTGGAGGATTATCCCGTGGAGTACTGGAACAACCCGGATGCCGCGACCGATATCGTCACCTCGATCGCCTCGCCTAAATGGTCGGGAGAGCTGCGTGCGCAGCCCAACCCTGCTCGCGATGCGTTCACTTGTACGCTCGCACTCCCCGAAGCTGCCGAAGTGCGTATCGAGTTGCTGGATGCCATGGGCGGACTCGTAATGCGTCCCAACGGCGACCAGCCGGTGCGCCTTGCCAAGGGTGAACATCGCTACACCATTCCTGTGCAGCATCTTGCCTCCGGCGTGTACATTCTCAAGGTCGCGCTCCCAAATGGGATCCATGCGACCAAGGTGATGGTGGAGTAGGTCGAGGTCAAGGGGCGGTCTTCGAGGCCCTGACATTGCCCAGGATCCTTGAAACAGGAAAATGACCGACGCCGAAGCGAAGATCAAGGCGCTGGAGGAGCGGTTGGCGGTGTTGCGGTGATCACCAGGTCACTGCTTCACGAAACGCACCGTTCCTGCCGAAGTGCGCAGCAGATAGGTCCCAGTTGCCAGTGCCCGCACATCGAGCTGAATGCCTTGTGCGATGAGCGTTCCGGATACATCCACGATGCGACCATCCACCGCCATCACAGTGAAGTTTCGGTCCGCGCCATCGGGCAAGAGCACCTGCAGCACATCGGTGGCCGGGTTCGGTACAAGTCGGATGGATCGTGATCCAGCAATGCCAGGCCCAAGCGCCGTGCTGGTCTCCACCACATGCTCGGTGGTGTTGGTGACGATCGGCTCGTTGAAGTCGAAGTAGATCGCGGCGGTGTTGGGGATCACATCACCGGGCAGCAGTCCGGCCACGGGCTTCAGGCGGAAGGACACGAAGCCCTGGCTGCCCAGCAGGTCGGTGGTGCTGTCGGGCAGCAGGATGTCATTGAAGGTGAAGACCAGCTCGCGTCCCTCGCCGAAGGAGGGCACGAAGGCGTGCGATGCATCGAGGATGTCCAGCGACAGGATGTCGAGCCGCGTGTCGATGTCGTCGCGGATCACCACGGTGAAGGCGGTGTCGGTGCCGGTGTTCTGGAAGCGCACCAGGTAGTCGATCCACGTATCCTCAGCGAGGAAGAACTGCGCTGTGGCACCGCTGGCGTTGGCCCAGCCCTGCTTGTCGTTGGGGTCGTAGCTGCCGGTGATGGTGACGCCGATGACAGCGGTGTTGTTGCTGAGGTCCTGCTCCGGTTCCGCATTGGTCACGGTGGCGGTGTAGGTGAGCACCTCGCCCAGCAGGTCCAGATCGGGCGGCACGTTGGCGTGGAAGATGAAAGAGACCTCTTCGAAAGCGCCAAGGCCCGGGTGTGTCCACTGCCCGTTGGCGGGTTGCGCATCCAGCAGGAGCGGATCGAAGGCCAGGGCGATGTCCAACGCGCCGCTGGGGAAGAAGGACATGTTGCGCACCTTGGCCCATACGGTGGTGGGAAAGCCCGGACGCGCGGCGATGGTCGTGAGCGTGATGCGCACATCATGCGGCACGGTGCTCAGCAGGGCGAAGTCCACCACGGCGGCTGGTTGCAGGCCGGTGAGCGTGAAGGGCTGCGGATCGTTGGCAGGGCAGACCTGGTCCATGTCATCCGCGGGTAGGCCGATGGTGTATGCGCCGAGCCCCATGTTGAGCTGGTACTGGCCGCCAGGTCCGCTGATGGCGTATTGCTCATTGGGACCGATGGCGAGCACGCGGCCCACGAGCGGCACATCGCCGGTGCCGAGATCGCAATCCTCGCCGGCGTCGTGGTACACCATGCCGTTCACCGAGCCGCATGGTGGGTCCAAGGCGGGGATGGTGAAGCCGGCCACGATCTCGCAGTAGAAACTCCAAGGCGCTCCAGGCTGGATCAGTTCCGCGGTATAGAATCCGGCTGGCAGACCGGTCACCATGCACGGACCTTCGCCGCACGCCACCCACTGCCCGCCACCGGGCCCGATGAGGTTGAGGCCATAGTTGCCTCCCGGAAGCGTGACATTCAACAGGAAGCCCCCATTGGCCTCACCGCCACAGGCCGGGGAGATGGATTGCACCTGATGGACGAAAGGTTGGACCATTCCGATGGACTCCGACGCCGTGCCGGTGCATCCGTTGGCCGAGGTGCCGGTGATGGTGTATTGACCTGGGTTGGAGACGCTGAAATGGTACCCATTCGGAGGGTCGAATATGGGCGGTGCGCCGTTGTCGGGTACAACGGTCCAGGTGAAGGGCCCATTGACCTGCTGCGGGTGGGGTTGCACCCAGATGTGTCCGATGCCACCGCACTGGATGTTGTAGCTGGACATGAAAAAGGTATTGAGGCCGTTCACCGTGGCCGAGCCTTCCACGCTCTCGCCCAGGCCGTCGGTCACCGTCACCGTGTAGGTGCCGGGCAAGAGGCCATTGATGGAGGAGGACGTCGCGCCCGTGTTCCAGGAATAACTGTAGGGTGGTAGTCCGCCGAAAGCCACAGCGCCGATCTGACCATTGGACAGCCCGCAGGTGGCATGCTGGACATTGAGGTTGACCTGGACCGCCAGCAGTTGAAGAGGCAGAAGAGCGATGGCACTTGCGGCGATGGTCCGGATCATGGTCATTTGGTATGCTTGCAAGACGCACCAGATCGGCCAAGGTTGTGGGGGTCATCGTTCGTGCGGTCTACATTCGTCGCATGGACCGCGAGCTCACCTACGCCGCCATCGACATCGGATCCAACGCGGTGCGGTTGCTGGTGGGCGAGATCATCGAGCGTGAGGACCACCCCGTGGTGAAGAAGCAGACCCTCGTGCGCGTGCCCATCCGCTTGGGCGAGGATGTTTTCGACAAGGGTCCCATCAGCGATGCCAAGCGCGACTACCTGATCAAGACCCTGAAAGCCTTCCGCCTGCTGGGCGAGGTTTACGGCGTGCGCAACCTGCGCTGCTGCGCCACCAGCGCCATGCGTGAAGCCACCAACCGCGCCGAGGTGATGGTGCGTGTGGAGATGGAGAGCGGCGTGCACATCGAAACGATCAACGGGCGCCTGGAGGCCGACCTCATCGTGAGCACCTTCTGGACCCAGGACCTGCTGAAGGACCGCAGCTATTTGTACATCGATGTGGGTGGCGGAAGCACCGAGCTCACCTGGCTGGAACGCGGGCAGCGCGTGAAGAGCGCCAGCTTCAAGATCGGCACGGTGCGCACCTTGAAGGACAAGGTGAAGCCCCATGTGTGGGACGAGCTGCGTGCCTTTTTGGAGGAGCTGCGCGAGGAGCACGGCCCCATCATGGCCATCGGCACCGGCGGCAACATCAACCGCATCTTCAAGGAGAACGGCAATGCTTTCGGCGAGCCCTTGCACACCGAGGACATCCGCCGCCAACGCGATCGCATCGCCTCGTACAGCTACGAGGACCGCATCAAGCTGCTTCGTCTAAGACCCGACCGGGCGGACGTGATCATCCCTGCGGCGGACATCTTTCTGCGCATCCTCGACCATGCCGGCATCGAGGAGGTCTTCGTGCCCAAGGTGGGCCTGGCCGATGGCATCATCTACGATCTCTACATGCGGCACCGGGGGCGGAAACGGTACAAGGTGATGGCGGAGGTGTAGCGGGTTGGACGTTGAGTGGTTGGAGCTTGTCCGTTGTCAGGCATGGGCCGCGATCGTTCCGCTATCCTTTCAGCGCCACCTTCACGTCGCAACGCTTGAGGAACTGACATTGGACATCTGATAACGGACAACCCCACACGCCGTGCGCCTCTCCTACCTCCTGTTACTGATGATGCTTCCGATGGCGCTTCGCGCCACCGACAGCACACGCTGGCAGCTGGGCGCGCGTGTCCAAGGGGGATTCCTTTCACCGCACCACGAGAGCCTGTGGATCATGGTGGACCGCCACGCGTGGGCCATGGAGCTGCATGCCGAAAGACCCTTCAGTGGGCGGAAGCCCTGGCATGGGAACTTCGCAGGTCCACGCTGGGGCATCGGGGCCATGTGGCTCGATCCGGGCAGTGACGTGTTGGGCCCCGCTTTCCGGGTGCTGCCCTATCTCGTGCTTCCCATCACGCCCGGTGATGCCTGGCAGCTGGAGTCGCGCATCGGCTGGGGCCTGGGTCTGGTGCGCGATCCCTTCGACCGCGTGGACAACTACAAGCAACATTCGATCGGCAGCCGTCTGAACCTGGCCGTGCAACTGGCCATGGTGATGCGCCGGTCCTGGGGACCGCATGCGCTGGAAGCCGGTATCGCGCTTGACCACCTGAGCAACGGCGCCATGCAACGCCCCAACCTCGGCATCAATGTCATCACGCTTCAAACCGGCTACACGCGCCGGCTCGGTGCATCCGCTCCGGTTCACGTCGCCCGCGACAGCAGCGGAGATGCCAGGCGAATGGGCTACTTCGTCATGGCCAACGTCGGCTGGAACGAGGTCTTCCCAGTGGGCAGCGGGCGCAGGCCGGTGATCTCGCTTACGGGATCGGGTTACCGGTGTGTGAGCAACAAGAGTTCGATAGGCTTCGGCGTGGACCTCTTCCACAAGGAAAGCCTGCGCATCGCCGAGCCTGATCTGGCGGACAGCCCGGCCACCGAGTTGCTGCAAGTGGGTGTGCATGCGGGCTACAACCTGCTGCTGGGCGACATGGCCCTGCAGTTCGAGACCGGCACCTACCTGCGCACGCCCGTGGAGGAGCGTGCGGCCATCTACACACGCGTGGGCATGCGCCAGCACCTCACCCCGAAGCTCTTCGCCAACCTCAGCATCAAGTCGCACTTCTTCGTGGCCGACCACTTCGAGATCGGCCTCGGCTACCGCTTCCGATGATCGGGCGTTTCACATCCATCCTGCTGCTCGCACTGCTGCTCGTCGGCTGTGCGCGTGAGAACATGGACGATTGCATCACCAGCGCCGGGCCGATGCGGGTGGAAACACGTGTGGTGCCGGATTTCCACAGCATCCGCCTCAGCGGCCGCGTGGACCTGGTGATCACACAGGACAGTCTCGCCGGGCCGTCGGTCACCGTGGAGGCCGGCCGCAACCTGCATACGCACATCATCACTGAAGTGGCAGGAGACGAATTGCGCGTGGACAACACCATCCAGTGCAACTGGGTGCGCAGCATGAAGGAACTGCCCCTGGTACGCATCACCACGCCCCACTTGCATCGCATCACCTATGCGGGCATCGGCGATATCACCGCCACCACACCGATCCGCGCCGAGGTCTTCCGCTTCGAGCAGTTCGAAGGGCAGGGCGGCGTGCGGCTGGAACTTGCGGTGGACACCTGCTACATCGGCCTGCACACCGGCGTGGGCGACATCACCCTCACGGGCGCCACGCATACCGCTCATCTCTACACCGCCAATTTCGGCCATCTGGACGCGCGTGCGCTGGACGCCAGACTCGTTCTGCTGAACAGCACCGGCAGCGGGGATATCCGTTGCGTGGCGCGCGATGCGCTCTTCGCGCAGCTCTCCAATGCCGGCGATGTGTACTACGCGGGCGATCCACCCGTGGTGGAGGCGAGCGTGACGGGGAGCGGCAGGTTGATCAAGGTGGATTGAAGCGTGTTCGACGTTTCCAAGGGATCTGATGGACGGCTCCACCGTGTGATCGCCGGGCCTCCAACTACCGGCCCAGGCGCGACCTTCGCGAAGTCATGGGCATGAAGGCGATCAAGCGCAAAGCGGCGGAGCACCTCGGCTACGGGCTGCCCAAGCAGCAGACCTTCGATCTGCTCATGGCCGAATTCCCCGAAGCCAAGCCGAAGAAGGTGGCGGAGCTGCTTCGGTACATGCCCACGTTGTGGGCCAGGGAGCGGTATCGCGGCATGCACCTGGCCCTGCTCGGGCTCATCGCCGCTTCGGCATTGCTGCGCATCCTGGGTCCCGTGTGGCAGAATACCATCCGGTGGGACATGCCCACGGCCTACCTCAGCCTGGTGCCCATCGCATCGTTGCTGGTGGGCTGGAGCATCTACCGCTGGAGCGGACCGGTGTTCGAGTGGGTGGGATGGGGCAACTTGTTCGGGGCTACGACCCTGATGAGCGCGTTGGGTGCTCTGGCCAAGGGCAACGGCGATCCGAAAACCATCTTGGCAAGCGCATTGACCGCCGGGATCGGCGCGCTGGCGCTCTACCTGGCGCACAAGGTCTTCGCGAAGCCGAAGGTGGAGAAGGATCCGCTGGGTGGGGCGGAGCGGGTGGTGTTCCCGGAGGAGGGGATGACCTGAACGGTCGGTACGATCGAGAACGTCCTTTCTTGCGCGCGGCCTTCCTGCATATGGAGTACCGCACCCCCTCGTATTGACGGACGGTCCCTCCGATCCATCACTGGGGCGATATCCGCCAATGAGATCCGGAATTTTGCCGAACCATGGCAAGGAAGGCGATCAAGCGCAAAGCATCGGAACTTCTGGGTTACGGCCTGCCCAAGCAGCAGGCTTTCGATCTGCTGATGGCCGAGTTCCCCGATGCCAAGCCGAAGAAGGTGGCTGAGGCATTGCGTTACATGCCCACCTTGCATGTTCGTGAGCGTTACGGCAAGCTGCACCTGCTGCTCTTGGCGGTCATTCTCGCCCATGCGTTGCTCCGCCTGCTGCCCACTCTGCTGAACGTGGAGGTGGACTTTGCCAATACCTATCGCCTTATCGGTCTGGTGCCCCTCGCCACATTGCTGTTGGGCTGGAGCATCTACCGCTGGCAGGGCGAAGTGATGATGTGGGTGGGCTGGGCCAATGTGGCCGCCCTTGGCACGGTGGTGAGCAAGAGCCACGTCTTCGCACGCGGTGAAGCCGATGCGCTCTACATCGCGTCCATCGCATTGCCGGTGCTGGTGGGCGTACTGGCCTTGCTGCTGGTGTACCTGGCCTTTCCGGGCTACAAGGTGGAGAAGGATCCGATGGGTGGTCCTGTCCGCGTGGTGTTTCGGGAAGAGGGTTTGGCCTGATGGATGCACAGCGTGCGCCTACCGCTCCTTCATCCACGTCGCCCCCATCACCGCACCCTGCTCATCACGCACGGTGATCCGGTACAACCCGGCAGGCAGCCTTTCCGTGGCGATCATCGGCCAGGCATCGGCGGTGCGCTGTTCCAGCACCATGCGGCCTGTGGCATCGAAGAGGGTGATGGTGTGGGGGCTAGGAGGAAGATCGAGGGTGAAGTGGGTGGTGCCGGGGTTGGGGAAGGGCACCGGCGGCACATTCGCCGCGACAGTTCCGATGGATAGTGTGTAACCACAGTCGGTCCCATCCACTGTGCTGAAGGATAACCCATCATCGCGGTAGCATCGCATTCCGGCCCAAGGTTGGTCGGTAATGAACCACGACCACCCATTGAGGTAGTTGATGCTGAAGCCCATGCGTTCCCTCAGGGTATCCGGTGGCATCCAATCCCACTCGCCGCGCTGAACGATGAGTTGCCGAAGCGGTATGCCACCGATGAGCACGGTGGAGGTATCGAGCACGGTGATCCTGTAGAACGGGTCATCATCCAATCCTGGACCGGACCAGTATTGCCCGGGCGAAGCACCGAACCACATCAAGGTGTCGAAGGCATTGTTCCAGTCCCAGACATACACGATGTCATCGGCATAACGCGTGAGTATGGGGACCGGAACGGTGAAGGACGTGTAGTCGCTGGATCCCCAGGGCGCGATCACATTCGTTTCGCGGAGCTTCTGTGCCACGAAGCCACCCACCAGCGAGTCGCCCTCGTAGACCACCCGGGTGATGCCGTAGCGGTCCATCATCACATCCACGTAGTCATGTGTCCATGTGGCACCCGGCGGGCACCAGCTTTGGGCGCAGGCCAGCAGCGGCAGCAAGGCCATGGGTAGGAAGGATACGCGCACGAAGAACGAATGTACGGAGGAGACGAGTGGGGTGGGGGGAACGCTGCTCCGTCGTAACCGTTGCCAAGAACTTCGGTGTTCAACGCCGGCAACTGGTCTGGGCCCGGCGATCGACGCCGGAGCGCATGTGTACCTGACGATCTATCTTTGAAGCATGGTCGTCATCGTCAAGCGGAACACCCCTCGAAAGAGCCTGAAGGCCCTGCTGAGGAAAGCCAGGACGAAGAAGGCGAAGGGCTTCGATGCCAAGCGCTTCAACGGCGTGTTGAAGCTGAAAGGCGATGCCGTGAAGGTGCAGCGTGCCCTCCGTGATGAATGGAACTAACGTCCTGCTCGATTCGAACATCGTTCTCTACCTGCTGAACGGGAGCGATGAACTGGAGGACCTCCTTCAGGGCACCAACATCTTCCTGTCGGTCATCACCAAGGTGGAACTGCTAAGCCATCCAGCGTTGGATGCTGCGGGTGAACAAGTGATCCGTGAACTGCTGGCCCAGACCACGATCATGGAGTTCGCGCCGGATATCCAGCGGCGTGCGGTGGACCTTCGCAAGCGGTACAAGCTGAAGCTGCCTGATGCCATCATCGTGGCCACGGCTTCGTTCCTGAACGTGCGCTTGATCACTGCCGACAAGCGGTTCGCGAAGTTGAAGGACGAGGTGGAAGTGCTGCTGATCGAACGGTAAGGAGACCGGTGCGGGACTAGGCAGGCTGCACCTATTGTTCCGTCGGGTGGCGTCTAAGGGCGATGTGTTCGGCCCTAATGCTCCTTTACCCACGTCGCGCCCATCACCGCGCCCTGCTCGTTGCGCAAGGTGATGCGGTATAACCCGGCGGGTAGTGCTTCCGTGGCGATCACCGGCCGGGCATCGGCGGTGCGTTGGTGCAGCACCGCGCGGCCCGTGGCATCGAAGAGGGTGATGCTGTGGGGGCCGGGCGGGAGGGATAGGGTGAAGTGGGTGGTGCCGGGGTTGGGGTACACGACGAGCAACACACGGTCATTCGCTTCTTCCATTCCGACCGTACCGACGAACGCCAGATCATCCACCTTGACGAAGCTGCCCGCTACGGGAGCACCGAAGTTGATGCTGGACACGATCTGGATGTAGGCGGTGTCGGGTGTTCCGGTGCTGAAGTAGGTCAAGGGGACCTGGAATTGCTGCCAGTTGGCAAGGCTTCCTGTCACTTCGAGGGTGCCAAAAGCGATCGGTGTTCCACTGCCGCCATTATTCAATGCCACTATGATCTGTGCAGTGTCGTTGGGCTGGACGCCATACTGCCACTGCCCAGTGAGCATTGCGGGGCGCGCTGTGAAGGGGAACCCGGCGTTGGTGCCGGACATGCCTGCTGATGTCCAACCTTGTATGGGAAACCCACCACCCACGGACTGACGGGTTGTGATCACCACGTGGAAGTTACCCGGGTTGCCCGGTGTCCCTTGCTCCACGGTCGCACCACCCACGGTCGGGACATCATTGTAGGTGAGCCAACCCACCGGTTCAAGGTAGCCGCCCTGGTCGGCCCAGTTCTCGAAGCCGCCATTGGGGATCTGGGCGGTGGCCAGCTGTGGAAGGACGAGAAGTGTGAGTATGAGACCTCGCATGATGGCCGAATCTACTGAAAGGACGTGCGTGGTCGGTTGAATGCTGCTTCTTTCGTTGAGGGTAGCGGTAGTCCTGTGAAGTCCAGGATGAATACCTGTTGGATCGGCGGTTCCCCCTCTTCCTCCACCAGTACCTTCGCGCCCATGCCGAGCTCCATGTTGCACGGTTCCCTGACCGCGCTATTCGTTCTACTTGGCGCGCATCCCTCGGATGCACAGCAGCTATCCGTGCATGCGGGTCGGCTTGATACGTTCCTCCCGGGAGTGGCCCGGCAGGAGGACGGCGGTTCATATTTCCGTCGGGGCGAGATCATTGAACTGGAGGTCAAGATCGATGCAGTGATCGACTCCATCTCCATGCTGGAAGGCAGGAGATTCATCGTGCTCAGCAGACCAGTGAAAGGGCGGTCGGATAGCTGGCGGGACGGTGTGCACATCTTCGCCGAGTGGCGTTACTACCAGATCAAGCCCCGTAAGCGTGGCCGGTTGGTGGTGCCTGCGATGACCGTGTATAGCTGTGGCATCGCGTACCGGACCGAGCCGTTGGAACTGGTGATCGGGAGGTGAGGTTTCCGCCAGGGATGGAAGCGGCAGCTTGCCGGTGGCGCTGGACCGGACAAGGCAACTACCGCGAACAGCCCGTTAAGGCGGCCAGATCGAAAGTCTCAAGTCACATGACCCAAGTTCCAATTTGTCAAGGTTCGCGGACACGGTTCCCCTTCGGTCTTCAACCTTGTGTCTTGACCATTGGGTCTTGCCTTCATCCCGGCAACTTCGCTTCCATGTCCACGACTTTCGTCCAAGCGCTGCCTTGCGTTCCGAGGAGCACGATGCGTGTGGTGACGGCTTCGTCCCTGTTCGACGGCCACGATGCCGCCATCAACTTTCCCGCGTAGGCGGGACTTCGTTCAGCTCAGCATGCCTGGGATCATCCAGAGCAAGGCCCAAGGTGAAGCAGATGCGGGATCTCTTCCATCGATGGGGGACGATAGGTCCGAAGCAGGGCGGACCACTCGCTTGAAAACACTTAGCTTTCCATCGCCAAGCCGGGCAGGTTCGTTCGTGCACAGTCACCGGTCAGGTTGATGGGAGGCATGGATTTCATACACCTCTATCGGCATCTCGTACAGGATCAAGCGGCCACCCTGGAAGCCTTGCCATTCGAGGTCCGTAAGGTTGACATCAAGAAGGGGGCGGTCATTACGGCCTATGGCGCGGTCGAGAAAAGGGTCTATTTCATTCGTAAGGGGATCATTGAACTGAGCATCGAAGATCCGACCGCGGAGAAAGTGATCGATTTCTACTTCGGGGATGAAGTGGTCACCTGTCTCACGTCCTTTCTCCTGCAGACACCATCCGACGTGCAAATGACGGCGTTCGCGGACTGCGAGCTGGAATGCTTCGATCATGACGAGGTGTATACCAAGTATCCCACGTCACTTGAGGTCAACAAGCTGGGCCGTGTTCTTGTTGAACAGGCTTACCTGCGGAAAGCCCGCAGGGAAAAGGACCTGTTGAGCAAGACAGCCGAAGAAATGTACAAGCAGCTTATTGAGGAACATCCCGACTGCGTCAAGCTGATCCCTGTGAACAAATTGGCCCGGTATCTTGGCATACATCCGGAGAGCCTGAGCCGCATCAGGAGGAGGATGGTCCTGCATTAGGGATCACCCTGCGGTCACGTGTGCGATCGACGCGTTCTTCCGGCTGCCGCGATCTAGAACTGGACCCTGACCCCCACGTTGATCAGGAACCCGTTCGAGTAGATCGGTTTTCCGGGGATCTCATCCGCTCTTGCTCCGGTTCCCACTCCCCCGGCCTCGATGAAGTAGTTCATGTGTTCATCCAGGAAGAATTCGAACCCGAACAAGCCATATCCGCCGAACACGACCGATCGCGTTGAGAATTCCTCGGATGGGAACAGATAGATGGCGCCGCCTTCTCCGTAGACGCGCATGCGATCCCCCAGCTCGCCGACCGTTTGGACGAAGCCCAATGACAGGTTGGAATATGAGGACCAGGTCGTTTCGGAAGCACCGTTCAGGTGTTCGTTCCAGAGCACATTCCCCCGGAGTCTCACCGCTGTCTTCTTGTGGGCGAAGTACGGACTGGTCAGGTGGAGTCCGATGCCGAAGTCCTTCTGATGTTGCCCCACCTGGCCACCAATTCCAAAGCCGTTGCGGACACCATCCTGCGCTTGCGTCGGTGACGCGAGCAGCACGACGATCATGGATATCCCGATCTTCAACATATGCCTTGATGTGTGGATCATTCCTATTGTGACCAGGGCTATCGGAACTTCAAAGAGTTTCATGGGATGAGGCTTCGTTTCGTGTTGCTATCGGCGCGCAAAGAGATACCATGTACAGCTGATGCGCACTTGACCTGGGTTAGGAAAGAAGGTCATCGTCCCGGAGTGTTCGGCCGGGTTTCGACCCACGGACGATCTTCTCTTCGGGGCGGACAGATTTGCGCGTCAGGGTGCGGTGTAGGGCAATACGGATAGAGTCCTGGATCAGGGCCGGGGTGATCTCCCAGCCCCGCTTGCGTCCAGATCATCGCACCCTTTCACCGCGTACTGGTATTTTCGCCCTATGTCCGTAGCCACCGTTGCCCCTTACGTCCCCAAGCACAAGACCTGCCTGCCGGCAGGCAGGTCCGCGTCGCTCGTGTTGTCAATGTTGCTCAATCTTCTCTAGGTCTCATGTCCACGTTCGTGCAAGCTCCTCCATACGTTCCGAAGCACAAGATCCGTGTAGTAACAGCGGCGTCGTTGTTCGATGGCCACGATGCCGCCATCAATATCATGCGGCGGATAATCCAGAGCACCGGCGCCGAGGTGATCCACCTGGGGCACGACCGCAGCGTGGAGGACGTGGTGAACACCGCCATCCAGGAGGATGCACACGCCATCGCCATGACCAGCTACCAGGGCGGGCACAGCGAGTACTTCAAGTACATGTTCGACCTGCTGAAGGAAAAGGGGGCTGGTCATATCAAGATCTTCGGTGGCGGCGGCGGGACGATCCTGCCCGAGGAGATCAAGGACCTGCACGCCTACGGCATCACGCGGCTCTACCATCCGGATGACGGTCGTGCGATGGGCCTCCAGGGCATGATCAACGACATGCTCGAAAAGGCCGACTTCGACCTGAGTGATCAGGTGAACGGCGAAGCGAAGAAGCTGAGCCCGCAGAACTGGCCGGCCATCGCGAAGCTGATCAGCACCGCGGAGAACCACCCGGAGGTGTTCGGGAAGATCGCCGACGAGATCCACAAGAAGGCCGCCACGAACAAGGCCCCGATCCTGGGCATCACCGGTACGGGCGGGGCGGGCAAGAGCAGCATGGTGGACGAGCTGATCCGCCGCTTCATCCTCGACCAGCCCACCAAGACCATCGGTGTGATCAGCGTGGACCCGAGCAAGCGCAAGACCGGCGGCGCGCTGCTGGGCGACCGCATCCGCATGAACAGCATCCGCGGCGAGCGCGTGTACATGCGCAGCCTCGCCACGCGCCAGAGCAACCTCGCGCTGAGCAAGCACGTGAAGGAGGCCGTGAGCATCCTGAAGGCCGCGGGCTTCGACCTGATCATCCTGGAGACCAGCGGCATCGGCCAGAGCGACACCGAGATCCTGGACCACAGCGATGTCTCGCTCTACATCATGACGCCGGAGTTCGGCGCGGCCACGCAGCTGGAGAAGATCGACATGCTCGACTTCGCCGACGTGGTGGCCATCAACAAGTTCGACAAGCGCGGCGCCCTCGATGCCCTGCGCGACGTGAAGAAGCAGTACAAGCGCAACCACCAGCTCTGGGACGCCAACGACGATGACCTGCCCGTGGTGGGTACCATCGCCAGCCAGTTCAATGATCCCGGTACCAATTCGCTCTACGCGAAGCTGATGGCCAAGATCAAGGAGAAGACCGGCGTGCAACTTGATTCCTCCTTCCACGCGCACGACGAGATGAGCGAGAAGGTGTGGATCATCCCACCCGCGAAGAGCCGGTACCTGAGCGAGATCTCGGAGAACAATCGGAGGTACGACGAACGGGTGCGTACCCAAGCCGCTATTGCGGATCAACTCTATGGGCTGTACTCGGCTGTCATCACCTTCGGTGGACCGGATCTGTTGGAAGAGGGTAAGGGAGGTGGGGGAGGTAAGGAAAGCGAGGGAAGAGTCCAACCTCCATTACCTCCTTCACCTCCCTCACCTGAGCTCTCCTCTCTCACCAAGAAGTTCGAAGAGCTACGCAAGGACCTGGATCCGCACTTGTGGTCAATGCTCCAAGGCTGGAAAGGAGAGGAGGAGAAGTACGGCGGCGAGTTCTACACCTACCTCGTTCGCGGCAAGGAGATCAAGGTGCCCAACCACACCGAGAGCCTTTCGCACCTGAAGATCCCGAAAGTGGCGCTGCCGAAGTTCCGCAGCTGGGGCGACAAGGTGCGCTGGGCCATGCAGGAGAACACGCCCGGCTTCTACCCCTACACCGCCGGCATCTACCCCTTCAAACGCACCGGCGAGGACCCCGCGCGCATGTTCGCCGGCGAGGGCGGACCCGAGCGCACCAACAAGCGTTTCCACTACGTCAGCCAGGGCCTGCCCGCCAAGCGCCTCAGCACCGCCTTCGATAGCGTCACGCTCTACGGCCACGATCCCGGCCGCCGTCCGGACATCTACGGCAAGGTGGGCAACAGCGGCGTGAGCATCTGCTGCCTCGATGATGCCAAGAAGCTCTACAGCGGCTTCGACCTCAGCGCGCCCACCACCAGCGTGAGCATGACCATCAACGGTCCGGCGCCCATGTTGCTCGGCTTCTTCATGAACGCAGCGATCGACCAGAACTGTGAGAAGTACATTCTTGCCAACGGCCTGAAGTCCGAGGTGGAACGCAAGATCCGGGAGCGGTGGGAAGCTGCTGGCTCCTCGCCGCTGGCTGCTGGCCGCTCAAATGCGGATGCGAGCGGCCAGCAGCCAGCGGCCAAGGGCCAGAGGCCGCGTTATCATGGCGAGATTCCCCAAGGCAACGACGGTCTGGGTCTGCTCCTGCTCGGTATCACTGGCGACCAGGTGCTGCCGAAGGACGTGTACGAGAAGATCAAGGCCGAGACCCTGCAGAGCGTGCGCGGCACCGTGCAGGCCGATATCCTGAAGGAGGACCAGGCGCAGAACACCTGCATCTTCAGCACCGAGTTCGCGCTGCGGTTGATGGGCGACGTGCAGCAGTACTTCATCGACAAGAAGGTCCGCAACTTCTACAGCGTCAGCATCAGCGGCTACCACATCGCGGAGGCCGGCGCCAACCCCATCAGCCAGCTCGCCTTCACCCTGGCCAACGGCTTCACCTACGTGGAGTACTACCTGAGCCGGGGCATGGACATCAACGCCTTCGCGCCCAACCTGAGCTTCTTCTTCAGCAACGGCATGGACCCCGAGTACGCCGTGATGGGCCGCGTGGCGCGCCGCCTCTGGGCCAAGGCGCTCAAGCACCGCTACGGCGCCGACGAGCGCAGCCAGATGCTCAAGTACCACATCCAGACCAGCGGCCGCAGCCTCCACGCGCAGGAGATCGACTTCAACGACATCCGCACCACGTTGCAGGCGCTGTACGCCATCTACGACAACTGCAACTCGCTCCACACGAACGCCTACGACGAGGCCATCACCACGCCCACCGAGGAGAGCGTGCGCCGCGCCATGGCCATCCAGCTCATCATCAACAAGGAGCTCGGCCTGGCCAAGAACGAGAACCCGTTGCAGGGCAGCTTCATCATCGAAGAGCTCACCGATCTGGTGGAAGAGGCCGTGCTCACCGAGTTCGACCGCATCACCGAACGCGGCGGCGTACTCGGCGCCATGGAGACCATGTACCAGCGCAGCCGTATCCAGGAGGAAAGCCTCTACTACGAGACGCTGAAGCACACCGGCGAATACCCGATCATCGGCGTGAACACCTTCCTCAGCAGCAAGGGCTCACCCACCATCCTGCCGAAGGAGGTGATCCGCGCCACCGAGGAGGAGAAGGAAGCGCAGATCGCCACGGTGGAGAACCTGCGCGCGGCCTACAGCGAGGAAGCGTCGAAGGCGATCAAGGACCTGCAGCAAGCCGCCATAAGGAATGAGAATATGTTTGAGGTCCTCATGGAAGCCACGAAGTACTGTTCGCTTGGACAGCTCACTGCTGCTATGTTTGAGGTTGGCGGACAGTACAGAAGGAATATGTGATGAGGAGCATGCTGAGCAAAGCGAAGTCCCGCCGTAGCGACCGTGGCCGAGGTACGAGGCCTACGGACGCTAGAGCGGGATTCGCCGTGCTCATGGAAGCGTGCAAGTACTGCTCACTAGGGCAGCTCACCGAGGCGATGTTCGAGGTGGGGGGGCAGTATCGGAGGAACATGTAAGTGATGAAGTACTCACGATCGGGCACTGACGAGAGGAACTTCAGTTGGTTCAGAAATGATCCATCCAGGGCCTCTTTGCACAGAATTGAGCTGACACAGGGCAGGATACGAGGGCTTGACCCGTGCAGAATCGATTTTGAATACCCCATTTCGGCCTTCGCTGGAAGAAACGGTTCCGGCAAGTCGACAATCTTGGCAATAGCAGCGTGCGCTTATCATAGCCGAGCAGAAGCCTTTAAGCTTCCTCATAGGAGGACACCTTACTATACGTTCTCGGACTTCTTCGTGCAGTCGGCAGAAGAGGTATATCCCGAAGGCATTGAGATTCGGTACTCCATGTTCTACAACCGATGGAAGAAGACCGCCGCAATGCCTGATGGAGTGGGTGTGGGATGGCAACGCCGATGGAAAGGGAATGGCGGGAAGTGGAATGACTATGCGAGTCGGCTGAATAGAACAGTCATTCACTTTGGGATCGACCGAGTGGTGCCACATTACGAACGTAGCGCATACATCTCCAGTAGAGGCAAGTTCACGCTGGCAAAGCCGGCTGGTTGGGAGGACCAGGTGCGGGAGATTGCGAGCAGAATCCTTGGAAGGAACTATACCAGCATTGAGTACAAGTCATATCTCAAGTACAGGTTGCCCATCGTTGGAGTCGGTGACTATGTGTATTCAGGGTTCAACATGGGTGCGGGGGAGAATGCCGTCTTCGAGTTACTCACTGCAATCTTCTCGTGCGGGGAAGGCATGCTCATCACGGTTGATGAGATTGAACTGGGTTTGCATGAAGAAGCACAGACAAGGTTCATCAATGAGTTGAAGGAGCTTTGCTCGCAGAGAAAGATCCAAATCATATGCACAACCCACTCATCCGTGGTGATGAAGTGCTTGCCACCGGAGGCTCGATTCTATGTTGAGAGCCTGACGCACTCAACAATCGTCACGAAGGCCATTAGTCATAGATATGCGGCTGGCAAGATGGCCGGCGAGAACAGTGCTGAAATTGACTTGTTCGTTGAAGATGACATTGCGAGGACTTTGGTTGGTCTCAGCCTGACCAATGCGGTTAGAAGTCGTTCAAATGTTCTACCTATTGGCTCGGATTCCGCAATCGTGAGGCAGATGGCAGCACGGTTCAAGAACCTGAAGGAGGGCGAGTTTTATGCCATACTTGATGGTGACAAGGAAGCTCTGCATTCTACCCTCCGCACCAACTTCCTGAAGCTGCTTGAAACAGTCACCGACAAGAAAGCGGCTGAGAGCTGGTTCGATGAAAGAGTCAGTTATTTGCCGGGAGGAACTACCCCGGAGAAGTGGTTGGTTGAGGTAGGTTTTGACAAGGCTGGTGACAAGATTGCGGAGGCTCTTTCTGTCGATGAGGCAACAATGGAGCAGATTGCTTCCATAGGCAAGAATGCAGCTGCGCACCGAGAATTCTATGAGATTGGGAGATTACTGAACGTGGACAGCAGTGCAGTGGTTCAGGTATTTACCGCAGCTGTGAAACAGGAGATTCGAACCACGCTGGAGCCAATCGAAGTGCGAGTACGACAACTGATTGATAACTGATGCTGAGTTACGTTGAAGAGATGAACCGGCTTCTGCGGCCGCGTCACGATGAAGAGGCTGTGGTGCTGGACCTTTTCGCGGGCTGCGGTGGCTTGGCCTTGGGTTTCGAGGCCGCTGGCTACAAGACCATCGGCTTCGAGATGAACGGACCGGCGGCTATGAGCTACCGCCACAACCTGGGCAGTGAGTGCTACGCCGTGAAACTTGAGGTAGGTTTCGACTTTCCACAAGCCGACATAGTGATCGGTGGGCCGCCGTGCCAACCATTCAGTGTGGGCGGTAATCAGCGCGGGATCGAAGATGCTCGCGACGGCTTCCCCATCTTTATTGATGCGGTGAAACGGCTTCAACCTAAGGTCTTCATGTTCGAGAACGTCCGTGGCTTGCTGTATGCCAATAAGTGGTACTTCGAGCTTATCCTGGATGAGTTCGCCAAACTAGGCTACCTCGTGGATTACAAGCTCCTGAACGCTGTACACCATGGTGTTCCCCAGAACCGCGAGCGGCTCTTTGTTGTGGGCCATCGGTCGGAGTTCCACTTCCCGGCCAAACAGAAGCATAAGATCACAGTAGGTGAGGCCATCGGCGACCTGATGCACACAGCTCCACCCGAGAGCAAGTTCTTGAACGCTGCTATGGATGCTTATGTTGCCAAGTACGAGAAGGCCTCGCATTGCATCAACCCACGCGACCTCTACGCTGACCGTCCGGCGCGCACGCTCACCTGCCGCAATCTCGCAGGCGCTACCGGCGACATGCACCGGGTGCGTTTGCAGGATGGCCGACGCCGTCGCGTTATCGTTAGAGAGGCAGCTCGTCTTCAGAGTTTCCCCGACCACTTCGAGTTCAAGGGCAACGAAACGCAGCAGTTCAACCAGATCGGAAACGCTGTACCTCCTATGCTGGCCTACCACATGGCCCAAGCGATCAAGGCGTGCTACGACCTTCCTGCTGAAGATGCCAAAGTGATCAAGCGGAGCAATGTGAAGGCGAACCGTGAGCTAACGTTGTTCTGATGAAAGACTATCTGGCCAAGGCGAAGAAGACGCCGAAGACGAAGCAGCGGATCAATGCCGCGTTGGAGATCCTTGATGCAGTAGGCATTCCGGTGGACGATATGCCAGTACTCCGAAGAATGCGAATGGCAGAAGCCATCCTTGCGCTTGCGGATGTTCTCGATGATTGGTCGCAGGCCAAGTGCGCCGACAATGGGCATTTCCTGACCACGCGTGGAATCATCAAGGTCGTGAACCCACGCTTCCAAGAGAAGATCTCGTCAGGATCTTACGACGATATCCGCAGGAAGGACTTGAAGTTGCCTCGCCTTGCAGAGCTTGTTGTGAATAGCGGCGAAATGAAAGGCAGTGCGACGAATGATTCCACGCGCGGCTATGCGCTGTCGTCTGAGTTCGGTGCTTTGGTCAGAACTTATGGCACAAGCCAGTGGTCAAAGCGGCTGGCGGCTTTCATGAAGAACAGGCCCTCGTTGGCTGAGCAGTTGCAGCGCAAGCGTGAGGTCAAGCGCATTCCTGTCATACTGCCAGGCGGCAAAGAGCTTGCGTTCTCCTTGGGCAAACACAATGAACTCCAGAAGGCGATCATCGAAGAGTTCTTGCCCATTTGGGGGCATGGCGCGGAAGTGCTCTACGTCGGCGACACATCGAAGAAGCTGTTGCACATCGAGCGTGAAAGACTGAAGGAGTTGGGGTTCTTCGAGCTTTCACATGATGAGTTGCCTGATGTCATCGCCCACAGTAGGTCGAAGAACTGGCTGTACGTTATCGAAGCCGTGCATAGCTCCGGACCGATAAGCGAGGTACGCCTCATGGAGTTGAAGAAGCTGCTCAAAGGATGCAAAGCGGGCATCGTGTACGTGACGGCGTTCTTGACGCGCAAGAAGCACGCGAAGTATGCCGATCAGATCGCGTTCGAGACCGAGGTCTGGACGGCTGATTATCCGGACCATCTTCAGCACATCAACGGACCAAGGTTCCAAGGTCCTTATGCCTGAATAGGCTCTTAGCGGGTGGGCCTTGCGTGTGCTTCGCGTGACAGATTGGAGCGGCACTCTACGCCTCCGAAGGCTTTCCCGTCTTCGGGCCCCTAAGCCCTTCACCGATCGGCCCTCAACCAAGGCCTATGAACCTACCGGCCTCAAAGCCTTCCCGCTCCGCGGCTTATAGCCCATCCTCCCACCAGCCAGCCCAAATCACTGCATTCGGCAACTCAAAGCCCATCGCTTCGCGCCTCTGCACCGCTGGCCCAAGAACCCAGCCTTTGGCTTTTCCGGCTGCGCCGGCCAATGGGCCAACGCTTACCCCTTCTTACCGGGAGCGCTCGGCCCAGGGTTCGCGAGGTCCTTGGGGGAGATCACCGGTAGGATGACCCCATCGAAGAAGGTGCCCCGTGTGCGTTCCAGGATAATGCCGCGGGCGGTACTGTAGAGGATGCCCATGATGGTGGCCACCAACTGGCCATCGATCACGGGGTTGCCGTGCTGCACGCCTTGCTTGAAGTCGTCCAGGTCGTCCACACGCACTTGGAAGTCCAGTACATAGGAGGAGGAAAGGCCGATTGGCCGGGCATCCTTGTCCTGCCCTTCCAACTCTATGGTGAGGCGCACGAGGAAGAGCTTCTGGGCATCGTTGATGCGCGACACCTGGTGCTGCTGCACCTTCACGAGCTCTGGCCGGACGGGGACTTGCAGGTAGGCGTCACTGGCGTTAAGCGCACCCTTCACCAAGGACACGCCGAGGATGTGGATCCTGGTCGGATCTGGAACAGGGCGCTTGGGTGTGGGGTCCGCTTTGCTCATGCCACCAGTTTCATCCCGTTGTTCGCCTTGCCCACGTTCATGGGCTCGGCATCGGTGCAGCTTTCCATGGAGAAGTGCTTGCGCGATGGAGTGGCATAGGCCGGTACCGGGACCATACGCACATCGGGCAGCATATGCTTGGCTTGCTCCGGCGTGATGGTGATGTCGGCCCCGAGGGCTTCCTCCATCTTCACGATGCTCTGTTGCGTGAGGTTGTGCAGGCCGCTGAGCCACTTGCTCACTTCGGCCGGGCTCTTGCCCATGCGTTCGGCCAGGTCCTTCTGCGTAAGGCCCTTTTCGGCCAGCAGCAGGCGCACCTGTTCGCAGATGGCGAGGTTCTTCGCCACCATGCGTTTGGTCTCGGGGCTGATGCGTTCCCGCATCCGTTGGATCACGCTCTTGCTCATACCGCTAACTCTAGATCTTCATCGAACTCCAACCGGTCTCCTTTCGCGTTCAGCTTGATGTCCCCTTCTCTGATCGCCTTGTCAATGGCCAGTGCCAGCCGGTTGGCGCGCTCGAAGTGGGGTTTGACAGTGGTGCATTCCTGGGCCGTTGCGGCCGTCTTCACTCCTCCGTTGAACAGAAAGACCACATGGTCGCTGATGCGCATGCAATACAGGCGCAGATGCTTGTGTTGCACCATGCGCAGCTTTCGGCTTGGTGGGGGCAGGGCGTGTGCCCTGCGTTCGGGCCTGAAGTAGTCCGCCCGTGCACCGACACGGGTGCCGATCTCTTGGAGCCACCAGAAGAGCTCGTCCAGCTCTGTCCTGATGTTCTCATTGTGTTCATGGCGTTCCAGAAAGTCCTCGAACTCCGTGTTGTCCCTTCCTTCCAAGCGCACCGAGTAGTAGGTGACCCGCTTGAAGCAGAACTCGCCCAGGCGTTCTATGGATACAAATGTATTCACTTATAAGTTAATTGCAAAGGAAAGGTTTCAACCGGTGTTCATAAGGGTGAGTTTTCCACGATCAAGAACGGGGCTGATCAGGCCTTGACCGTGAGCAAGATAGCCATGGTTAAAAAGCGTGAGCGGGCGAAGCGGCAGCCCGGCGCAGGAGGGCCTTGCGGATGCGTGCAACGAGGAGGCACGACGAAGGAGTGACCCCGCAGTGCCGCAGCCGCTGGGCCTGACAAGTCCGGCTACAGCGCAGCACGCGACCCCGAGGACCCTGAGCGCAGCAGAGCGGAGCCGAAGGGTGCGAGGGGGCACGCCCAAACAAACCTCGCCCAGCACTCCATCACACAATCACCCCCGGCACCATGCCTGCGCACGGTCCGGGGGTGTGGTATGGTGGCCCTTCGCCAACGCTCAGCGGCGCGCGAGGTCGAAGCGGTCCAAGTGCATCACCTTGTGCCAGGCGGCCACGAAGTCGCGTACGAACTTCTCCTTGGCGTCGCTGCTGGCGTACACTTCGGCCAGGGCGCGCAGTTCGGAGTGCGAGCCGAAGATGAGGTCGGCGCGGGTGGCGGTGTACCTGGGTGCACCGGTGGCGCGGTCCTTTCCTTCGAAGGTCTCCTTGGTGTCGGAGGTGGGCTTCCACTCGGTGCGCATGTCCAGCAGGTTCACGAACCACTCGTTGGTGAGGGCATCGCGGGTGCTGGTGAAGATGCCGTTGGCGGAACCGTCGTAGTTGGCGTTGAGCGCGCGCATGCCGCCCACCAGCACGGTCATTTCCAGACCGCCGCAGGGTCTCCCGTCTTCGGGGACCCTGCGCCCTCCACCGATCGGCCATCAACCAAGGCCCAAGGACCCGCTGGCCTCAAAGCCATTCCGCTCCGCAGCTTAATGCCCATCCGCGCACCAGCCAGCCCAAACCGCTGCCTTCGGCAACCCCAAGCCTCTCGCTTCGCGCCGCCAAACCGCTGGCCCAAGAACCCAGCCTGTGACCTTTCCGGCTGTGCCGGCCAATGGGCCCATGGCCACCGGGCTGCTATGCGTGATCACAAGCGCATCATCCCCTTCATCACTGCCCGTGCCTTCTCAAGTTCCAAGGTGCCAGCCTGCGGCTGGAAGCCCGAATACCTGGAGTGGCATCGGGAAGTGGTGTTCGGGAAGTGGTGTTCGGGAAGTAGGCTTTCAGGCCACCTTCACCTTGTACTCGCGGATCAGCGTTTCGGCCGGGATACGCAGGTGCTTGTGCAGGGTGCGGATCATGCTGAGGCTCAGCTTGCGCTTGCCGTTGAGTATCTCGCTACGGCGTTGGCGGGAACCGAGCCATTTGTCCAGGTCCTTTTCGCTCAGCCCCATCTGGTCCAATCGGAACTTGATGGCCTCGATGGGTTCGGGCGGTGGCACTGGGTAATGGATGTCCTCATAGTCCTCCACCACCATGGTCAGGAGCTCCAATTCATCGGCTTCGGGGCTGCCATCCTTGGGGTCAAGGTCGAAAAGCTCTTCGATACGCAGCAACGCCGCCTTGTGCTCTTTTTTTGTGCGGATGGGCTTAACCTTCATAGCGCAGCGTGGTTACGTCCACTTTGTCATACTCGGCGAGGGTCATGATGCGGATGACATAGACCACACCGTTCTTCGTGGAGGGTTTCTTGTAGCGCACACGTGCCACCAAGCGGAACGCATTGCCCTTGATGTTGAAGACCAACCGGTCCCCTCCAACAAATGACACTGTCGGGAAGGTCCTCTTGATATCCTCTGGAGTGGCCCATGTTTCCTGCTTCACCAGATCATGCCATGCGCGTAAGGGTTGCAAGGCCTGCACGTGCCTCTTGCCGTACCGTTCAAGTGTTTCCTTGGCGATGATCCGCATGCGAAGATACGGCGAATGTAACCAAAATGGTTACAGGTCAGTGACGGGGTCTTGAGTGGAGCGTCAGTGCGTGACGGATCGCAGCGGCACCCCGCAGCGAGGTACGAGCGAGGAGCATAGCGGAGAGCCGGACCCCGAGGACCCTGAGCGTAGCAGAGCGGAGTCGAAGGGTGCGAGGGGGCACGCCCCAAAGACCACCACGCCCTCCCCCAAACAAACACCCCCGGCACCATGCCTGCGCACGGTACCGGGGGTGTGGTGTTGAGGCCTTGCGCCAACGCTTAGCGGCGCGCGAGGTCGAAGCGGTCCAGGTGCATCACCTTGTGCCAGGCGGCCACGAAGTCGCGCACGAACTTCTCCTTGGCATCGCTGCTGGCGTACACTTCGGCCAGGGCGCGCAACTCGGAGTGCGAGCCGAAGATGAGGTCGGCGCGGGTGGCGGTGTACCTGGCAGCACCGGTGGCGCGGTCCTTTCCTTCGAAGGTCTCCTTGGTGTCGGAGGTGGGCTTCCACTCGGTGCGCATGTCCAGCAGGTTCACGAACCACTCGTTGGTGAGGGCGTCGCCATTGGCGGTGAGGATGCCGTGCTTGGAGCCGTCGTAGTTGGCGTTGAGCGCGCGCATGCCGCCCACCAGCACGGTCATCTCCGGCGCGGTGAGGGTGAGCAGCTGGGCCTTGTCCACCAGCAGTTCCTCGGTGGAGATGGTGTAGCGCTTCTTCAGGTAGTTGCGGAAGCCGTCGGCCATGGGCTCCAGCAGGGCGAAGCTTTCCACATCGGTCTGCTCCTGGGTGGCATCGGTGCGGCCGGGCGCGAAGGGGATGCGCACCGGGTAGCCGGCGTTGGCGGCGGCCTTCTCCACGGCGGCATCACCACCCAGCACGATGAGGTCGGCCATGGACACCTTCTTGTTGCCGGCGCTGGCGTTGAAGTCGGCCTGGATCTTCTCCAGCGCGGCGAGCACCTTCTGGAGCTGTGCGGGGTTGTTCACCTCCCAGTCCTTTTGGGGTGCCAGGCGGATGCGTGCGCCGTTGGCCCCGCCGCGCCGGTCGGAGTGGCGGTAGGTGGAGGCCGATGCCCATGCGGTGCCCACCAGTTCGGGGATGGTGAGGCCGGAGCTGAGGATGGACTTCTTCAGGCGGTCGATGTCGGCGGTGCCGATGAGGGCGTGGTCCGCAGCGGGGATGGGGTCCTGCCAGATGAGGTCCTCAGTGGGTGCTTCGGGGCCGAGGTAGGTGCTGCGCGGACCCATGTCGCGGTGGGTGAGCTTGAACCAGGCGCGGGCGAAGGCCTCGTCGAAGGCGCCGGGGTTCTCATAGAAGCGGCGGGAGATCTTCTCGTACACGGGGTCCATGCGCAGGGAGAGGTCGGTGGTGAGCATGGTGGGCTTGTGCATCTTCTCCTTGTCGAAGGCATCGGGCACCATCATCTTGGGGTTCTTGGCCACCCACTGGTGCGCGCCGGCGGGGCTCTTGGTGAGCTCCCATTCGTTCTCGAAGAGGTTCACGAAGAAGAGGTGCCCCCACTTGGTGGGGGTGGAGGTCCAGATCACTTCCAGGCCGGAGGTGATGGCATCGGCGCCCTTGCCGCTCTTGTAGGTGCTCTTCCAGCCGAAGCCCTGCTCCTCGATGCCGGCCGCTTCGGGCTCGGGGCCCACGTGGCTGGCAGGGCCGGCGCCGTGGGTCTTGCCCAGGGTGTGGCCACCGGCGATGAGGGCCACGGTCTCCTCGTCGTTCATGCCCATGCGGCCGAAGGTCTCGCGGATGTCCTTGGCGGCGAGCACGGGATCGGGGTTGCCCTTGGGGCCTTCGGGGTTCACGTAGATGAGGCCCATCTGCACGGCGGCGAGGGGCGTTTCCAGATCGCGTTCGCCGGAGTAGCGCTTGTCATCGGACAGCCACTTCTGCTCGGCGCCCCAGTACACATCGGTCTCGGGTTCCCACACGTCCTCGCGGCCACCGGCGAAGCCGAAGGTCTTGAGGCCCATGTCCTCCAGCGCCACGTTGCCGGTGAGGATCATGAGGTCGGCCCAGGAGATGCTCTTGCCGTACTTCTGCTTGATGGGCCAGAGGAGGCGGCGTGCCTTGTCGAGGTTGGCGTTGTCGGGCCAGCTGTTCACGGGTGCGAAGCGCTGTTGCCCGGCGCGCGATCCGCCGCGGCCGTCGCCTGAGCGGTAGGTGCCGGCGCTGTGCCAGGCCATGCGGATGAAGAGACCGCCGTAGTGGCCGTAGTCGGCGGGCCACCAGTCCTGCGACTCGGTGAGCACCTTGCGGATGTCCTCCTTCAGGGCCTTGTAGTCCAGCTTCTGGAAGGCTTCGGCATAGTTGAAGTCCGGACCCATGGGATCGGAGAGCGAGGAGTTCTGCCGCAGGATGCCGAGGTCGAGGCGGTTGGGCCACCAGTCACTGATGGCGGTGGCGCGCGCGTTGGAGGGGCTCTTCATGGTGGCCCCGGAATGGCCGTCGGCGGTCATGTCCTTGTTGGCTTCGGGCTTGTCCTGCGAGCAGGCGGCGAGGAGGGCCGTGAGGGCGAGGAGGGAGGCTGTGCGTGAAAGGATGCTCATGGGTCGAGGAATGGGGTGGCGAAGGTATTTGCCATGGAAGGGCTGGTAGGTGATGATGGTCACGTGCTGGGGGTGATGGAGGAACACTTCGGCTTTTAGCGTTGGCGCATTCCGCCCCGACCCAGACCGCTCCTGGTGAAAGGCCGACATGACCTTCTCCGAGCCCACGCTTACCTTGCCCGCCCCGCCCGCACACCGCTGGTGATAATTGGATCCTCCCCATGGCCGACCAGCAGGAACTCGACGCGCACTACACCACCATGGACAAGATCTTCCGGCTGAGCCTGGGAGAGAAAGGGGCGTACAGCGGTGCCCGGTTCGATGGCGACTTCTCCCTCACCCTGGAGCAGGCGCAGGAGCGCAAGCATCGCTTCATCATGGAGCATTGCAACATCAAGCCGGGCGACAAGGTGCTCGACATCGGCTGCGGCTGGGGCGCCTTCATCGATTTCCTGAACAAGCAGGGGGTGCACACCACGGGCGTGGTCCTCGCCGAAGGGCAGGCCATCGCGTGCCGCAAGAACGGCCTCAACGTACACCACATGGACAGCAAGGACATCACCCCGGAGACCTTCGGGAAGTTCGATGCGGTGTGCGCCATGGGCAGCCCGGAGCACCTCTGTTCGGTGGAGGAGTACCGCGCGGGCAAGCAGGAGGAGATCTACCGCACCTACTTCAAGCAGGTAAGCGACCTGCTGCCGGTGGGTGGCCGCTTCTACTGCCAGACCATGGTGTTCGGCCCGAACATGGTGAACTTCGAGGACATCAAGTTCGGCAAGACCAACGTGTGGAAGAACCGCAAGAGCTACAGCGGCGAAGAGCTGATGGACCTGGTGTGCGATGTGTTCCCCGGTTCATGGCTGCCCTATGGACAGGAAGGGATGACGCGGCCTGCCAGCGAACACTTCAAGCTGATCCATGCCGACAGCGGACGCCTGGACTACATCGAAACGATCCACCGCTGGACGGCGGCCTTCAACAAATTCCACCCGGTGAAGTACCTGCTCTATGCCTCGCTGCTGCCGAAGCTCTTCAGCAGCGACTTCCGCAAGTGGGTGCGCCGCTACCAGATCGCGCCCAACCTGCAGGTGTTCGAGCGCGAGATCTTCGAGCACTACCGCATGGTGTTCGAGAAGGTGAGGGACTGAACGGGAGGCGTTGCCCGGTGCCGCCAACCTCCCGGCCTGCCGACCAGGGGTCGATCACACCCTGCGCCCCCGGATAGCTATGGCCATCTTCGATCCTGCCTTCTTCTCCTTGCGCCGCGAGGCTCCGTCGAGGAGCAGGTGCCCGGCTTCCTTTCAGCCATAGTGCTTCCACAGCATCCCCTCGAACCAGGTGCCGGGGAGCAAGCGCTTCAGGGCCACGCTGAGCCGGGCGATGCGTTGCGCGGGACGGTACATGTGTGCCGGCCGCCTGGATCCCACGATGCGCACCACCAAGACGGCGCATTCGTCCGGGTCGCGGCACATGGTCTCGTCCTTGTGCAGGGTATCCATGCTGCGCGCATAGGCTTCGCCGTAGGCATCGCTTGGTGCATCGGGTCGCAGGCGGTCGCGGCCGATGTTGGTGCGGTAGCCACCGGGTTCCACCACGGAGACATGGACACCGAAAGGCCGCAGCTCCATGCGCAGGGCCTCGCTGTAGCGCTGCACTGCCGCTTTGCTGGCGCTGTAGAAACCGCGGAAGGGCAGGCCGTAGTTGGATATGATGCTGCTGATGTTGACGATGAGCCCCGATCTCCGATAACGCATGTGGGGCAGCACGGCGTCGCACATGTGGTGCAGGCCGAAGAAGTTGGTGTGGAAGGCGCGCATCACCAGGTCGTCGTCGAGGTCCTCCACGGAGCCCTGGATGCCTACGCCGGCGTTGTTCACCAGCACATCGATGCGGCCATGGCGTAGCAACACGTGGTCCACGGCACGTCGCACGCTGGCAGGGTCCATCACATCCAGTTGGATCAACTCCCAGCCCATCGGCTCGAAGTCCGGCTTGCGGCTGGTGCCCACCACGGTGTGCCCGCTTTCCGCCAGGCGCCAGCAGAAGGCGTTGCCCAGCCCGCTGCTGCCGCCGCTTACCAGGATCACCTTGGGTCTTGGTCCATGCATCCCGTCCGGTGCTTCCACCATGGACAAGGTATCGATCCCGACGGAAGTAGCTTGAACAGATGTGGCAAGCCGCCTACCAGCGCACGGCCACCTTGCCGATGGAAGCGCCACTGCCCAGCAGCTCCAAAGCATCGGCCAACCCCTGGCCGGCGAAGCTGCGATGCGCCTGCGGTCTCAACCAGCCTTCGGCATGGGCCTGCGCCACGCCCTGCAGGCAGGCGGCGATGAGTTCCGGCTTGTGCTCGCTGATGCGCAGCATGTTCACGCCCACCAGGCTCTTGCTTTTCATCATGAGGAAGATGGGCACCACCAGGCCCATGCGCCACACGAAACGCAGGGTGCCGAAGAGGCCGCCTTCGCCGCGTTCGCTGCCGCCGAAGAGCATCAGCGCACCGCCGCTGCCCAACAGCCGCAGGTCCTTGCGGAAGGTGGATCCGCCCACGGCATTGAAGCTGGCATCGAGTTTCTCGCGGCCCAGCAGCGCCTGCAGCTGCACAGCATAGTCGCCCTTGCGGCGGTCGATGGGGTGCTGCGCGCCGAGTTTTTCCAGGTAGGCCATCTTCTCCGGCCCTGAGGCCACCGCGTACACCACGCAGCCCGCATGCACGGCGAGCTGCACCAGCAGTTGCCCCACACCTCCCGCGGCACTGTGGACCAGCACACGTTGTCCTGGACGCAAGGGCCGTGCGATCATGGCCATGTACCAGGCGGTGCAACCCTGGGTGGCCAGTGCCGCGGCCTCGGCCAGCGGAACGTCATCGGGGACCACCGCCAGTGCGCGGTGGTCGGTCACGGCCAGCTCGGCATAGCCACCGAAACGCGTCATGGCCACCACGCGCTTGCCCAGCAGGCCGGGGGGTACTTCAGCCCCTGCGCGCTCCACGCGCCCCACCACCTCATAGCCGGGCACGAAGGGCGCCTTCGGGGCATCGCGGTACAAGCCCTTCACGGCCATCACGTCGGCGTAGTTCAATCCGAAGCCTTCGCAACGGATCAGCACCTGCTTCGCTTCCGGATGCGGATCGTGCACATCCTGGAGGGCCATTGATGTGCGCGGCTCGCCATACTTGGTCAGTACCCAGGCTTTCATGTGGGGAAGGTAGGCCGGGGTGGACGAAGGACCAGCGCGGTTCAGGCCAGCCTGCCTCGGCGGGACATTGTCCCGTGCAGCAGGTACAGCACGCCGGGCAGCAACATCAACAGGAACCTCATCTGCATCAGATCGGGCCGCAGGAGGAAGAGTGCCACCAGACTGCCGATCGCGATCGTGCCGCCCAGGAGTTCCCGCTTGTAGGCGAGCGCCAGCCCGATGATGGTGCACACCGGGAAGAAGAGGAAGGCGATGAGTTCCCTGTTGTTGCTGAAGCGCATGCCGTTGGGGCCGTTGGCATCGCCGGTGAGGTGGCCGATGAGCATGAAGAGCAGGAAGGCGAGCAAGAGGGTGCCCGAGATGCGGGCCGCCCAGAGGATCACGCGTGCGTTCATGTCCGAAAGTTGTCACCCGGACCGCGTTCCACCTGAACGGTCCGTCACGCGTATCGCCAGCGCTTCGCGATGCTTACCAAGTGCAGCATGATGGGCACCTCGATGAGCACGCCCACCACGGTGGCCAGGGCCGCACCGCTGTCCAGCCCGAACAACGCGATGGCCACCGCCACGGACATCTCGAAGAAATTGCTGGCGCCGATCATGCTCGCCGGGGCGCAGGTACGGTAGGGCAGCTTCAGCCAGCGGCCGCCTTTCCAGGTGAGGAAGAAGATGAAGTAGGTCTGCAAGGTCAGCGGGATGGCGATAAGCAGGATGTCGAAAGGCTGGGCGAGGATCCTGGCGCCTTGGAAGGCGAAGAGCAGCACGAGGGTGGTGAGCAAGGCCACGATGGAGACAGGCTTCAGCTTGGGCAGGAAGCGTGTCTTGAACCAGTCCTCGCCGCGTGTGCGTACCAGCCAGCGGTTGGTCAGGTAGCCGGCCACGAGCGGGATCACCACGAAGACCACCACCGATGTGATCAGCACATCCATGGGGATGGCGATGCCCGTGATGCCCAGCAGGAATTGTACGATGGGCACGAAGAGCACCAGCAGGACCAGGTCGTTCACGCTCACCTGCACCAGCGTGTAGTTGGGGTCGCCGCCGCTGAGCCAGCTCCACACGAAGACCATGGCGGTACAGGGCGCGGCACCGAGCAGTATGGCCCCGGCGATGTATTCCTGCGCGCGCTCCGGAGCGAGCCAGGCGCCGTAGAGTTGGCTGAAGAAGAGCCAGGCGAAGAAGGCCATGGTGAAAGGTTTGATCAACCAGTTCATGGTCACCGTGAGACCAAGTCCTTTCAATTGCGGCCGGATGCGTGTGATGGAACCGAAGTCCACCTGCACCATCATGGGGTAGATCATCAGCCAGATGAGGATGGCGACCGGCAGATTCACGTGGCTGTATTCCAGATCGGCCACGGCCTGCATGTTGTCGCCGGCGAACTCGCCAACAAGGATGCCCGTGCCGATGCAAAGACCCACCCAGCCGGTGAGATAGCGTTCGAAGAAGCCGATGCCAGGTTCCTTGGTCAATGGTCCGTTGGGCGGGTCGGTCATGGCAGTGTGGTGGCCAGCTGTTGGCAGAAGCGCTGGATCTCGTCGCGGGTGGCGCGGAAGGCGGCGAGGACCTCCGCCTCCGTGCCGGTCGCCTTGGCGGGATCGGGGAAGCTGCGGTGCATGCGCTTGGCCGGGCCAGGCACGTAGGGGCAACGCTCCTGCGCGTGGTCGCAAACGGTCACCACCAGGTCAAAGGGCCGGTCCAGCACCTCGTCCACCACCTTGCTGCGGTGGTGGGCGATGTCCACGCCGGCCTCGGCCATCACCTGCACCGCACGGGCATTCAGGCCGTGCGACTCCGTGCCGGCACTCACCACCTCGGCCCTGCCGCCAGCGTAGTGCCGCAGCCAGCCCTCGGCCATCTGGCTCCTGCAGCTGTTGCCGGTGCAGAGGATGAGGATGCGCATGCTCAGCAGCAGTTGCTCCCGCTGCCGCAGCAGGCCGCTTTCAATTCCGCTTTGTCGTGCCGGACCTGTTCCGGCATCATGCCTTGCTTGTTGGGCTTGCGGGCCGACACCGTGATGCTGAAGATGCCCGTGCCGCCGGCCTTGAACGTGGCGAGCTCGTCCTCTCCCAGATAGTTGCGCAGGATGTCGTCCGGGATGATGATGGGTTTGCGCTTTTGCACGCTCACCTGCTCGAAGCCGAGGTCATGGATGATGCCGAGATAGTCGTGCTCCTGAAGCGCGCCGCTCACGCAGCCGGCGTACATCTCGGCCGCGGCCTGGAGTTTTTCCGGCAATTCGCCGCGCAGCACCACGTCACTGATGCTGAAGTGGCCGCCCGGCTTCAACACGCGGAGCACCTCGCGGAAGGCCTTGCGCTTGTCGGGCACCAGGTTCAGCACGCAATTGCTCACCACCACGTCCACCACGCTGCTGGTCAGGGGCAGCGCCTCGATGTCGCCCAGCCGGAACTCCACGTTCTGGTAGCCGAGCTTGGCGGCGTTCTCCTTCGCCTTGGCGATCATCTCCGGGGTGAGGTCCACGCCGATCACCCGTCCATCCTCGCCGGTCTCCGCGCGGGCCACGAAACAGTCGTTGCCGGCGCCGCTGCCCAGGTCCAGCACGGTGTCGCCCGGCTTGATGCCCGCGAACTCGGTAGGCAAGCCACAGCCGAGGCTGAGGTCCGCATCGGGGTTGTAGCCCTGGAGCTTGGAGTAGTCATCGCTGAAGATGGTGTAGGCCTCGGTGGAGCAGCCGCCAGCGCCGCAACAACTCGAGGCATTGGTGCCCTTGTCCTGCTTCGCGATCTCCGCGTACTTGGCGCGGACCATGTCCTTGGTCTCTTGTGCGTTGTTCATCGGTTCGGTCATGCCGGGCCTGACCCGGCATTGAGTTGGTGTCAGCAGCATTTGATGCTCACGGTCGTGAGTAGTTTGTCCAGGTCCTTCTTCAGCGCGTTCCAGCCCTTGGGTTCGATGCAGTAGCACACGCTGGTGCCTTCCACCGTGCCTTGGATCAGCCCGGCGTTCTTCAGTTCCCACAGGTGCTGGCTGATGGTGGCCTGCGCCAGGCCCAGTTCCTCCACGAGCGACCCGTTCACGCAGGTGCCCCGCCTGGTGAGGTATTGCAGGATGGCGATGCGCGCCGGATGCCCCAGCACCTTGGCCAGGGCGGCGATCCGGTTCTGCTCCGGGGAGAAGAGGTGTTCCTTGATGAGGCCCATGGCTGTTTAAATACATCGCAATGTTACGATGGATAGGTCGCGTGCCGCAAGCGTTCGTGTCGCCGATCATTGGATGGCCACGCCCTATTTGGGCGCTCTTCGGTAGATCCACAGGCCCACCAGCAGGAAGATGCCGTTGGGAAGCCACACCGCGGCCAGGGGATCGAGGCCGGCATTGGTGGCGGCCACGGTGGTGAGCTTCATGGCGAAGATGTAGAGCAGGGTGAGCAGCACGCCCAGGGCCAGGTGCAGGCCGGTGCCGCCGCGCACCTTGCGGCTGGCGATGCCCACACCGATCAAGGTGAAGACGTAGGTGGCGAAGGGGTAGGAGGTGCGCTGGTGCTTCTCGATGAGGTAGGGCATCACGCTGCCGTCGCCCTGCGCCTGTTTGGCCGCGATGTAGTCGTTGATCTCATCCCAGCCCATGGCCATCGCGAACTCCCAGCGCTGGCCCAGGTCGGAGGGCTTCAGGGGGATCACCGTGTCCAGCATGGTGCCCCGGATGAGGCGCTCGTCATCCTCCCCGATGATGCGGAGCAGGTATTCATGCGAGCGCCACGCCCCGGTGACGCTGTCGTATTCCGCGCGGTCCGCGTGCAGTTTGCGCGTGAGACGGCCACCCTCCCATTGCTCCAGACCGAAGCGGTAGCCGGCCTTCTCCTTGGCGTTGAAGCTCTCGAAGTAGGCGATCACGCCTGGCGATATCTCCCGGTGGATGTGGTGCTCGTGCACGCGGAAAGTGGCGCGGATGTGGCGTTCCTCGAAGTCGAGCCGGGTCTTGTTCGCCAGGGGCAGCACCACGTGGTTGGTGAGCAGCGACAGGGCCGTGAGGATGGTGGCAGCCAGGAAATAGGGCCACATGATGCGCGGGAAGCTCACCCCGCTGCTGAGCATGGCGATCACCTCCGTGCGGTGCGCCAGCCGGCTGGTGAACAGCAGCACGGCGATGAAGATGAGCAGCCCGCTGAACAGGTTGCTGTAGTAGATCACGAAGTTGAGGTAGTACTCCCGCACGATCTCGCCTGTGGTGGCCTTCATCTTGGCGAAGTCCTCGGTCTTTTCGCTGATGTCGAACACCACGGCGATGAGCATGATCACCACCAGGATGAAGAAGAAGGTGCCCAGGAACTGGCGGATGATATAGCGGTCCAGGGTGCGGAGCATGGGGTTCTTGACAGTTGCCGGTTGTCAGGGGTGGACAACGGACAACCAACGACCGACAACTAGATCCTCTGTTTCAACTTCGGCAGCATGGCGTTCTTCCAAGCGGTGAAACTACCGTCCACGATCCGCTTCCGCGCCTCCCGCATCAACGCCAGATAGAAGCCCAGGTTGTGCAGGCTGGCGACCTGCTGGCCGAGCATCTCACCGCTTTGGAACAGGTGCCGCACGAAGGCCCTGCTGTACGTGGTGTCCACCCACGAATGGCCGTCCGGGTCCAGCGGGGAATGGTCGTCCGCCCATTGCTTGTTCTTGATCTGCAGCACGCCCTCCCGGGTGAAGAGCATGCCGTTGCGGCCGTTGCGCGTGGGCATCACGCAGTCGAACATGTCGATGCCGCGTGCGATGTTCTCCAGCAGGTTCCACGGGGTGCCCACGCCCATCAGGTAGCGCGGCTTGTCCTGTGGCAGTATCGCGCAGCACAACTCGGCCATGGCGTACATCTCCTCCTCGGGCTCGCCCACGCTGAGGCCGCCGATGGCGTTGCCGGGCAGGTCCTTCGCCGCCACGTATTCCGCCGAGCGTTCCCGCAATTCCGGGAAGGTGCTGCCCTGCACGATGGGGAAAAGCATCTGGCGGTGACCGTACCTCGGTTCCGTGCGGTTGAAGTGTTCGATGCAGCGGTCCAGCCAGCGGTGGGTCAGGTGCATGCTCTTCTCGGCGTAGGCCCGCTCGCAGGGCCATGGTGTGCATTCATCGAAGGCCATGACGATGTCCGCCCCGATGCCGCGCTGGATGTCCATCACGTTCTCCGGTGTGAAGAGGTGGCGGCTGCCGTCGATGTGGCTCTGGAACTTCACCCCCTCCTCGGTGATCTTGCGGATGTCGCTGAGGGAGTGCACCTGGAAGCCACCGCTGTCGGTGAGGATGGGACGGTCCCAGCCGTTGAAGCGGTGCAGCCCGCCGGCGTGTTCCAGCACGTCCACCCCGGGACGGAGGTAGAGGTGGTAGGTGTTGGACAGCATGATCGGCGCGTCGAGGTCCATGCGCAACTCCCGGGGATGCACGGCCTTCACGGCGCCCAAAGTGCCCACGGGCATGAAGACCGGGGTGGGGATGACGCCGTGATCGGTGTGGAGTTCGCCGGCGCGGGCATGGGAAGCCGGATCGGCGGCCTGCAGGGTGAAGGACATGCGCGGCAAAGGTAGCCGGGCATGGTGCGCGCACCCGGTACATTCGCGCGCCGATGCACGCCTTGCCGCCCTTCATGCTTGTATCCACGCACCTGTTGTGGGCGCTTCTGCTCGCGGGCACACTGGTCGCGCAGTCACCGCGCCAGGATTCGTTGCGCGCGGTGGCCGCGGACGGCGGCATGGCGGACAGTCTGCGCATGCGCGCCATGGACCGGCTGGCCTGGTCGTATATGTACAGCGAACCGGATTCGGCCCGGATGTGGGCGGAAAGGGAGTTGGCCCTCGCCCGGGAACGGAAGGCACGTGCGCCCGAGGGCGACGCCTTGAACACCCTGGGCACCGTGTCCCTGGTACGCAGCCGCTTCGATGAGGCCCTCCTTCATTACGAGGCCGCACTGGCCATCAGGGAGGAATTGGATGATCTGCGCGGCATCGCCAGCACATTGGGCAACATCGGTCTGGTGCACAAGCAGCGTGGCGACCTGTCCCGGGCGCTGGAATACCAACTGAAGGGCCTGACCATCGAGGAACGGCGCGGCAACCCTGCCGGGCAGGCCAGTTCGCTCAACAACATCGGCAACATCCACATCAGCCTGGGCGATCACCAGCGGGCGCTGGAGCATCATCGCCGTGCACTGGACATCTATGAGCGACTCAACGACAGCAGCGCCATGGGCCGTTCGCTGGGCAATGTGGGATTGGCGCTGTACCGTCTGGGAAATTGGGATGATGCGCTGGACCACCAATGGCGCAGCCTGGCGATCCGCAGAGCACTCGATGACAAACGGGGCATGGCCATCGCCCTTTTCAATATCGCCAAGGTTCAGGAGGACCAGGGCGACCGGGCCGCGGCCCTGCGCCACCACACCGAGGCGATGGAATTGGAGCGCCAACTGGGCAACCGCCAGGGTGAGGCCCAGAGCCTGGTGGCCATCGCGGACCTGCATCTGATCATGGGCCGCGCAACGCAGGCCCGCAGTGAGGCGGAGCAGGCCGTTGCCATCGCACGGGACATCGGCGATCGTGAGACCCTCAAGGGCGCCGAACATGTGCTGTACCGCCTGCATCGAGCGGCCGGCCGCATGGGCGAGGCGCTGCGGCATTATGAGCGGTTCGTGCAGCTGCGCGACAGTACCATGGGCGAGGAGAAGCGCCAGGAGATCGCCCGGCAGGAGACCCGCTACGAGTATGAGAAGAAGATCTTCGCCGACAGCCTCTCCAACGCCGCCGAACAACAGGTGAAGGACCTGCGCATCGCCGAGCAGCAGGCCAATATCCGCACCCAGCGCTACGGCCTCATCGCCATCGGTGTTGGGCTGGTGTTGCTGGCCGCCCTGGCCTGGTCCATCCGCCGGGGCAAGCGTCTTTCCGACGAACTGCTGCTGAACATCCTGCCCGCCGAGACCGCCGCTGAACTCAAGTCCCGGGGTTCGTCGGAAGCACGCCTCTTCGATGAGGTCACCGTGCTGTTCACCGACTTCAAGGGCTTCACCGAGATCAGTGAGCGCATGCCGCCCAAGGACCTGGTGGCCATGATCGATGAGTGTTTCCGCGCCTTCGACGACATCGTGGGGCGCCATGCTGTGGAGAAGATCAAGACCATCGGCGACGCCTACATGGCCGTGGGTGGGTTGCCCACACCGAGTGCCACGCATGCGCGTGATGTGGTGCGGGCGGCATTGGCGATACGCGATTGGATGGTGGACTTCCAACAGCGCCGGGAAGCCCTGGGCCTGCTGGCGCCCGCCATCCGCATCGGCGTGCATACCGGACCCGTGGTGGCCGGCATCGTGGGGGTGAAGAAGTTCCAGTATGACATCTGGGGCGACACGGTGAACACCGCCAGCCGCATGGAGAGCAATGGAGAGACCGGGCAGGTGAACATTTCCGAGGCGACCTGCGACGCGTTGCGCGGCGCGTATCGTTGTCGCGATCGGGGCCATGTCCGGGTGAAAGGCAAGGGTGAGCTGCGCATGTTCGTGGTGGAGGGCGCGGCCTGAACGCTCCACGGGAAAGGTGTTCATAACTGAGGGTCCGCGGCAGGGTCCCGCCATGGCTTCCCCGATAGTTTCGCTGGCCGCTGGGCGATGCCCCGTCCCGTTCCACCATGCCCATCTGGCCCATCGAGACCTGGTTGATGGCAGGTGCACTCCTCGTGCTCCTGGCCTACCACGCCTTCATGTTCGCGCCCTTCGCACTGCGCAAGATCACGGTGGAGCCCGACCGCGAGCTGCCCATCAGCGTGGTGATCTGCGCCCGCAACGAGGCCCGCACGCTGGAGACGTTGATCCCCCTGCTCATGGAACAGGACCACCGCGAATTCGAAGTGGTGGTGGTGAACGACCGCAGCGAGGACGACACCTGGGAGATCCTGCAGTGGATGAAGCCGGACCACCCGCGCCTGCGGCCGGTGAACATCCAGGCCGATGAGAAATTCAGCTACGGCAAGAAGATCGCGCTGGGCGTGGGGGTGCGTGCCGCGAAACACCCGCACGTGCTGCTCACCGATGCGGACTGCCTGCCCCCGGGCCGCGACTGGATCTCCACCATGGCGGCGGGCTTCCGCAACGGCAGGTCCATCGTCATCGGCCACAGCCCCTACGCCCCGTCGCCCGGCCTTTCGGGTGTGCTCGAAGGCTACGATGGCTGCGTGAAGGCCTTGCAGTACCTGGCCTTCGCACGCGCCGGGCTGCCCTACATGGGTGTGGGCCGCAACCTGGGCTATGCCACCGAGGTCTTCTACCGTGCCCGCGACCGCCAACGTGGCAACCACCTCATGAGCGGCGACGACGACCTCTTCATCAATGCCGTGGCCAACGCGCGCAACACGGCCATGGTGGCCGACCCACGTTCGTTCATGACCACGCGCGCCACCCCCGGCCTGGCCGCCTGGATCCGCCGCAAGCGCCGCCACTACACCACCGCCGCGCACTACCGCTTCGGCCACCAGGTGCTCCTCATGCTGCTCCCCGCCGCGCGCCTGCTGTTCTGGACGGCGCTGGTCCTGCTCGCCATCCGCAGCGAATGGACCGCCTTCGCCATCGGTGCCGCGATCAAGGTCCTTCTTCTCCTGCCGATCACCATGGCCGGGCTGCGCAGGCTCCATGCCGGCGCCATCGCCTGGGCCGCAATGCCCCTGGAATGGTTGTTCCTACTTTTGGATCCGATGCTGTACGCCAGCACGATATTGGTCAAGCCCAAGCGATGGAAGTGAACGAGAACCTCAGCGAGAAAGCGCGGTACGACTACGTGCTCGTGCGCCGTGCCGTGGACCTCGGCGACCAGAAGGCCTACGCCGAACTCATGTCGCGTTACCGGGACTCGATCTACTTCATGCTGCTGAAGATGATCAACAACAAGGACGACGCGGAGGACCTCACCATCGAGGCCTTCGGGAAGGCCTTCAACCGCCTGAAGCAGTACACGCCCAACTACGCCTTCAGCACCTGGCTGTTCAAGATCGCGTCGAACAATTGCATCGACTGGATCAGGAAACAGAAGAAGAAGACCTTCTCCATCGACAAGCCCATCGGCACCGAGGACGGCGACGAGATGACCATCGAGCTCAAGAGCCACGGCCCGGACCCGATGGACGAGACCATCCGCACGCAGAAGAACGCCATCATGCGCGAGGTGGTGGAGAAGCTCAAGCCCCGGTACCGTACGCTGGTGGAGCTGCGCTACTACAAGGAATACAGCTACGAGGAGATCGCCGATGAGCTCGATCTGCCGCTCGGCACGGTGAAGGCCCAGCTCTTCCGCGCCCGCGAGTTCCTGATGAATCTGCTGGAGCACCGGAAGGACGGGATCTGATCCACGCGCGGCCCCACGCGCCATGTGACCATGTGGCCCTGCGCACGATCCCTTCGCCATGTGTCCATGCCCCGGCACGGCATGAGGACATGGTCACATGACCACATGAGCATATGCTTCTGAAGTATTTCCCCGAACTCACCGCCGAGCAGCGTGAGCGCTTCACCAGGCTGGGTGAGCTCTATGCCCACTGGAACGAGCGTGTGAATCTGATCTCGCGGAAGGACTTCGAGCACCTGTACGAGCGGCACATTCTGCATTCGTTGGGCATCGCCAAGGTGGTGCGGTTCAAGAAGGGCACGCGGATCGTGGACGTGGGTACCGGCGGTGGCTTCCCCCTGGTGCCCTTGGCGATCATGTTCCCCCAGTGCACCTTCCATGGCATCGATGGTACCGGCAAGAAGATCGCGGCCGTGAAGGGGGTGATAGAAGGGCTCGGCCTCACCAACTGCACCGCCGAACAGGTGCGCAGCGAGGACCACAAGCAGCGCTACGATGTGATCGTGAGCCGAGCCGTCACCACGCTGCCGGAGTTCATCCGCATGACGAAGCACCTGGTGCCGAAAGGGCAGGGTAAGCTGTACTACCTGAAGGGCGGCGAACTGGCCGATGAACTGCTGCCGTTGAAGCAGAAGTACCGCGTCTTCGAGCTTTCGGAATTCTTCGAGGAGGAGTTCTTTGTGACGAAGAAGGTGGTGGAGGTGGAGTTGTAAGGAATACCATGGACTTGCAGCTGCAGCGTACCCTGTGGATGCGACTCCCAACCCTGAGCGAGCATGCGCATCATGAACTTCCCATGGATCCTTGTTCTGGTAGTTCACGGTCTCTCACTCCGTGCGATGGACCACTACGTGCTGCGGATCACCGACCCTTCAGCACGGCTGGTGCAAGTGGAAGCCACCATCCACACCACGGACCCGATGCTGTTGATGAGCCCCTTCGGTGCGGACCATCTGGAGCATGGCTGGGCCACGTTCGTGCAAGATCTGAAAGCCATGGTGGATGGGGCGAACGTGCCAGTGGAACGGATGCCTGGAGGTGCCCTCAAGATCGGCAGCGAGCCGGGAAAGGTGATCGCGCTGAGCTACACCGTTCGCATGGAGCACGACCTCACCTCATGGCCTTTCGGTAGTGATGAAGCTGCGTATGTGAAGGGCGATATGATGATGTCCACCGGCAACGCCCTGTTCATCACCAGGCTTGATCTCGATAGCGCGCTGGTGCGATTTGAAATGCCCGGAAACTATTCCGTGGCCACCGCATGGCAGCCATCGGGACCGCATTCGTTCCTGGTCAGGGGCGCTGAGGAATTGGTCTGGACGGTGCTGATCTTGGGTGACTTCCAACGGCATGAACTCGAGGCCGGGGACATGCGCGTGATCCTGGCCTTCGGCAACGACCTCCAGGATGCCAAGGAGGCGCTCATCGATATCACCACACGCGCCATTCACACTTACACGACCTATTACGGCGGACCGCCCCGCACGAACACGGCATCGCGCACCTACCTGCAAGTGATCAATGTGGACACCACCTTCGAGGGTGGCGGCGCGGCATTCACCAATTCAATGAGCATTCTGCTGAGTGATCATCCCGCGACCTGCGATACCATCTCCACGTGTTGCTGGCATCACATCATCGTGCATGAACTGGGGCACCTGTGGAACGGCTACAGCCTTACGGTGGATGAGATCGACCAATGGTTCCAGGAAGGCTTCACGGATCACCTCGCCTTCCGGCTTCAGCGCGACATCGGCCTCTTTACCGAAGCCCAATGGCGCTCCTTCCTCACGGAGAAGGAGCAGGAGGCCCAAGCGATCCGGCAGGCGACCGCTGTATCACTCGCGAAAGCCGGGGAGGACAAGGGCGCCAACTACCACCTCATCTATTCCGGTGGCTTCCAGTTCGCCCATCGGCTGAATGAATCGATCGCCGCGCGCACGAACAAGCACTATGACCTGCTCGATGTGATGCGCTCGCTCTATGGGACGCATGCAGGGACCGGCATACCCGTGGATCGCGTCGTGCTTCAGGCAAGTGCGGAACGCATCTGCACCTGCGACCTGCAGGACCTGTTCAGGGAAATGTTGGAGTGAAGGACGCCAGCTGGAGCCTGCTCAGCGAGTGGTACAAGCCCCTCACCATCCACTCTTATTGCACCACCACCTTCCCGCCCGTCAACCACTTTCCCTCGCTGGCGATGTGAACGTAGTATATCCCTGCGGCCAAGCCCTCCAACGCCAAGCCATGCGCACCATTGCCTGCGAGGCGTTCCTGCCGCACCACGCGAGCATCGCTGGCCACGAGCGTGAGGGCGAAAGGACCGTTGCCCACGCTGGGCGGCAGGCTGAGCTGCACCGTGCATTGCCCATGCGCCGGGTTGGGGTAGATGTGGATCGCATCCTGCAGGTTGGTGGCCTGCTCGGTGATGCCCACGCTGTTGCAGCCGGGCACGATGCAGCCCAGGCCGTCCACCTTCACCACCCAGGTGTCCTGGCTGTAGCCGGGCGGGTACGGGCCGCCGACGGGATTCCGTGTAACACCAGCCGCAATGAAGCCACCATCGAGAGTGGGGAGTACATCGTAGAAGCGGCCCTGGCCTGTGCTGATCACATCGTCCTGATAGAAATACGTGAACATCCATATGCTATCTCCGTCATTGGTTGTACGCGCCAAAAGCCCCTTTTCCGTATTGGGTGATTGGCTGATATACGTTCCGCCTGCGGCAATAAGATCTCCATTGAAGTTCTCCTTGCCTGAAAAGAAGATCGTATTCGGATATAATGCCCCATAGGTGTGTTCCCATAAAAGCGAACCATCGGAACTGTCCAACTTGGCGATGTATGGCCGCATAAGCGCGTAACTCGTAGCGTAGCCATGACCACTGAAGATGATCGGTTGTCCATCGGAGCCGGTGATCAATTGTGTGGCGCCTTCAGAGAACGGACCGCCCCAATCCACGCTCCAGATCACTTCGCCCAACGTATCCACGCGCATCACCCAGCGCTGGCCGTTGTCCGGCGTGGGAAAGGTGGAGCCTGCCAGGTAATAGGTGTGTGCCGGGCCGATGTCACACGAGATCAGTGCCTCCCACTCGGGTGGAGGCCCCCCATAGTTCCTGCGCCATTGCTCATTACCCAAGCTGTCTGTTTTAATAGCAAAGCCATCTATGCCATTCTGTAGGATATCTCCGAAACCCGTATCGCCCGCTATCAGAAAACCTCCGTCGGGGGTGCGCTTTACCTGGCGGCCGATCATGTAGTGTGCGGGCGTGGGCCCGCTAAATACGCGCGTCCACAGCGTGTCACCTTCGGCATCGAAGCGCATAAGAAAAACCTCATCGTAGCCAGTGCTGTCTTCGCTCGATCCCCCCACCACGAATCCGCCACCAGGGATAGTATCACAGCAGTTGGCCCAGCCGGCGAAGGCACTGTGCTGAGGCCGCCAAGAGCGTTTCTCTGACAGTTTTGTGCCACTCTCGTCCAGCCATGTGAGCAGTACGGAAGCATGAAATTCCCAGAGTCCTGGCGCAATGCTGTCATGATCCTCACTTACGGATAATGTCACATAGACATTATCTACGACCTCAATGCCGAACCCGGTTTGCGCGAATCCCCATCCGAATGCATCATACCGCTTGTTGAAGCCCTGGCCATGGGCCAGGGCTTCAACTAAGAGCGATATGGCAAGTAGCCAGTTCCGCATACATCCATCATCGTTGCACTACCACTTTCACTTGTTTGCTGGCCATGCCATCCACGCGTAGTTCGGCCATATAGATGCCGGGTGCCAGACCCTGGGTGCTCCATTGCAGCATGCCGGGGCCATCGCCCAGGCGAGTACTGCGCATCGTGCGCCCGTGCAAGTCCAGCAATCGCAATTCGGCCTGTGGGCTGCTTTCGGGCACTTCGTACACCACGAATAGCGGTCCATTGCTGGGGTTGGGGAAGGCTTCCAGCAGCATGCCGGTATCCCAATCGATGGCAGCGTGATCGCGCGGCTGGCCTGCGCTCTTAGGCCCATCCTCTGGCAGGATGATGATCTCCTCCGGAAGGTCATACCCTAAACCAAGTAACCAGGCGTTGGCATGCGCGCTGCCGATCACATCCCGTTGTGCGGCCAATTGTTCCAACCAGGCCACATCGGTCACTTCCGCATCGTGCCAGCCGCCCTGCTGTTGGGCTTCGGCGTAGTGCTTCAGCAGGGCGTATAGTTCCGGAACTTCGTTGGTCTGGCTTTCCTGCAGGGCCAGGGTCTCCAACTGGCCGTATTCGCCTTTGGCGGCCAACACACCGCTGAAGGCCAGGGGGCTGTTCCACGAAGGCAGCTCTTGGTGCAGCAGCAGCAGGCTGTCCAGTTGTTGGTCCAGGCTCAGACTGTCCAGCCAGGTCAGGTGTCCCAGGCCGCTGATCGCTTCAGAGAAGGCGCCCGCGTGCCAGGCCATGGTACTGCGCAGCAGGCTCAGGATGTTCACTTCCCCGCTTTGTGCGCTGTACACCATTGACGCATAGGAACTGGGCAGGGCATAGTGGTCCACCATCTTCAGCACTTCGCCCTGCAAGGGGCTGTTGCTCAGCAGGGCCTGGGTGATGTGCCAGGCATTCATGGTGGGGTTGCGCTCGAAGACGGCCTGCCACACCTCGGTGCTCACCTTGGGCGCCACGCTCTGCAAGGCATCGCGCACCTGCACGCTGCCGTGCGCCGGGTCGCTTACATAGCCCAGCAGGCTGTAGGTGTCTCCATCGTCCTTGGTGGCGTCGTAGGCCGCCTGTCCATCCGCATACGCATCGTATTCCTCTCCGGCCTGCACGCGCTTCACCTCGTGGCCGCCACCGTCCAAATGGGTTGGACAAGCAAGTTCTCTTTCACTGGGCCATGGTACACCTTGCGGGTTGGGCAAAAGCCAATCCAAGTCATGGTGGTCAGGCCGCGTTCTGTTCCCGAAAGTCGAAGTATGGTGGAAATACTCCACGAAGGTGCTGCTGTTCTGCACATACCAGTCCTCCTCTGGGTGGTCGCTGCCGGTGTGCAGCAGGCTGAAGCGGTTGCCGGCGGGGTTTCTCCATTGAACTTGATCGAAAGGGTCAAGAATGACCGAGCCTTGCGAGCCTTGCACGGTGACGTAGCTGCCGGTGAGTGCCACATCGAAGGCGTTGCCATCGGCCAGGCCGTAGTCGTTGCACTTCACCTCCAAGCCGATGGTGGCGGGCACGTTGGCGTTGCGGCCCTGGATGAGGGAGCCGGTGTAGAGGTTATCGAAGGTGTTGTTGTAGAAGGTGTTGTACTGCGGCCCGCTGTCCTTGATGATAAGGCCCACCTTGCGGTTGAGACCGGTGGGTTGCAGGGTGGTGAACGTGTTCTCCTGGATGGTGTAGCCGGTGCATTGGTCGCTGTACACGCCGTACACGGCACCGAAGATGCCGGGAATGAGGGGCTCCGGCACATTGAAGGTGCTGCGTGTGATGGCGGCATCCTGGATGCCTTCCATGCGGATGCCGAAGTTGGTGCCGGTGAAGGTGGTATTGTCCACGCTGAAGGTGCGGCTGGGGTCGAAGGTGGTGGCGAGGATGCCGCGGTGCAGGTTGGTGAAACTGCTGGGCGTGGTGTTCGCAGGCGGGCAGGGGTTGGGATAGGGAACGATCACGCTGCAGTGGTTGCCGACCGTGAAGCTGCTGTTGATGGCGCGGATGCCGGTGCCTTGCTCGAAGGGCCATTCCATGGGCGGGCCCAGGAGGCTGTTACCCCAGGTACAGCCCCGGAAGGGAATGCCGCGCACGCCCACCATGGCCACGTGGTCGGCCGGGAACTGTCCGGGCAAGGGCAGGCCGCCACTGGTCATCATGCTGCAGCGGTTGAAATAGCTGGCGTTGCTGGTGACGGCACCGCTCGCCAGCCGGTTCTCGAAGGGGTGGAAGACGGCATCGTACCGGTTGTTGAGGAAGGTGGCCTGGCTGGCGTGGACAATGCCCCCGGTGCTGTTCTTGATGATCGGCCCAAGCGGGTTCCTGGGATCCCCCTTGGCGGCGAGCACCCCGGTGCGTGCATGGGAGATGGTGGCGAACTCCATGCGCAGGGTTCCTTGATACTGCGGCAATTGCCGGGCGAAGTAGTTGCCATGCAACTGCACGCCGTCCCACATGCTGTTGGGGCACCTGTCATCCGCGGTGAGCGTGGCATTCTGTACATAGATCACCCCCCCTGGTTCCACGATGATCCTGCTGGCCCAGTGCATCTGGTCGCTGTCGGCGAAGCGGATGGTGGCCCCGTTGATGGAGAGGGTGGACCCGTTCGGCACGATCACTTCACCATGCAGGGTAAGGTCGGCGGTCCAATCGGTGTTCCCATTGGGAAGCATGTGTTGGCCGTATGCATCGGGCACCAGGTCGTAGGCCAGTTTGGCCTGGCAGTCGGGCCGAAATTTCATTAGGAGGGCATCGTCGAAATTGTGGCTGGTGTTGCCACTGATCACCAGCCCGCCATCGTCCGCCTCGGTGATCTTGTAGAGGCACTCCTGTTTGCGGATGTCGCCGGGCCAGATCTGGTGATCCTTGTCCGGTTCAGCATCGACGACCATTTCCCAGATGGGTGCGCCCGTGGCGCCATCGAGCTTGGCCACATAGGCACTGGTGGCCCAATAATCGTAGTCTTCCGTATTGACCCAATCGTGTCCCGAGAAGTCAGTGGTGATGTGGTCTTGGATGTGTGCCTGCAGGTCGGGATAGCGGAAGGGGTTCCCTAGATCAAATGGTGGATGCCACTTGCTGCTGACCACGGCGATGTGGCCATCGGCGGTGCTGGTGACGCCGGCCTGCAGGTCGTAGGCACGCACTTCGCCCAGGTCGGCGGTCCAGGTGGGCGTGGGGCCCGAACCGACATCGAAGCGATGCACTTTCAGCGTGGCGATGCTGCGTCCGGCATACCAGTTCGTTGGAGGCACAAAGTCGCTCAATACCGGCCATATGATCGCCAGGTCCTGTCCATCCACGTGAAAGCAGATGTCGTTGCTGTTCTGGATGCTCGCAGGGTCATGATCGCTGGCCAAGGAAGCACTGTTGGTGTGGTACACGGCATCCACGGTGTACGGATCGGCATCGATGTCTTCGATGAGGCATGCAAAGGCGTGGAGCGTACCTGCCTGGGGACCCTGGCTCACGCCATATTGCCCGGCAATGGCCACGTGCTGCGTGCCTCCAAGCTCCACGCTCTTCACGGAGAAGCCCCTGACGAGGTTGTTCGCCGTCCAGCCCAACGCGGTGCCCAGTGCATCCGTTGGATCGAACATGTACCGGTCCACGATACTGCCATCGCTGCGGATCCGCATGTTCCACATACGGTTCCAATCGCTCTGCTGGCCGCTGCCGCCGTGCATCACGCAATAGAACCCTGTGCCGCCATCCACGGCAATGGGCGCCAAGGCGAATCCCCGGCTGAAGGTCTTCCACCCGGCAATATGGTCCGTGGGCCAGCCATAGAGGTTCTGCCAAACCACCTGTCCGTTCAGGTCGATCTTGGCGATATAGGCCTTCGTGACCATGCCCATGAGCATGTCACCTTCGTACATCATGGAGCAATCCAACTCGGCCAGGTTAACGGGGTCGCTTAGCCCTGGATCATAGCCGACCACCTGTCCATTGTTCAGATCCGCAGCCTTCCGATTGGCATGGGCCTCACCAATGGCCACGATGTTCCCATCCGTGTCTAGGGCCACCCCGTAGAACGCACCGGGCAGGTAACTGCGGCACCAGAGCTGGTTGCCGTCCAGGTCGTATCTCGCCAGCCAGCTTTGAAGTGCTCCCTTCCGCAGGCCTGGCTTTTCCCATTCTATGGTCTTGTGGGGGTCAGTGTCCATGTCATCGAAGTCGAAGCAGAAGTAGCCGTCCACATATTTCCAATTCGGCATGGTGTTGTAGCCTGCCGCTGCATATCCGATATGCGTCCCACTTCCATCGTAGAGGTTGCAGTGCGCATACCACCAGTCCTCGCCGCTGTCCTCGCGGTCCATCATCTGGCCTGTGGAAGGAGCGTAGCTGAAGTAGCCATATTGCCCGAAGGGTACCCATGTGCCTACCGATCCCCAGAAGGGCATACGAGGTGGGGCCATGATGTCCACCCATTCCACAGCGGGACCGCCGTTGGTTTGGGCCAGGCATGTGGATGCTCCAAAACCCTTGTCAGACAAGGGTTCTAGGATGGGGGGGGGTAACAAAGCCAGCGATGATGGCTACCTTCAAGAGAATGTCTTTGTATTCAATGGTGAAGGGCTAAGGAAAATGAACTTATAGCATCCGACATGCGAATTCCAAATTCAGTGCACACATTCACTTCAAAAATGGTTGGCCGTGACCGTGGATCTGGTCGGTCAGGTCAGTGTTGTGCAGGAATTGTGAGATGTGCGTGTGAAGGTGTGAATTGTGTGGTCGCGCCCGCCCTCACACCTCACAAACAACACTTCACGAATCACACATCGCTGAGCTGTAATTTGCTCAAACTGTGGTACAGCCCCTCGCTAACCGCGATCAGCTCCTCGTGTCGGCCGCTTTCCACAATGGTCCCCTTGTCCAGCACCAGGATCCGGTCCGCGTCGCGCACAGTGCTCAGGCGGTGGGCGATCACGATGCTCGTGCGCCCCTTCATCAGTTCGTCCAGCGCCTCCTGCACCAGGCGTTCGCTCTCGCTGTCAAGCGCGCTCGTGGCCTCGTCCAGGATAAGGATGGCGGGATCCTTCAGCACGGCGCGGGCGATCGCGATGCGTTGCCGCTGACCGCCGCTCAATTGCACGCCGCGCTCGCCCACCACGGTGCCGTAGCCCTCGGGGAAGGAGGCGATGAAGGCATGTGCATTGGCCTTGCGGGCGGCGGCCTCGATCTCGGCGTCGCTCGCGCCGGGCCTGCCGTAGGCGATGTTCTCGCGGATGGTCCCACCGAAGAGGATCACCTCCTGGGGCACGATGGCCATACGGTCGCGCAGCGCGGTGAGCGGGTATTCACGCGCATCCTTCCCATCGATGAGGATCGCGCCGGAGACCGGGTCATGGAAGCGAAGGACAAGGGAGGCGATGGTGCTCTTGCCCGCCCCGCTCGGTCCCACCAAAGCGATACGCTGCCCCGGCTCGGCGGTGAAGGAGACATCGCGCAGCACGGGCATGTCCGGGCGTGAGGCATAATGGAAGCTCACGTTCCGGAACTCGATCCGGCCTTGCAGCGGCAGTGGTGCGGGCTTCGGTCCCAGCTCGATGGCCTCGCCCGTTTCATCGTGCAGGTCCATCAGGCGCTCCGTGGCACCGATGGCCTTCAGCAGCTGCGTGATGTACTCCGGGATGCTGCCGATGCTGGCGCCGATGAAGACCGAGTACATGATGAAGGTGACGAGCTGCCCAGTGCTCATCGCGCCTTCTTCCTTCAGGTGTACGCCGCGCCAGATCACCAGCACGATGGCGCCGAACATGCACAGGATGATGAACGACACGAAGGCGCCCCGCCAGCGCGCACCCTTCATGGCCAGGCCCCGCGCGGCATGTACGTTCCGCTGGTAGCGCAGCGCCTCCCAGGCTTCGTTGGCGAAGGCTTTCACGCTCTGGATGCCCTGCAGCGTTTCCTCCACCACCACGTTGGTGTCGGCGATGCGGTCCTGCACCTCCTTGCTCAGCTTGCGGATGAAGCGCCCGAAGACCACCGCCACCAGGGCCACCACGGGGATGCTCACCAACATGGTGAGGGTGAGCTGCGGCGAGAGCAGGGTGAGCAGGACGAGGCCCACGCTCACGATCACAAGTTGCCGCACCAGCTCGGCCAGGGTGGTGGTGAAGGTGTCCTGCAGCAGGGCCACGTCGGCGCTGATGCGGCTGTTCAATTCGCCCACACGCCGCGATGCGAAGAAGCTCATGGGCAGCTTCAGCAGGTGCTCGTAGGTGTCCTGACGGAGCCGTGCCAGCATGTGCTCGGTGACGTAGGAGAAGAGGTAGATGCGGCCGAAACCCAGCAAGGCCTGCAAGGCGAACACGCCGAAGAGCAGCAACGCTACCGAATCGATGTTCGAGAGGTCCAGCAAGGCTTCCGCATCGCGCGGCACCTCGCCCTTGGTGGCGTCCACCAAACTGCCCATCAGGCCGGGGAACACCAGGCTCAGCAGGCTGGTGCCCAGCAGCAGCACCATGCCCACCGCGAAGGGCAACCGGTAGGGGCGCAGGTAGCGGAAGAGCCGGAAGAACTTCCGCAGGGTGCTGCGGGTGAGCTTCGCGGGCTTGGCGTCATCGTCGTTGCGTCGGTTCCGTCTTGAGGCCATCGGGACGCTTGTCTGGTTGCGACGAACCTTGGTTCCATCATGGTCACATGCTCACATGGCACATGACCACATGTCTTATCCGTGGATCTTCACCATCCGGTCCGCGATGTGGTCGAAGAGGTTCTTCAGCGGCGTCTCCACCATCATCTTGATGAAGGGGTTGATCTCGCCGTTGAATTCCATCCAGGCGGTGGTGGTGCCGTTCTCCTCCTTCAGGTGGCCGTCCAGCGTGAAGGGGAAGGGGCTGCGCTCGGTGGCTTTCATGCGCACCAGGGTGGGTCCATCACCTTCCAGCAGTTCCAAACCGATGGTGGCCGCGCCCTGCACCTTGAAAGAGCACGACTTCCCGTCGCTGGTCCAGTCGCTGATGCGGCCCTGCGGCAGCAATTGTTCGAAGTTGTGCATGTCCTGCAGGAAGGCGTACAATTCCTTGGCGGGCTTGGCGATGGAGACCTGCTTGCTGGTGATGGTGGTCATGCTGTCGGGCTGATCGGTTGAAGGTTGGACATGGAAGGTCGTGGGTCGGTCAACATGCGACCTCCCCCGAAATGCATCGGGGTCCTCAACTTTCCCGCTTCATTGGACCTTGGAACCCACACCCCACGAGGCCGGCCCCTTCCGCCACTCGTTCAGCGGCATCAGGTCCTTCTCGGTGATGTAGTCGCTGCGCAGGGCCTGGTCCAGCAGGATGCTGTAGTTGGTAAGGGAGAAGAGCTTCACCTTCTCCTTGGCGAAGGCCTTGGCGGCCTCGTCGAACCCATAGGTGAAGATGCTCACCATGCCTTTCACCTCGCAGCCCGCGTCGCGCAGGGCTTTCACGGCGCTCAGGCTGCTCTTGCCGGTGCTCACCAGATCCTCCACCACCACCACGCTACGGCCCACGGTGAGGTCGCCCTCCACCTGGTTGCCCAGGCCGTGGCCCTTGGCATCGCTGCGCACATAGATGAAGGGCAGGCCCATGTCGTGCGCCACCAGCGCGCCGTGGGCGATGCCGCCCGTGGCCACCCCGGCGATCATGTCCGGACGGCCGAACTCGCTGTTGATGATGTGCACGAACTGCTGCCGGATGTAGGTGCGCACCGGTGGGTAGGAGAGGGTCTTGCGGTTGTCGCAATAGATCGGGCTCTTCCAGCCGGAGGCCCAGGTGAAAGGCTTCGCGGGGCTAAGTTTGACGGCCTTGATCTGCAGGAGGAACTCCGCGATCTTCAACGCGGGATCGAGGTTCGAGGGCATGCGGCGAAGGTATGACATCCACATGGGCGGGAAGGTGCTGCGCATAGCGCCGGAACCGCCGAACGGACCCGCACCCGATGACTGGATCGCGCTGCGCGTGGACGATCCTTCCGAGATCGCGAAGGCCGTGCAACTGATGGAGTCGCGTTCGGATCTGGCGGGCATCTGTCTGTATCCCGGGCGGGCGGGTGATCCCCGGGAGCATTTGGAGGAGGTCTTCACGCCGGTGGCCGCGGCGGGCGGCGTAGTGCTCGATGAGCAGGGACGATTGCTGGCGATTCGGCGGCTGGGCAAATGGGACCTGCCCAAGGGCAAGGTGGACCCCGGTGAGGGTCTGGAGGAGGCCGCCCTGCGCGAAGTGCGCGAGGAGTGCGGCCTGACGGAGCTGCAACTCGTGCGACCGCTCACCATCACCTGGCACAGCTACACGCACAAGGGCCGCCGCATGCTGAAGCGCACGGACTGGTTCGTGATGCGCGCGTCGGCCAATGAAGTGCTTGTACCCGAGACGGGCGAGGACATCACCGAAGCGCGCTGGTTCAACCGGGGTGAAGCGGATGTGCTGCGCGCGGACACCTACGCCTCGTTGCTGCCCGTGCTGGATGCCTGGGCCTTGGGCGAAGCGGACACACCGAAGGGTCACGCCATCACTCGTCCCAGACCTTGATCTTGCGGCCTTTCTCCTCCTCCACACGGGTGCGGTGGAAGATCTCGCCCAGGCCCGCGCTGGGCAGGGGTGCGGGGGCATGGGTGAGCACCCCGTCGTTCAGCAGATAGATGGCCGGCAGGCTGCGGATGCGAAGATCATCGCGCAACTGGGTGCCCGCCACCGCGTGGAACCATTGGAATGGTTCATAGGCCAGGTCGCGGCGGTGGCGCTTCACCTCGTCCAATGACCCATCCAGACTGATGATCGCCACGGGAATGATGCCTTCGTGGTCCTTGTGCAATTTGGCCAGCGCCTGCAGCTCCATCTCGCACCAGGTGCACCAGCTGGCGGTGACCATCACGCAGGCCGGTCCTTCCAACAGCGTGCCCAGGTCCGTACCACGTCCCCGCATATCCTCCAGGAGCATTTCCGGGAAGCGTCCTCCGCTGCGCATGGCGGTGAGGTCCCAATGCATGTTGGCGGCGATGGCCCGGTGTTCCGGATAGGCTGACGTTCTCGCTGTGGCTTCGATCAGGCGGACCACATCAGCGCCGCGCAGAGCCTTGTGCGCATGGTGCAGGTAGAGCTGGTCCAAGGCCACCAGTTCCGCCAGGCGATCGTCGCCACGCAGGAAGTCATGTCGCGCGAAGACCGCCTTCAAGCTGTCGATAGCCGGCATGGCCAAAGCGCGCAGGGTGGCTTCCTCATGATGGCGCATCGCGAAGGACAGCAGTGGACCGGTGAAGAGACCGCGGATGAAACGCACCTGCTCCGGCACGTCATAGCGGATCTCCCGGCCCTTGAGGTAGCGCTCCCACAGCGCCTTGTCGCTCACCTGCGGCCCTTGCCGCATGCTGGCCACGCCGTACTCGAGGTAGCGCATGAACCAGGGGTCGTCGATGTCGCGGTAGAAGTTCTTCAGGCGCAACTCGAAGCTGTCCACGCGCAGTTCGGACCAGTTCGGTATCACAAAGAGGGTGGGTGGTCTTTCCCCAGGGGTCTCCTGGGCACTTTCCTCCCCGCTGCGGCGGATCTCGGCGGCCTGCATCCCCGCCACCTGGTCGGTCGCGAGGTCCTCGAGGATGAACTCATCGAGTTTCTCGTTGAGGTCGCTGGTGAGCGCATTGATGTCCAGTGGGTCGATGTCGACGAGTTCGATGGGCATGCGGGCCGTGCCGGCGATGCCGCGTGGTGTGCCGGGGTCGGGCGGCAGCACGTGCACATGCAGGTCCGCACCGGGCCGCAGGTAGAGGTCGGCATGTTCCTCGGCGATGCGCAGCCGCACCTTCGCGGTGCCTTCCACCGGCACGGTGAGCGTGGCCTGACCCTTCGCGTCGAGGATCCCCGCTCCGATGCGGACCGTGCGCAGCGTGAAGAGATCGTCGTAGCGGTAGAGCAGCACCACCTGGCCTGCATGCCGGGGGGCGTCCACGCGCAGGGTGGCCGTGGCGCCGAGGAGCGTTGCGCCGTGCAGCAACAACAGCAGGAACGGAAGCAGGCGGCTCATGTCGTGGTGCGCAGGTCCATGGGCACCAACGCGCGCACATCGGCCTTATTGGCGATCAGCTCGCGAACGATGGTGCTGCTGATGTGGGCGTGCTCCGGCGCCGAGGGCATGAAGATGGTCTCCACTCCGCCGAGTTGGCGGTTCATCAGGGCGATGCTGCGCTCCACGCCATGGTCAGTGCTGTTGCGCAGGCCACGCAGGATGTAGAGCGCCCCTTCGCGCCTGCACAGGTCCACGGTGAGGCCCTCGAAGGCCATGGCCGACACGCGTGCTTCGCCGGCGAAAGCCTGGCGGATCCACGCCAGCCGCTGTTCCACGGCGAACATGGTGCGTTTGCTTTCGTTCACGCCCATGCCCACGATGATGCGGTCGAACAAGGGCAGCGCGCGCTCCACGATGGAGACATGCCCCACAGTGATCGGATCGAAGGTGCCGGGGAACACGGCGATGCGGGCGGTGGCTGTCGTGCTCATGGGCTGAAGGGCGGTGTGAAGAAGCTGAAATGCACCTGGCCGTAGCGTCGTGTCTCGCGGAATCCGGGCAGGGCGCTCATGTCCTTGCGGTCGGGGTGCTCCACGATCAACAGGCCGTCATCGCCGAGCAGTCCCGCTTCAGCCACCAAGGTAGGGATGCGCTCGGCGCCTTCCATGGCGAAGGGCGGATCGGCGAAGACGATGTCGAAGGTGCCGCGCGCCGTGGTGAGGTAGCGGAACACGTCGGCGCGCTGGGTCCTCAAACCCTTCTCGCCCCATGCTTCGGCCGTGCGCGCCATGAAGTCCACCAGCCGGCGGTCCTGTTCCACGGCCACCACTTCAATGGCCCCGCGGGAGAGGAATTCCAGCGACACATTGCCGGTGCCGGCGAACAGGTCGAGCACGCGGATCCCTTCCAAAGGCACGCGGTGCGTGAGCACATTGAAGAGGCCCTCCTTGGCGAAATCCGTGGTGGGCCGCGCGTCCATGCCGGCCGGGGGGTCCACACGTCGGTTGCGGTATCTGCCGCCTACGATACGCATGCGAACTGCTCCAGCAGGGCCATCCAGCGGCCGGCCGGGGCCTGTCCGCCTTCGCGCACATCGGCCCAGACGGTGTCCTGGTCGGCGGCCAGTTCCTTGAAGTAGCGGCCCAGCAATTCGCGCTCGCCGATGTGCAGGTGTGTTCCACCGGCCACGAGCCGGGTGGTGAAGGGCGATAGACCACAGGTCTCCAGCGCCAGCAGCGCGAAGTAGAGCACATCGTTCGCGGCGCGCACCGGATAGGTGTTGCTCAGCAGCAAACGGCCACCGTCATGCACCGCCGCGTCCAGGCGTTCCTGTCCGCGATGGAGCAGCAGCAGGGGGCCGCCATCGGCCATTCGCTGGGCGGTGCGCGCCATCAGCGCCTGCATGGGCAGCGGTCGCGCGTTGGGATGACGCTCCATCACCTGGCGCTCGTCGCGGTCGTCGTGGGTGTAGATGCAAACCGCGCCCAGGTCGGGGAGGGCTTCCTCGCGCATGGCGCCTGAAGGCATGCCCCCGTGGGTGAGCGCGAGATGCTTGGCGCCGCTGCCGGGAGCCAGAGCGCCTTCGGGCACGAGTGTGCTCCATTGGGGCAGGCCCACGTAGGAGACCGTGACAGGCTGGCGTGGTAACGACTTGTGCCGCAGGGCCTCCATGCCGGGGCCCCAGGCCATGGCATGGGGGGTGCCATCCTGCGCGTCATGCGCGCTCCACGCGGCAAGGCCCTGGCCAATGAGGATGCTCAGATGCCAGGCCCTCGCCCGGTCGGCGTCGTACCGGGATGTCCTTTGGACCCCGTGTTCCATGGCGGTCACTCCCCGCTCCAGTTGCCGGCGGTGCTGGCCTTTTCCATGTTGCCCACCATCAACGTGTCGCCGGGCACCATGGGGGTGGGGTCCTTCGCCAGGAACACCGGCACATTGCGGCCGCTGCTGGAAATGCCACCGGTCTTCAGGATGAAGGGCTGGCCGGAGATGGGCGAGTTGATGAATTGGTCAGGGTCGAAAGCGAAGACACGGCCCTCCTGCGCCTTGCTGGTGCGGAACAGGGAATCCAGTGCCGGGGCCATGATGGTGTCACGCACGATGATGCCCAGCTCCAGCGCGGTGGCCTCGGTGAGTGTGTCGGGCACCTGGCCGATGGCACGCACCATGGGGATGGAACCGGTCTTCACGAAATCGCGCAGGGTGTTCAGGTCGCCGGCGTAGTTGCCATAGGCTTGCCGGTAGCCAAGCTGCGCGGTGCGGATGTCCTTCAGGGCTTGGATCACCTGGCGGTCGTTCTCGCGTTTGGCTTTGGTGAACTCGAGCACCTCGGCCACCGAGCGCACATTGCGCCAGGCCAGGAATACGGCGAGCAGGCCGCAGACGATGCCGATGAGCATGCCCGTGCGCCTGTTCAATACGCCCATTTGCAGCAGCAGCGCCACCACCCCGGCGATCAGGGCCAGTGCGGCACCGAGCATCACCCAGGTGTTCTGGCCCTGCATGGCGCCCACGATGAGCAGGGCCGCGCCAAGGATGATCAATACCACGGGGAAGATGTAACTGGTCAGGGTCTTCATCGCAGGTGTGCCGGAGCTTCGGTCCGGGGCGCCCAAAAGTAATGGGACTTTCCATCACCGCAGGGCGATGGTCCATGGCGCTTGGAGAACGGCGGGACCGCAGCGTGGATCGGTGTTGTCCCCATGTGAAGCGGCTCCGATGGTGCAGGGCCGCAGGGCTTAGCTTGCGGCACGCCACCCATGTCCGCGCTCGCTCCCCTGGCCGAAAGGATCCTGACAGCGTTGGGCCACAACGCCACGGCGGGCCAGGAGCGTGCGGCGATCGCCCTGGACCGCTTGCTGGCCAGTGCCAGGCCCAATGCCACCTTGGTGCTGAAGGGCTATGCCGGCACGGGCAAGACCACGCTCGTGGGCGCTTTGGTCCGCGTACTGGCTGCCGAGAAACGCGCCGTGGTGCTGCTGGCACCCACCGGCCGCGCCGCCAAGGTGCTCAGCGCTTACGCCCAGGCGCCGGCCAGCACCATCCACCGGCGCATCTACCGGGGCCTGGATGATGAAGGGCAGGGGGGGCTGGACGTGGCCGTGAACCGCGACCGCGACGCGCTTTTCGTGGTGGACGAAGCGAGCATGATAGGACGCGGCGGCGGAGACGGTCTGTTCCGCGACGGCGACCTGCTCACCGATCTCTTCGAGCATGTGTTCTCCTCACCCGGATGCAAGCTGCTGCTCATCGGCGACCCCGCCCAGTTGCCGCCCGTGGGCAGTACCCACAGTCCGGCGCTCGATGTGAAGGAACTCGCAGCCTTGGGACTCACCGCCGGCGTGGTGGAACTCACCGAAGTGGTGCGCCAGGCCGAAGCATCCGGGATACTTTCCAACGCCACCGAGCTTCGCGGACTTCTGGAACCATCCCCTCGACCGGCGACCCTTCCGCCTCCCCCCGATAGGCATGGGGGCCCGCGGATACCGACATTCCAACCCCACCCGGATGTCCACCGCATCACCGGCCACGACCTGCAGGATGCGCTGGAGACGGCCTATGCCCGCGAAGGCCCCGATGAGGTCTGCGTGATCTGCCGCAGCAACAAGCGCGCGTACCAGTACAGCATGCAGGTGCGTGCCCGCATCTACGACCACGAGGAGGAGCTCTGCCCGGGCGACCGGTTGATGGTGGTGAAGAACAACTACTTCTGGGCTGGCCGCAACGGCAAGCCCGAGCTCATCGCCAATGGGGAGCCGATGGAAGTGGAACGTGTGCACGGCATCGAGGAGCGCTTCGGGCTCCGCTTCGCGGATATCACGGCCGTTTGGTGGAACGGCCGGGAGCAACGCGAACTCGATGTGAAGGTGATGCTCGATGTGCTGGCGATCGAAGCTCCGGCCCTGCCCGCGCCTCGGCTGCGCCTGCTGCAACAGGCTGTGATGGACACGTCACCCGCTACTACGAAGGCCCTGCGTTTCCGTGCGCTGCGTGAAAGTCCCCATGCCAACGCGCTGCAGGTGAAGTACGGCTACGCGGTCACCTGTCACAAGGCGCAGGGCGGTCAGTGGAACACGGTCTTTGTGGACCAGGGCTACGTGACCGAGGAGATGATCGATGAGGAGTACATCAGGTGGCTGTACACCGCCATCACCCGGGCTTCACGCGAGCTGTATCTCCTGAACTTCCATGGCCGATTCTGGGGGGAGGATGAGTGATCCTCATACTTCGTGGATGGCCACTTCGCCGAAAGCGATCTCCGTGGCGACACTCAGGATGTGCTCTGCTCCCATGTGCCAGGTGTGCAAATGGTAGACCTCCGCCGCATGCCGCACAAAGGCCTCATGGCGGATCGTCATGCGGTTCACGGCACCATCCACGCGCAGCACGCGCAGGTCGTCCATGATGCCCACGCCGCTGGCCTTCAGCACCGCTTCCTTGCGGGTCCAGTATTCCAGGAAGCGGCGTTTCGGTTCCGGTGCGGAGGCGATCACTTCGACCTCCTCGGGGGTGAAGTAGTGCTCGCCCACGGCCATGTGGTCCACCGTGCGGGCCATGGTCTCCACGTCCACGCCGATCTCCACCTCGCCGCCGATCGCGACCACCAACGCGTCCTTGGTGTCGCTCAGGTTGAAGCGCAGATCGACCCCCTTGATGAAGGGCTTGCCATAAGGGCCGCGATCGAAGCGCAGATCGGCCGGCCGGGCATCGAGGTGGTCCGCCAGCAGTTTCCGCAACAGACCGTGCGCGATGATGAAACGTTCGCGGTCCACATCGAAACGGAAGCGTGCCGCGCGCTCCATCTCCACGGGGTCGAGCGATGCTCGATAGGCCGGGATGTGGTCACGGTGCGGGGCCAGCTTGGCGAAATGGAGGACGATACCCTTGGCGCCCTTGGGTGGCATGCTGTCCGCGATGGGTACGATCGGTTCGGGTCCACCACAATGGATCGTCAGCAGGCGCTCCCCGGTGGACATGCTCATCCGGCTTGCACCGCTGCACGCTCCACCGCCCGCGCGATGCCCTGCGCGATCAGCTTGGACAGGGTCTTCACGTGCGGGTCCTTGATCATGTTGTAGTGGTCGCCCGGTGTGCTGGCCAAGGTAAGCTCGCCGCGCACGAGGTCCTGCCAGCCCATGTGGTCCGGGCCTGGCGAAGCCTCCGCCTTGATCATCAGCACCGGCCCGTCGTAAGGCTGGATGGCGTAGCGGTAGGTGGCCTGGTCGTAGATGTCGATGATGTGGAAGTGGCGCAGTTTGGGTGATGTCGCCTTGCCGCGGCGGTGGTACCACTGCACCATGCGTCGCATCAGGGCCTTCTTCAGCGGTGTGTACAGCTTGGCTTCGTTGCTCATCACCTTTTCGAAGAGGGCGGGTGCATAGGTGTCGAGCAAGGCCAGCATCAGCACCTGGTCGCCGTTGCGCTTGAGTTGCTGCGCCATCTCATAGGCCACCAATCCACCGAAGCTGAAGCCGCAAAGAAGATATGGGCTTTCCGGACGCACCTGCTTGAGTTCGCGGATGAAGTGCGCGGCGATGTCCTCCACGCTGGTGTAGCGGATGGGATGGCCATCCTCACCCTGATGGAAGTATCCCCAGAAGGGCTGGTCCTTGCCGAGGTCGCGCGCCATGAAGTAGTTGGCCTCGTCGCCATGCACGCAGAAGAGCGGCAGTTTGCTTCCTTCCTTCTGTATCGGTGCGAGATTCATCAGCTCCAGCGGCTTCACCTCGGTCTTCAACAGCTTGGCGAAGAGCGCCACCGTGGGCGCCTGGAAGAGGCTGTTCAAAGCCAGCTTGCGACCCAGCTGCTGTTCGATCCGCGTCAGCATCTGGATGCCCATGATGCTGTGCCCGCCCAGGTCGAAGAAGTTGTCGTGTACGCCGAGGTCCTCCACGCCCAGGGCTTTGCCCCAGATGGTGCTCAGCGTTTTCTCGATGGCATCGCGTGGCGCCACATGTTCGGCCTTCATGCGCGTGCTGCGCAGCTCCGGCATGGGCAGCAGCTTCTTGTCGATCTTGCCGTTGGGGTTCAGCGGGAAGGATGGCAGCACGACGAAGAACGATGGCAGCATGAACTTCGGAAGGGCTGCTTCCAAGTAGTTCCGCAGGCCAGCGATGAAGGCCTCCTGCCGCTCTTCATCCTTGGTCGGGTCGAAGTCCTTCGGCACCACATAGGCTACCAATTGCTGCCCACCGGGCATGTCCTTGCGCGCCATCACCAAGCGGTCGCGTACCTCGGGGTAGTTGTTGATGGCATTCTCGATCTCGCCCAGTTCGATGCGGAAGCCGCGGATCTTCACCTGGTCGTCGGTACGGCCCAGGAATTCGATCGAGCCATCCGGCAGCCACTTCACCAGGTCGCCAGTGCGGTACATCTTGGCGTTGCCACCCTGGAAGGGATCCGGCAGGAAACGCTCGGCGGTCAGTTCCGGACGTTCCCAATAGCCCAGCGCTACACCATCGCCGCCGCAGTACAGTTCGCCTTTGGCACCGACGGGCACGGGCTTCTGCTGCTCGTCGAGCACATAGAGGAAGGTGTTGTGGATGGCCTTGCCGATGGGCACCTGCTTGCCGATATCACCCTCGCTGTTGATGGGGTGGAAGCAGCTGTAGGTGGTGTTCTCGGTAGGGCCGTAGATGTTGTTCAGTACGCCGGGGCCCAGCACGCGCAGGGCCTTGCGGATGTGCGGCAGGCTCATCACCTCGCCACCGGTAAGGATGCACTTCAAGCCCTTCAGACGATCCACGTGCTCATCCACCAGCACATTGAAAAGTCCCGTGGTAATGAAGAGGATGTTGACGCCGTAGCGTTCCATCGTTTCGGTCACTTCGGCCAGCGTGGGTTTGGCCTGCGGTTGCAGCACCAGCCTTCCGCCGTTCAGCAGCGCGCCCCAGAGCTCGAATGTGCTCGCGTCGAAGGAGACGTTGCTCATTTGGGTGATCACGGCGTCCGGGCCGAAGGGTGCGTAGTTCTGGTTCTTCACCAAGCGCACGATCGCGCGATGCGGAACCACCACCCCCTTCGGCTTGCCGGTGCTGCCGCTGGTGTACATGATGTAGGCGGCCGCTTCCGGCGTATCCAACGGCGCATGGTCTCCAGGGTTCACTGCTTTGTTGCGATCACCGTCCAGGTGGATCACACGCGCATCATGCTTCGGCAGTTTGGCATTGAGTTCCTTCTCCGTCAGCAGCACCTTCAGGCCGGTATCCTCGAAAAGGAAGCGCAGTCGATCGGCCGGGTAGGTGTGGTCCAACGGCACGAAAGCGGCACCGGCGCGCATGATCGCGAGTTGTGCTTCCACCATGCCGAAGTTGCGCTCGCAGCACAGGCCCACGAAGTCGCCAGGCTTCACACCGTGCTCCTTCAGCAAGGCCGTCAATGCGATCACCCGCTGCTGCAATTGGGCGTAGCTGAGTTCCTTGTCGCGGTGGTTCAGCGCCACCTTGTCGGGGTACTGCGCCACCACTTCGTCGAAGAGCTGGTTCACGCCTTTGTCGCGTGGGTAGTCCACGGCCTTGCCATACCACTCGGCGGGCGGCATCACCTTTTCGCTGCTGAGCGTTTCGTCGCTTACCAGATCACCGATGCTCGCCGAAGGGTTGCTCGTGATGCGATCGATCAAGGTGTTCAGCTCCTGCATCCAACCGCGCACGGTGGCCTCATCGAAGAGATCGGTGTTGTAGCTCCACTCCAGGACCAAGCCTTCAACGTTGCCGGTGGCGTTCAGGAAAAGCTCGAACTGCTCGTACTTGCGCGGGTTGCTGATGAAGCGGTGCTTGATGCCCGCGAAGGCCACGCCATCGTCCATGTTCATGTCGATGTTGAACACGACGGGGCACAGCGGGATGCGACCGGGTTCGCGGGGCACATTGAGTTTGCGCACCAGCGTTCCGAACGTGTACTTCTGGTTGTCGAAGGCATCGAGTACGGCGGTACGACGGGCCTTCAGGTGCTCGATGAAGGGCATGTCCTCATCGATGCGGCTGCGCAGGGCGAGCAGGTTCACGCAGTGGCCCACCAGGTCCTTCATGCCGTAGTCGCTCTGTCCGGCGGCGGGCAGGCCCACGCACAGGTCGCTGTCGCCGGTGAGCTTGTGTATCAGCACCTCGAAGCTGGTGAGCAGCGTGGTGACGAAGCTCGCGCCACTGCGGGTGGCGGTCTCGCGCAGGCGGCGCACCAGGGCGGGGTCCATCTCCAGGTCCAGGCGATGGCCCTTGAAACTCTTCTGCTTCGGACGCGCACGGTCGGTGGGCAGGTCCACGCGCGGCACGGTGCCTTTGAACAGCGTGGTCCAGTAGTCCTCCACCTGCTGGTGCTCCGGGCTCTTCGTGAAGTCGATCTGCGCGATGGCGTAGTCGCTGAAGCGGAACACCTCCGGCAGCACCGGCGCGCGGCCTTCCTTCAGCGCACTGTACAGGCGGCTCACATCGGCCATGATGATGCCCAGGCTCCAGCCGTCCACGATCACGTGGTGGCCGCTCAAGCGCAGCAGGTGCGTGTCGTTGCCGGTCTTGATCAGCTGCACGCGGAACAGCGGTCCGGTCAGCAGGTCGAAGGGCAGCGTCATGTCGCGGTCCGCGATGGTCTGTAACTCCTTGGTGCGCTCGGCATCGCTCTTTCCGCTCAGGTCGGTGAAGGTGAAGGGCACCTCCATGTTTTCCTGCACGATCACGCGCATGCCATCGGCACTGATCACGCTGCGCAAGCCTTCATGGCGCTTCACCAGTTGGCGGATGGTACGCTCCATCAGCGCGGCATCCACGGCGCCGACGAGTTCCAACGATACGGATTCGATGTAGGCGCAGCTCGCCTCCACGCCCATCTGCGAAGCCACCCACACCTCGCGTTGGGCTTCGGTGCTGGGCGCGGTGCGCTCGATGGCCGGACCCGCGAAGGGGTCGAAGTCCACCGGCTGGAACCTGGTCTCGGGGATGAATTTTTCCATGGCCTAGTTGGCGTCGTCGGTCACCAGCATCATGTACTTCCCTTCCCGCTCCGGATCCGGCACGAACCACGCGGGTTCACCCTCCGGCGTACGGCCGATTCTCGCACCGGGCACCGGCGCTTCCTCGGCACGTTCGATGCGCTCGTGGGGCTTCCGGGCGTGGCCGTTCAGCGTGCTGTTCACCACCTGGATGGGGTATGTCTGCTCCGGCATGAAGCCGCTCTCGCGCAGCTCCTTGCAGGTCTTCTCTACCGCGTTGATGATGAACTCGATGTCCGCCGCCGTGTGCGCCGTGGTGATGAAGTGCGGGAAGTCGAGCACGTGTACGCCGTGGTAGCGCATCAGCATGAAGAAGAGCTCGGTGTAGTTGACGCTCTCGTCGTACTTGGTCTTGAAGGCGCTGCCGAAGTTCACCCAGCGGTAGGGGAGCTGGTATTGGTCGAAGAGGCCGTTCACGCGCGCCACCATGTCCTCGGTCATGGTGTTGAGGCGCTCCTGCAACGCGGGGCCTTGCTCTTTCATGAAGACCAAAGAAGCCTTCATCGCGGCCATCGTGAGCGGGTGACGAACGAAGGTGCCGGCGAAGTAGGTCACACCAGCGGGCGGCACGCTGTCATCGCCGTACCGCCAGTGGCCGCCGTCGAGGGCGTCCAACCATTCGCTCTTGCCGATCATGGCGCCCACGGGCATGCCGCCGCCGATCACCTTGCCGTAGGTGCCGATATCGGCCTGGATGCCGAAGAGCGCCTGCGTGCCGTTGGGGTGCGTGCGGAAGCCGGTGATCACTTCGTCGAAGATGAGCGCGGTGCCGTTCTCCTGCGTGATGCGGCGCACTTCGCGCAGGAAATCCACCGGACGGAATTCCATGCGGCGGCTCTGCACCGGTTCCACGAGCACGGCGGCTGCTTCGTGGCAGCGCTCCTTGATGATCTGCAGGCTTTCCGGCGTGCCGTAGTCCAGGATCAGCATGTTCTGCACGGCCTCGGGCATGATGCCGGGCGCGCCGGGGTAGCTCTTCTTGCTCTTGCTGCCGCGGATGATCACCTCGTCGTTGATGCCGTGGTAGCTGCCGCTGAAGGCGATGATCAAGCTGCGGCCGGTGACGGTACGGGCCATGCGCATCGCGCCCAGCACTGCTTCGGAACCAGTGTTGCACACGGCGGCACGTTCAGCGCCGGTGAGTTCGCACAATAATTTCGAGACTTCCGCCGCCAGCGGGTGCATCGGACCGATCTCGATGCCCGTTTCCAGCTGTTTGTGGCAGGCCTCCTTGATGAAGTCGGGCATGTAGCCGAACATCGAGCTGCCGAAGCCGCTGAGGATGTCCACGTACTCGTTGCCGTCGATGTCCCACAGGTGGCAACCCACGCTGCGGTCCACCACCACCTGGTAGATCAGCTCCTTCGTCTGCGGTTTGAAACCGGTGACCACACGCGGGTCGGCCATCGGCTGGCGGTTCTCTTGTGTGAATGCCTTGCTCTTCGCGGTCTTCGCCACGTAGCGCTTCACGAAGGCGTCGAACCACGCGCGTTGCTGCGGCGTCATGTCGTCCACCTTCTCCTTCACGATGCGGGCCTGGGCGCCGAATACCTTCTTGAGTTCGGGGGCGTCCTCGAGGGCAGAAACAGTTGTCAGTTGTTGGTTGTCAGTTGTCGGGCTGCCACTGACAACCGACAACTGAGAACCGACAACTCCGCCTGACCAATGGGGCAGGATATAGTCGGCGAGTTTATCCAGATTCGGCACCTCCTCGTTCAGTTGCCGGAACGAGATCTTCACGCCGAACTTCTTCGAGAGCGATGTCGCTACCTGTGTCAGGAAGAGCGAGTCGAGGCCCATCTCGAGGAAGGTCTCCTCGTTGCTGGCTTCGGCGAGTTCCAGGCCGGAACTCTCTTCGAGCAGGTGCTTGATCTGCGCGATCAATGACTCCTTCGGCGTGAGGTTCGCGTCGCCGCTGTTCGGTACAGGTGCTTCGATCGTGGTGCTAGCTACCGCACGACCGCCATCGGCCACCATCGCCACGGGGTCCACCCAATGACGGATGCGCTCGAAGGCGTAGGTGGGCATCGAGATGCGATGGCGTTCTTCACGCTCATAGAATTTGCTCCAGTCGATGAGCACGCCGCTTTGCCAGAGGCCACCAACAGCCTTCAGCAGTTGCGCGAGTTCGTTGCCGTTGCCTGCTGAATCACCCAGCGAGGGGACCGCCGCTTGTTTCTTGTTGTCGCTACTTTGCTGGCGTGCAAGCGTTGTGGCCGTGGTACGTGGGCCGACTTCAAGCATGACTCTGTCGGCATCCGACCATGCGAACTTCACCGCTTGCGCGAAACGCACCGTGGCGCGAAGGTGATCGCTCCAATACTTTGAAGAGCCGGCCTCGTCATCCTTCAGCCATTCGGCGGTCACCGTGCTGATGATCGGGATGCGGGGCGCGTTGAGCTTCACGCTCTCCACCACCTTGCGGTATGGCTCCACCATGGCGTCCATCATGGGGCTGTGGAAGGCGTGGCTGGTCACGAGCAGCTTGCAGGTGATGCCCTCCTGCTCCAGTTCGGCCTGCAACTTCGCGATCGCCTTATGCGGACCGCTGGCCACGCACAGCTGCGGACCATTGTTCGCGGCGATGCTGCATCCTGAAGGCAGGCGCTTCACCACATCCTCTTCAGCCGCACGCACGCTGAGCATACTGCCACCGGGCAGTTCCTGCATCATGCGGCCACGGTTGGCCACGAGCTTCACGGCATCCTCCAGCGAGAACACGCCAGCAAGACAAGCGGCTGCGAATTCGCCGATGCTGTGGCCCATCATCGCGTCGGGCGTGATGCCCCAGTGCATCCACAGTTTCGCCAGGCTGTAGTGCATGGTGAAGAGCGAGGCCTGCGTGTAGATGGTCTGCTTCAGTTGTTCCGCAGCTTTCTCTTCTTCACCGGGGTTCGGGAAGATGATGTCGCGCAGTGACGTGCCGAACTCAGTGCTGAAGAGTTCGCAGCACTGATCGAAGTGTTGTTTGAAGACCGGCTCGCTCTCGCAGAGGTCGCGGCCCATGTTCACGTATTGCGAGCCTTGTCCGGGGAACATGAAGACCACGCCGGGTGCGGCTTCGTGCAGTTCGCGCGTGCCGAGCAGGTTGGTATCCTTGTTCGCGATCGCCTCGATCACTTCGCTGTGCGTGCCACCCACGATGAGGCGGCGGTGCTTGAAGTGCCGACGACCGACCTGCAGCGTGTAGGCGGCGTCCGCCAGCGATACGTTCGGATGCGTTTCGAGCCACGCGCGGAGGTTTTCCGTCATGGCGTCGAGGCTGGTCTTGCTCTTCGCGCTGAGCAGGAACAGTTGCTTACTGCGCGATGCGCTCGACGCTACCATCACGGGCGGCTCAGCGAGAATAACGTGTGCATTCGTTCCGCCCACGCCGAAGGAGGAGACACCAGCGATGCGCGGCTTACCCGGCAACCGCGGCCATGCCTCACGCTCGGTAAGGACCCTGAATGGTGAATTGGCGAAGTCGATCGCGGGGTTCGGGGTCTCGAAGCCCACATTCGCGGGGATCACTTCCTCTTTCAGTGCAAGAGCGGTCTTGATCACCCCCGCAGCACCAGCGGCGGGCGTGAGGTGTCCGATGTTGCTCTTGATGGAGCCGATCACGCAGTGGTGACCATTGGTCTTTCCGCCGAAGGCCAACGTCAACGCCTCCACCTCGATGGGGTCCCCCAGTGGGGTCGCAGTGCCGTGCGTTTCCACGTAGGTGATCTGGTCCGGCGTCACGCCTGCATCAGCCTGCGCCATGGCGATCACCTCGGCTTGGCCGCGCACGCTGGGTGCGGTGAAGCTGGCCTTGTCGCTGCCGTCGTTGTTGAGGGCGGCACCTTTGATCGTGGCGTAGATGTGGTCCTTGTCGCGGATGGCATCGTCGAGGCGCTTCAATACGATGATGCCCGTGCCGTCGCTGAAACTGGTGCCCTTGCCTTCAGCGTCGAAGGTGCGCGTGCTGCCGTCGGGGCTGTACATGCCGCCTTCGTTGTACACGATGCCGCTGTTGAAGGGCACCGTGAGCGCGATGCCTCCGGCCAGGGCCATGTCGCATTCGCCATCGCGCAGCGCTTTGAACGCTTGGGCGATCGCGACGAGCGAGGTGCTGCACGCGGTGTGGATGCTCAGCGCCGGGCCACGCAGGTCGAATTCGAAAGCCAGGCGGGTGGCGATGTAGTCCTTCTCGTTGGCCGTCATCACTGCGAAGTCGCCGACCTGCTCGATCAGTTCGGGATGCCCGATGACGTTGCGCGTGAAGTAGGTGTTGTTGCCCATGCCGGCATACACGCCGATCAGTCCCGCGAACTGCGCGGGGTCGTACGCGGCATCCTCCAGCGCGGCCCAGGCCGTTTCCAGGAATACACGCTGCTGCGGGTCCATCAGCGCGGCCACCTTCGGGTTCACGCCGAAGAAGGCATGGTCGAACTTGTCGGCATCACGGATCACACCCCGCGCCTTTACATAATCGGGATCGTTGCGCAGTTCGGCGGGAATGCTCGGGTCGAGCTCGTCCACCGTCCACGTGCTGATGCTGTTCTTCTTGGCCAGCAGATTCTTCCATAGCTGCTCCACGTTCTCGGCGCCGGGGAAACGGCCGCTCATGCCGATGATGGCGATGTCGCCACGCTTCGGCGCGTCATGACGCGACCCTACGCGGGCTTTCGCCATATCGGCAGGACTTTGCGATCCACCGGATCCTTCCAGGAACGCGGCGCACGCTTTAACCGTCGGGTGCTGGTACAGCTTCACGATGGGCAGCTTCAGGCCGTGTCCTTCGAGCTGCGCCACGGCTTGGATGCTCAGCAACGAGTTGCCGCCGAGGTCGAAGAAGTTGTCGTCGATGCCCACGCGGTCGATGCCGAGCAGGTCGGCCCACACGTTGGCAAGGGTCTTCTGTACGCTTGTCGTCGGTGCGGCATAGGCCACATCCAGGTCGGGGCGCTTCACATCGGGCGCGGGCAACGCCTTGCGGTCGATCTTGCCGCTCGGGGTGCGGGGCAGCTCCTTCACGGCCACGAAGGCGGAAGGCTGCATGTAGTCGGGCAGGAGGGTGGCGAGGTGCTTGCGCAGCTCGTTGGTGCTGAGTTCGCTCTTCGCCAGGTAGTAACCGATCAGGCGCTTCAGGCCCGGACGGTCCTCACGTACGGTCGCCACGGCTTGCTCCACCGCAGGGTGTTTCTCCATCGCCACTTCCACCTCACCCAGCTCGATGCGGTAGCCACGCACCTTCACCTGACCATCGATGCGGCCTTTGTAATCGATCTCGCCGTTGGGGAGTTCAGCAGCGCGATCGCCGGTCTTGTAAAGACGGTCACCGGGAGTGAACGGATCAGCAAGGAAACGCTCGGCCGTTAGGTCATCACGACCGATGTAGCCCTTTGCCACGCACGCGCCGCCGAGGTAGAGCTCGCCTTCCTCGCCCTGGTTCACGGGCTTCATGTGCTCGTCGAGCACGTGGAGCTTCACGTTGTCGATGGCGCTGCCGATGTTGGGCAGTGCTGGCCAGGTGCTGGGATCGCCTTTCAACTCGAGTTCGCTCACCACGTGGCCTTCGGTTGGGCCGTACTGGTTGCAGAATCGGCAACCGGGTAGCTGCTTGAAGAGGTTGGCGATGGCGGGTGTGATCTTCAGTTGCTCGCCGCTGGTGAAGACCTCTTTCAGCGTGGAGGGCACTTCGCCCGTGCGCTCCACCGCTTCCGCCAGGTATTGCAGCGCCACGAAGGGCACGATGATCCGGTTGATCTTCTGTGCGATGATCTTCCGCAGAAGCTGCGTGCTGTTGAGGCGGTCCTCGTCGGTGATCAGCACCAAGGTGCCGCCCTGGGCGAACGTGGTGAAGATCTCCTGGAAGCTCACGTCGAAGCTGATCGGCGCGAACTGCAGGGTGCGGTCACCTTCGCCGCATACGCTGGTGCGCAGCTGCCATTGGATCAGGTTCGTCAGCGGCGCATGGTGCATGGCCACGCCCTTGGGCCGGCCGGTGCTTCCGCTGGTGAAGAGGACGTAGAGCAGGTCCTCGGGCTTGGCCGGGCAGGGGCCATCGAGGAGCGGACCGTTCTCCAGGTCGATGTCCTCGATGAGCAGCACCTTGGCCGCAGTGCCCTTGAACAGGTGCTGGTGTGCCTTGCTGGTGATCACCACCGGGGGCTGGGCATCCTCCAGCATGCCCGTGATGCGCTCGGTGGGGTAGGTGGGGTCGATGGGCACATAAGCGGCGCCGGCCTGCACGATGCCAAGGACGGAGACGATGAGCTCAGGGGAGCGGTCGAGGCAGAGGCCGATGGTGTGGCCCGGGGCGGCGCCTTTTCCGGTCAGGGCGTCCGCCACACGCAGCACGGCCCTCCACAGATCGTCATAGCTGATGGCACCCCCATCATGCTGAAGGGCTTTTGCATTGGGCCGCTGTTTGGCCGTTCCATGGATCGGTCCCAGGGCTGTCCTCGTGTCGTTCAATGGATCCATCGGGGGGGCAAGCGGTACGCCATGGTCGAGTCGGTGCTGGACTGAAGATCGCAGCAAGCCGCGTACGACCGAAAGGGGCTTGGAACGCATCCCGAAGGGATGGGTTTCCACGCGAGACCAAGGTCTTGGCGCAGCACATGGCAAAGTAATGACACCGGGCAAGGTTCTGGTCGCACCCGTCGATGAAATGGGGGATCCGGTCGATCCTCACAAGATGCTGGTCGGCCTAACATGGGACCTGGCCAAGTTGGCCTCATGGTCCTCATGATCAGCGCAATAGCCGCCCTGCCGCAGGCGCGCGCACGCACGGGTGGACGCGCGTGACCGTTCCCCCTAACTTCGGCGCCCTTTTGCCCCATGCCCCCGGTCCTTCGTGCCACACTTCTCCTGGTGGCCGCTCTCCTTCATTGGGCGGAGCCTGTCAGTGCGCAGACCGTAGGTCATGACCGCAGCGTGCGCATGTGGGTGGAGGTCCAGGAAGCGCCGCCGCGCATCACGCTGAAGTGGCTGCCCCATTCCAACACGTATGGCTTCACCATCTGGCGCAAGCTGAAGGGTGGCACGAATTGGGGATCGCCTGTGGCCGACCTGCCCAATGGCACCACCGAGTGGCAAGACAACAACGTGCAGGTCGGCGTGAACTACGAGTACAAGATCGTGCGGACCACGGCGAACCTGGGGAATGGCTATGGGTATGTGAACAGCGCCATCCGGCTTCCCCTGGTGGACCAGCGCGGCACCGTGGTGCTGGTGGTGGACAACACCCATAGCACGGCGCTGGCCGCACAACTGCAGCAGTTGGAGGACGACTTCGTGGGTGATGGCTGGAAGGTGGTCCGCCATGATGTGAGCCCGAACGCCACGGTGCCCAGCGTGAAGGCCCTGATCCAATCCACCTGGAGCGCCGATCCCCAGAACGTGAAGGCCGTGTTCCTGGTGGGCCATGTGCCGGTGCCATACAGCGGCAACCTCGCGCCGGATGGCCATGGCGAGCATTATGGCGCCTGGCCGGCCGATGTGTACTACGGCGAGATGAACGGCTCCTGGACGGACAACACCGTGAACAATGCCGGTGGCGCCTGGCCGATGAACCACAATGTGCCGGGTGATGGCAAGTGGGACCAGACGGTGATCCCCACCGCGGTGGAACTGGCCGTGGGGCGGGTGGATCTGCATGACATGCCGGCCTTTCCGCAAAGCCACACCCAGTTGCTCTCGAACTACCTGACCAAGCTGCACAACTGGAAGCACAAGGTCTTCACCGCCCAGCTGCGTGGGCTGGTGGACGACAACTTCACCGGGTACGGTGACGCCTTCTCGCAGAACGCGTGGCGTGGCTATGGCCCCTTGGTGCATCCGGACAATGTGCAGGCACTGGACTATTTCTCCACGCTGAACAACCAGAGCTACATGTTCAGCTACGGCTGTGGTGGCGGCTGGTTCACCGGCGCCAACGGCATCGGCGATACGCCGGACTTCGTTTCGCCCGGCGTGCAGACCATCTTCACCGTGGTCTTCGGCAGCTACTTCGGCGACTGGAACAATCAGAACAATTTCCTGCGTGCCACGCTGGGTTCGGGCACCACCTTGGCGAGCTTTTGGGCGGGCTATCCCAACTGGTACATCCAGCACATGGGCATGGGCGAGACCATCGGCTATGGCACGGTGCTCACCCAGAACAACACAGGGCACTACGACCCGGCCAATTGGCAGAACAACCGCATCCATGTCGCGCTGTTGGGCGATCCCACGCTGCGCATGCACATCGTGGCGCCACCAGGCAATGTCACGGCCATGGTCACCGGGCCGGAGAGTGTTGGGCTGTCGTGGGGCGCTTCACCGGACGCCACCATCGGTTACCACGTCTACCGCCGCGATCCGGCCACGGGCAATTGGACCAGGCGGACCACCGCCCCAGTGACGGCCACCTCTTTCACCGACAACACCGCCGGCCTCTCGGGCAACGTGCGCTACATGGTGCGTGCGTTGAAGCTCGAAGTCTCGTACAGCGGCAGCTACTTCAACCTGAGCCAGGGCAAGTTCGCCCAGGTGGAACTGGTGCAGGTGCCGGTGGACTGCAACGGCGTGGCCGGTGGACCCGCGATGCCGGGAACACCTTGCAACGATGGGAACCCCTGCACCACCAACGACAGCTGGAACAACGCCTGCCAGTGTGTGGGACAGCCCGTGGTCTGTACGCCTTCGCATCCATGTGTCACGGCGGCCTGCGTCAATGGCAACTGTGTGGAGACGCTCGTGCCTGATTCCGATGGCGACGGTGTGTGCGATGCGTTGGATGGATGTCCCTTCGATCCGCTCAAGACACAACCTGGGATCTGTGGCTGTGGCAACCCGGAACCAGGGACCGCCTGCGACGATGGGAACCCGGCCACTGCCAACGATGTCATCGGCGCCAACTGCCAATGCGCGGGCCTGCCGATCGACTGCCTGGGAGTGCCCGGTGGTCCCGCGCAGCCGGGTTCGCCCTGTGACGATGGCGATCCCGCCACCGGCAACGACACCTGGGGCGCGAACTGCCAATGTGTGGGCCTGCCCTACGATTGCCTGGGCATTCCGGGAGGTACCAACGTACCCGGAAGTCCCTGTAATGATGGCCCTCCTGGCACCATCGACCAGCATTGGAACACGGACTGCGAATGCGTGGGCACGCCTGTGGATTGCCAGGGCATACCAGAGGGACCTGCGCTGCCCGGTACGCCCTGCGATGATGGGAACCCGGCCACCGGCAACGACACCTGGAACGTGCAATGCCAGTGCATCGGACTGCCGATCGATTGCTTCGGCGTGCCCGGTGGGAACGCTGTGGTGGACGACTGCGGAGTGTGCGGGGGCAACAACGCCTGCATCGACGCCACGGTGTGCGTGATACTGGACCAGGGCGATGGGAACGACCCGGACGGTGAGGAGGCTGAGAACGGCAACATCTACATGAACACGGGTTCCCTGGACCTGGTCTACGACAGCGAGGGTGTACCCTTCCGCGGCGACCAGCTCTCCGCCCTTCGCTTCCGCGCCGTCGCCGTACCACCGGGCGCCACCATTGTCACGGCCCATGTGCAGTTCACCGCGCGTACCGGCGGCAACCTCGATCCCTGTCTCGTTGAACTGTCCGCCGAGGATGTGGACCATTCCGCACCGCTGAACTCCGCGCCATTCAACTTCAGCGGCAGACCGCGGACCCCGGGCATCCCATGGGCGCCACCCGCTTGGAACCAGCCCAATGCGGCCACGGACAATGAGCGTTCGGTCAACATTGCGGCGGCCATCCAGCAGGTGGTGGGGCGCCCTGGTTGGCTGCAGGGCAATGCGATCACGGTCTTCGTGAATGGCACTGGCCGCCGGATGGCGTGGAGTTGGAACCAAAGCCAGGTGCGCGCCGCTGTGTTATGCATCGGTTACCAGATGCCTGCGCCCACATTCGATTGCCTGGGCGTGGAGAACGGACCCGCCATGCCGGGATCACCTTGTGATGATGGCGATGCGACGACCGGCTCGGATACCTGGGCGAACGACTGCGTATGTGCCGGTCTGCCGATGGATTGCCTCGGTGTGCCGGGCGGTGGCGCCTTGCCGGGATCGCCCTGCGATGACGGCGATCCCACAACGGGTGGTGATGCCTGGACCAGCGATTGCCAATGCATCGGTCTGCCGCTGGACTGCCTGAACGTGCCGGGTGGATCGGCCTTGCCGGGAACGGTCTGCGATGATGGGAACCCGAATACGGTGCAGGATACGTGGGGCGAGGACTGCCTCTGCGCAGGTCTGCTCGTGGATTGCGAAGGCGTGCCCGGTGGAAGTGCGCTTCCCGGATCGCCGTGCGACGATGGCGATCCCGATACCGTGCAGGATGCGTGGACAAGCGATTGCCAATGCCTTGGTCTGATCGTGGATTGCCTGGGTGTGCCGGGCGGAGGCGCCTTGCCGGGCGCGCCCTGTAATGACGGTGACCCGACGACTGGCGGTGATGCATGGACCAGCGATTGCCAATGCATCGGTCTGCCGCTGGACTGCCTGAACGTGCCGGGTGGATCGGCCTTGCCGGGAACGGTCTGCGATGATGGGAACCCGAATACGGTGCAGGATACGTGGGGCGAGGACTGCCTCTGCGCAGGTCTGCTCGTGGATTGCGAAGGCGTGCCCGGTGGAAGTGCGCTTCCCGGATCGCCGTGCGACGATGGCGATCCCGATACCGTGCAGGATGCGTGGACAAGCGATTGCCAATGCCTTGGTCTGATCGTGGATTGCCTGGGTGTGCCGGGCGGAGGCGCCTTGCCGGGCGCGCCCTGTAATGACGGTGACCCGACGACTGGCGGTGATGCATGGACCAGCGATTGCCAATGCATCGGTCTGCCGCTGGACTGCCTGAACGTGCCGGGTGGTTCGGCCTTGCCGGGAACAGCCTGCGACGACGGCGATCCCACCACCGGCGCGGACACCTGGACGAGCGATTGTCAATGCGTCGGCCTGCCCTTGGATTGCTTGAATGTGCCAGGCGGACCGGCACTGCCGGGGACACCCTGCGATGATGGTGATCCGACCACCGGCGGGGATGCCTGGTCGAGTGATTGCCATTGCGTCGGCCTGCCCTTGGATTGTTTGAATGTGCCAGGCGGACCGGCACTGCCGGGGACACCCTGCGATGATGGCGACCCCACCACCGGCGCGGACACTTGGACGAGCGACTGCCAATGCAATGGTCTTCCACTGGATTGTCTTGGCGTCCCCGGAGGAAGCGCATGGCCTGGATCATCGTGTGACGATGGTGATCCGACCACCGGCGATGATGCCTGGTCGAGTGATTGCCAATGCATTGGTCTGCCGCTGGACTGCCTGAATGTGCCGGGAGGATCGGCCTTGCCGGGCACCTCCTGCGATGACGGCGACCCCACCACCGGCGCGGACACTTGGACAGGCGATTGCCAATGCGTCGGTCTGCCGCTGGACTGCCTGAACGTGCCGGGGGGATCGGCCTTGCCGGGCACCTCCTGTGATGATGGCGATCCCACCACCGGCTCGGACACCTGGACGAGCGATTGCCAATGCATTGGTCTGCCGCTGGACTGTCTCAACATACCCGGGGGCTCGGCCTTGCCGGGAATGCCCTGCGATGATGGCGACCCCACCACGGGTGCGGATATCTGGACGAGTGACTGCCAATGCATCGGCCTTCCGCTCGATTGTTCGGGCGTGCCAGGAGGCACCTCGTTGCCCGGTACATCGTGCGACGATGGCGACCCCACCACGGGGCTCGACACTTGGAACAATAGCTGCCAGTGCGTGGGGCTCTTGATCGATTGTCTGGGCGTGCCCGGTGGATCGGCTCTGCCCGGCGCACCCTGCGACGATGGAAACGCGAATACCGGCAACGATGTCTGGACCGATGCCTGCGATTGTGCCGGGCAGGCCTACGACTGCCTTGGTGTGGCCGGTGGCGCGGCCCTGCCTGGAACACCTTGCGATGACGGGAACCCTGCCACCTTCTTCGATACCTGGACGACCAGCTGTTTCTGCCAGGGTTGGCCGGTGGATTGCGCCGGCGTGATCAATGGTTCGGCCTTCATCGATGTATGCGGCCAATGCGTGGGGGGAAGCACCGGCCAGCTTCCCGCACCGGACAACGACTTCGACGGACTACCGGATTGCCTGGACAACTGCCCGGAGGCCTACAACCCCGACCAAGCGGACTTTGATGGCGATGGCGTGGGCGACCCCTGCGACAACTGTCCCTGGGTCTTCAATCCCGATCAGTTGGACAGCAATGGCGACGGGGTAGGCGATGCCTGCCAGGGTGGTGGCATCGGCATGGAGGAATGGTCCGGTCTGCCGCTGCTGCAGGTCTTCCCCAATCCTACGTCCGGCACCTTGCATCTGGGCGCCTGGGGCTCCATGGCCGCCGAGGTGTTCGTGCTGGATGTCTCCGGCGCTTTGGTGAAGCGCATGATCGCCGCCCCGGTGATCGACCTGTCCTCCCTGGCGCAGGGCACCTATCAATTGGTGCTGGTGGACCCCGCTGGTGATCCGCTGGGCAGGGCCCGAGTGGTGCGCCTGTGAGCACTTCGCCCTGTGCTTTTTTCGTCGAGTGATCATCCTGAGAGGTCGTCCACGGCCCGGTGTTCATCGCCACCATCCCCGGATCACGCCAATTGCCTTGTAACCATGGCCGGTCCATGGGGGTAAGAACCCGCTGTTCATCAACCTGAACAGCATGGTGATAGCGGAACGTGGGCCACAGGGAGGGATCTGGAAGCGTGGATGGCAAGGCGGTCCACCGGTGTTCGGGCGGACCATTCACGCAATGGTCCACCCCCTGATCTTGGTCATCCTCATCGCCCTTGCACCTGCAACGGCCCAAGCCCAGACCCTTGCGGAAGGTGCCGCCGTGAAGGTGCATGCCACCGTACAGACCCAGCCGCCGCGCATCACCCTGCAATGGGTGCAACATCCAGGATCGACCGGATTCACCATCTACCGCAAGCTCAAGTCGGCCGCGTCATGGGGTTCGGCCATCGCCACTTTGGCGGGAAACGCCACGCAATACGCCGATGACAACGTGCAGTTAGGGGTTTCCTACGAGTACCGCGTGCACCGCACCGGGAATGGCAACGCCAATGGCTATGTCAACAGTGGCATCCAGGTGCCGCCCATGGAGTACAAGGGCAAGATCATCCTGCTGGTGGACAACACCCTTTCCACGCCACTCGCCCCGGAACTCGAGCAGCTTCGGCAGGACCTGCGCGCCGACGGCTGGACGGTAATCCGTGAGGATGTCGCGCCCACCGCCGCGGTGCCCAGCGTGCGCAACATCATCATAGGCCACTACAACAGCGATCCCACGCACGTGAAGGCCGTTTATATCGTGGGCCATGTGCCGGTGCCATACAGCGGGGACATCAACCCCGACGGCCACGGCGAGCACCGCGGGGCCTGGCCTTGCGATGGTTACTACGGGGAACTGGACGGTACCTGGACCGACAACGGCAACTACCAGAACAACGCGCCCAACCCCAAGAACAACAACGTGCCCGGTGACGGCAAGTTCGACCAGAGCAATTTCCCCGGTGCGGTGGAGCTGCAGGTGGGCAGGGTGGACCTGTATGACATGCCGGCCTTCACGCAGGGCGAGGTGCAATTGATGCGCAACTACCTGAACAGGGCACATGCCTTCAAGCACCGCGCCTTCATTCCGCAGACGCGGGCCATGATCTTCGACAATCTCCAGTGGGTCAGCCACCCCCTGGCCGCCAGCGGATGGCGCAACATTCCAGCATTGGTGGGTCCCTCGGAGATCACCGCGGCACAACCCTACGGCCCGCCATTCTGGGCGCTCACCATGGACCAGAGCTACCTATGGACCTACACCTGTGGGGGAGGTTCCTACATCTGGGAGGGTGGGGTGATCAACTACAACATGGCCGGCAACATCGGCAGCACGCACGAGTACGCGACGTTCAGCAGCGTGGGAGGCGTGTTCAACATGTCACTGGGCAGCTATTTCGGCGATTGGGACAACCGCAACAACTTCCTGAAGGCCCCGCTGGCCCTTGGCGAAGCGCTCACCAACTGCTGGTCGGGCATGCCGCCCTGGTTCTACCACCACATGGGCCTGGGCGAGAACATCGGGTACAGCACCTGGGCCACCATGAACAACAGCGGGCTGTACCTCCCCGCCAACGACGGCTGGCAGGGCAGTATCGGCCGTACACATCTCGCACTCATGGGCGATCCTTCGCTGCGCATGACCATGGTGGCGCCACCGACGAACCTCAGCGTCACCAATAGCTCGGGTTTCGCCAATTTCAACTGGACACCTTCCACGGAGACAGTGCTGGGGTACTACCTCTATGACATCAACCCCACCACGGGCGTCGTCACCCGGCTGGTGGACGAGCTGATCAACGGCGGCACCTACCTCAATCCGGCCATTCCCTTCATCGCGGGCCGCGAATACATGGTGCGAGCGGTGAAGTTGGAGACGAGCCCAAGCGGCAGCTATTTCAACCTCTCGCTGGGTGCCATGGCCATTGCCGCAGGAAGTCCATCGAACGATTGCCTGGGTGTGCCAGGTGGCAACGCGGTGCCGGGATCGCCCTGCAACGACAACAACCCGAACACGGGCAACGATACCTGGAACGCGAACTGCCAATGCGTGGGCCAACCGCTGGATTGCCTGGGCGTGCCCGGTGGCAATGCGGTGCCGGGATCGCCGTGCAACGACAACAACCCGAACACGGGCAACGATACCTGGAATGCGAACTGCCAGTGCGTGGGTCAGCCGCTGGATTGCCTGGGCGTGCCCGGTGGCAATGCGGTGCCGGGATCGCCGTGCAACGACAACAACCCGAACACGATCAACGACACGTGGACGGCGAACTGTGAGTGCGTTGGAACGCTTCTTCCTGCCGACTGTCTTGGCGTGCCGGGTGGCAGTGCGGTGCCGGGATCAGCTTGCAACGACAACAACCCGAACACGGGCAACGATACCTGGAACGCGAACTGCCAGTGCGTAGGCCAACCGCTGGATTGCCTGGGCGTGCCCGGTGGCAATGCGGTGCCGGGATCAGCTTGCAACGACAACAACCCGAACACGATCAACGACACGTGGACGGCGAACTGTGAGTGCGTTGGAACGCTTCTTCCCGCGGACTGCCTTGGCGTGCCGGGTGGCAGTGCGGTACCCGGTTCACCCTGCAACGACAACAACCCGAACACGGGCAACGATACCTGGAACGCGAACTGCCAGTGCGTAGGCCAACCGCTGGATTGCCTGGGCGTGCCCGGCGGCAGCGCGGTGCCGGGATCGCCGTGCAACGACAACAACCCGAACACGGGCAACGATACCTGGAACGCGAACTGCCAGTGCGTGGGCCAACCGCTGGATTGCCTGGGCGTGCCCGGTGGCAATGCGGTGCCGGGATCAGCTTGCAACGACAACAACCCGAACACGGGCAACGATACCTGGAACGCGAACTGCCAGTGCTTGGGTCAGCCGCTGGATTGCCTGGGCGTGCCCGGTGGCAACGCGGTGCCGGGATCGCCGTGCAACGACAATAACCCGAACACGGGCAACGATACCTGGAACGCGAACTGCCAATGTGTGGGTCAGCCCCTGGACTGCCTGGGCGTGCCCGGCGGCAGCGCGGCGCCAGGATCAGCTTGCAATGACAACAACCCGAACACGATCAACGACACGTGGACGGCGAACTGTGAGTGCGTTGGAACGTTGCTTCCTGCGGACTGCTTGGGCGTGCCCGGAGGCAATGCGGTGCCGGGATCGCCGTGCAACGACAACAACCCGAACACGATCAACGACACGTGGACGGCGAACTGCGAGTGTGTTGGAACGCTTCTTCCTGCGGACTGTCTTGGCGTGCCGGGTGGCAGTGCAGTGCCGGGGTCAGCTTGCAACGACAACAACCCGAACACGGGCAACGATACCTGGAACGCGAACTGCCAATGTGTGGGTCAGCCGCTGGACTGCTTGGGCGTGCCCGGTGGCAATGCGGTGCCGGGGTCGCCGTGCAACGACAACAACCCGAACACGATCAACGACACGTGGACGGCGAACTGCCAATGCCTGGGCATCCCCGTCAACATGGATTGCGCCGGCATCGTGGCTGGAAATGCCTTCGTGGATGATTGTGGGAACTGCGCGGGAGGGAACACCGGCATCATCCCGAACCCGGATGCGGATGGGGACGGGATCCTCGATTGCGATGACATCTGTCCGGGTGCCTTCGACCCTGAGCAGGGCGACTTCGACGGCGATGGCATCGGCGATGCCTGCGACAATTGTCCCTGGGTGTACAACCCGGATCAAGCGGACAGCAGTGGCAATGGGCTCGGCGATGCCTGTGAGCAGATCACCGGTCTCTTGGAGCCAGGCGCTGATGCCGGCCTAGTGCTCCATCCGAACCCCGCCGTGGACCATGTGTTCGTACGATGCGCCATCCCAGGGGCACGCTACATGCGGATGCATGACGCCGTGGGCAACGTGATCGCCGAAACGGGGCTGTCCACCCGCCACGATGTGGGCCACCTGGCCATGGGCGTCTACTTGCTCACCGTGCTGGATGCCGATGGACGTCCGCTGGCGCAGGCGCGGTTCGTGAAACAGTGACGGCCCCGGGTCCCGATCTCCGGATCGTCACTTCAGAAGGGTCACCGTGCCCATCATGTCGCGCTGGATCCGGCTGTACCCATCGCTCACGATCAGGTGCCACACGTAGACACCCTGCGGCAGGATCTCGCCTTCGTTGCGATACCCGCCATTCCAACCCACCGTGTGTTCGCGCGTCTCGAACACGATGTGGCCCCAACGATCATAGATGATCAGGTCGTACCGTTCGGGATCGATGCCGAGCACCGAGGGGATGAACACATCGTTCAAACCATCCCCGTCGGGTGTGAACGCGTTGGGCACGTACGGTGTGAGTTCATCTTCCACCACGACCTCCACGCAGAATACATTGGTACAGCCGAGTGCGCTCGTGGCGGTCAGGCAGATCTCGTACGTGCCTGCGAGCGCAGGTGCGATGGTCAACGCGAAGGAGGCTCCTCCGGTCAAGGGCTGACCGTCCAAGGTCCAGGTGTATTCCACGCCGGGGGTCGGGCCATGCGTCACACTCACCGTGGGATCCTCGGTGCTCACGCGCAAAGGGGTCACACTGAACAATGCCGGAGGGCCTGAGGAGACCACGACCGCATCGGCGATGGTGACAGTTCCGGTGCAACCGTGCGCGTCGGTCACTTGAAGCGTGACATCATATTCGCCTGCGTACCCATAGACATGTGACGTGCTGGGGACGGAAGCATTGCTGAAGCCATTGCCAAAACTCCACAATGCCGATTGGAGTGGTCCAGGGGTGGTGTTGATGAATTGTACCGTGAGGGGCGCGCAACCGCTGGAAGGTGCCGCGATGAACGAAGGCACAGGCACAGGCCAAAGGCCTACGGCCACCGTGGCCGTGGAAATGTTGCCTGCGCATGCTCCGGTGCCGTTCACCGTGTACACATATGCCCCAGGGGTGTCCGCAGTGGGGTCGAAGGCTCCGGAGCTTGGGCCATTGGGTCCTGTCCAGGAACCGCCGGGTTGTGCTCCTGCGCCGAGACCATTGTTCAGCGCGGTGGCGACGCCATTGGCGCAAATGGTGATGGCGCCATCAGGACCGGCGTTCGGCAGGCTGGCAATGGTCAGGGCCACCACGGCTTGGGCGGAAGGGCAGGGGGGCGTACCGGTCACGGTATAGGTGTAGTTGCCACCGATGGCCGTGGCCGGATCGACCGAGGTCACCACCTGGCCCAGGGGATCGGTCCATGTTCCGCCGGGATCCGGTGTGCCGCCCAACCAGCCGGAGGGGTCCGTTACCGGCGCATTCTCGCAAAGCGACAACTGGCCACCGATACCCGCCTGGGGCGGTTGCACGATGTTGATCGTCAATACGGCACTTGCGGAAAGGCAAGGTGGTACGGCGGGGATGGTATAGGTGTAAGAACCACTTGCGGCTAAACCAGGATCCAAGGTGCCCGGTACTTGAGCACCCCCTGGGCCGGTCCATGTGCCGCCGGGATCCGGGCTTCCACCTAACAGCGAGGTGAGTCCCACGGGCGCACCGGAACTGCATAAGGATGCGCTGGCGTTGCTGCCCGCGTTGGGTTGTGCGGTCTCGTTCACGGTCACTGTGGCGGTGGCATTGACGCAGGGCGGTGGCGCGGTCACCGTGTAGGTGTAGATGCCGGGCGCATGGATGGCGGGATCATAAGTGCCGCCGAAGGCACCGCCACCAGGGGCTGTCCATGTGCCGCCCGGCGCGGGGTTGCCACCGAGTTGTCCGAAGAGATTGGCCGGTGCGGAACTCTCACACAGCGTGATCGCGCCGGGAGAACCGGCACTGGGCTGCGGCACGATGGTCAAGGTCAAGGTGGCCTGCGCGCTCACGCAGGGTGGCGCGGCGCTGACCGTGTAGGTGTAGTTGCCGGAAGCGGCCGTCGCGGGATCGAGTGTGCCGGGCACCTGCCCACCCCCGGGGCCGGTCCACGTGCCACCGGGATCCGGGCTTCCACCCAACAGCGAGGTGAGTCCCACGGGCGCACCGGAACTGCAAAAGGATGCGCTGGCGTTGCTGCCCGGGTTGGGTTGCGCGGTCTCGGTCACGGTCACCGTGGCGGTGGCATTGACGCAGGGCGGTGGCGCGGTCACCGTGTAGGTGTAGATGCCGGGCGCATGGATGGCAGGATCATAAGTGCCGCCGAAGGCACCACCACCAGGGGCTGTCCATGTGCCGCCTGGCGCGGGGTTGCCACCGAGTTGTCCGAAGAGGTTGGCCGGTGGGGAACTCTCACACAGCGTGATCGCGCCGGGAGAACCGGCACTGGGCTGCGGCACGATGGTCAAGGTCAAGGTGGCCTGCGCGCTCACGCAGGGTGGCGCGGCGCTGACCGTGTAGGTGTAGTTGCCGGAAGCGGCCGTCGCGGGATCGAGTGTGCCGGGCACCTGCCCACCCCCGGGGCCGGTCCACGTGCCACCGGGATCCGGGCTTCCACCCAACAGCGAGGTGAGTCCCACGGGCGCACCGGAACTGCATAAGGATGCGCTGGCGTTGCTGCCCGCGTTGGGTTGTGCGGTCTCGTTCACGGTCACTGTGGCGGTGGCATTGACGCAGGGCGGTGGCGCGGTCACCGTGTAGGTGTAGATGCCGGGCGCATGGATGGCAGGATCATAAGTGCCGCCGAAGGCACCACCACCAGGGGCTGTCCATGTGCCGCCCGGCGCGGGGTTGCCACCGAGTTGTCCGAACAAGTTCGTGGGTGCCGAGGTCTCACACAAGGTGATCGCGCCCGGCGTGCCCGCACTGGGCTGAGGCACGATGGTCAAGGTCAAGGTGGCCTGCGCGCTCACGCAGGGTGGCGCGGCGCTGACCGTGTAGGTGTAGTTGCCGGAAGCGGCCGTCGCGGGATCGAGCGTACCGGGCACCTGCCCACCACCAGGGCCGGTCCACGTGCCACCGGGATCCGGGCTTCCACCCAACAGCGAGGTGAGTACCACAGCCGCGCTGGAACTGCACAAGGAAGCAGTGGCATCCAGGCCAGCGTCAGGCTGCGCATTCTCGGTCACCGTCACCGCGGCGGTGGCATCCGGGCATGGTGCCACGCCAGTCACCGTGTAGGTGTATACACCCGACGTATGGGTCGCTGGATCGTAGGTGCCGCCGAAGGCACCGCCACCTGGGGCCGTCCAACTGCCACCGGGCATCGGGTTGCCGCCGAGATAGGTCGCCAGATCCGCTGGAGAGCCCGTGCTGCAGAAGGAGACGCTTCCATTCGTGCCGGCATTCGGCGCGGGGTTCACCGCAACGTTCACAGTGGCTGAGACCGCTGTGCAGGGGGGAGGTGCGTTCACCGTATAGGTGTAAACCCCCTGCGCATCAGTGGCGGGGTTGAAATTGCCACCGAACGGTTGTCCACCCGGACCTGTCCACGACCCCCCGGGGGTGGGCGATCCACCGAGCTGGCCGAGGAGGGCGATGACCGGATCGGAAGAACAGACCGTGACCGAACCATTCGTGCCCGCGCTGGGCTGTTGTGTCACCGACACATTGATCACGGCTTGCACGGTGCAGGCGGGTGACGCGTTGGTGACGGTGTAGGTATATGCCCCGGCCGGATCGGTGGCGGGATCGAAGGTGCCCGGGTGTGGCACGCCCCCGGGTCCCGTCCAAATACCACCTGGTGTGGGTGCGCCGCCGAGGACGCCGAAGAGACCAACAGGCGCTGCGGTGGAACACAAAGCGAGTGGGCCACCTGTGCCGGCGTTCACCGGGCAGGCGGCGATGGTGGCCGCCAGCACGGGGATGGGATCGTTGCCACAGGCCGCGCTGCCCCATGATCCGGTCTCACTGTCGCCGAAGGTGTTCACCGTCACGTTCGCATTGATGCCGTTCACACAGGCCGGCCCGCTCACCGTGGTGATGGTCCAGCAGAACTGCCAGTTCACAGCGCCGGTGCAGAAATCCCCGAAGTTGTTGCCAGGGTTGGCGTCCGCCGGGATGTTGTAGTTGTAGAAAAAGCCCGGACCCTGCGGGCCGATGTTGGTTCCTGCCGTGCCCTGTACGCTGTTGTACCAACCCCAGGTGCCGGTGCCGGAGCAGGAGGGGGGCGGTGGTCCGGGCACAAGTGTGCTCATGTCCCAACCGGGTCCGAAATTGGCCACGATACCGTGGAACCAGTTGGAGTTCGTGGAGTTCCAAAAGGTGACCGTGAAACAGAAGGTCACCGTTTCCCCACAACCATAAGTGCCGCCATTGGCCGGTGGCGATGCCGTGAAGACCCATCCCTGCATGCAGGGTTGTGCGGCCACCGGGGCCAGAAGAAGACCCAGATGCCAGGTGAACAGGAATTTCAGCGTGCGGGGTGTCACCATGTGGTGTGCTTCGGAGTGGATGACCGATCCGCGGTTCCCTTGGTTGTCTTCAAGTCGCCAGGATGTGCAACACACGATAAAGGTCGGGGTCGAAAGGCTTCTTCCCGCCGATCGCTTCGGCGAAGGATGTGAATACGACCTGGCCGCAGACGAGTCCCGCCATTGTACCGTGTCCGCCCGCCGCGAGATGCTCCACGGCAGCCACCCCCAACCTGCTCGCCAGTATCCTGTCATTCACGGTGGGCGATCCGCCGCGCTGCAAATGGCCCAGCACCGACACGCGTATGTCGAAGTGCGTGGTGCGCTGCTTCACCTTGCGGGCGATGTCGAAGGCCCCGCCTTCCTCATCACCTTCCGCCACCACCACGATGCTCGAGGACTTGCTGGAGGCCGCGCTTTCCAGTGTATGCACCAGCTCGTCGATGCCCTGCAACTGCTCCGGCACCATGGCATACTCGGCCCCTGCCGCCAGCGCACTGGCCATGGCGATGTGGCCCGTATCGCGTCCCATCACTTCCACGAAGAAGAGCCGGTCGTGCGAGGAGGCCGTGTCGCGGATCTTGTCGATGGCTTCCACCGCCGTGTTCACTGCCGTGTCAAAGCCGATGGTGTGGTCCGTTCCCGCCAGATCGTTGTCGATCGTGCCCGGTAGTCCCACCACGTGCGTCCCGTGTTCTTCATGCAGCACGCGTGCCCCGGCGAATGTGCCATCGCCACCGATGGCCACCAACGCATCGATGCCCTGCCCAACCAGATTCGCTGCCGCTTTGGCGCGGCCTTCCTTCGTGCGGAAGTCCTCGCTCCTCGCGGACCGCAGGATGGTGCCGCCGCGTTGGATGATGTTGCTCACATCGCGCGGGCCCAGCGGACGGAAGCGGCCCTGCACCAGACCGTCGTATCCGCCTTCGATGCCGGAGACCTGCCATCCCGAATGGATCGCGGTACGCACCACGGCCCGGATGGCCGCATTCATGCCGGGGCTGTCACCGCCGGAGGTGAAGACACCCACATGGCGGGAAGCTGCGGAGGATGTTGTGGCGGACATGGTGGATGACTTGGACGATCGGTCGCCAGGAGTGCCGAAAATAGCCCTTGGTCGCATCTTCTCCTCGGTGATTTCTGCAACCCGGTTGCATGAAGGCTGAACCTCTGTAATTTCGCGGCGTGTGGCCGGTGAAGCGTTTCCCAGTGGGATGGATCGTCCCGGTGCTGTGCTGCTCGCTATCGTTCCCCACCCAGGCCCAGGATCCCAGTTGTACCCTGGTCCTTTCCGGCAACGTCTTCGACGAGCACGACCGCACCCCGCTTTCGTATGCCGAGGTCTTCCTGCCCGGATCCGGCAAGGGTGGTATCACCGATGAGCATGGCAACTACCGTGTCACCGGGATATGCCCGGGCACGCACGTGGTGCGTGTCACACACTTGGGTTGCGAACCGGTGGAGCGGCGCATCACCATGGACCGTGACATGGTGGCGAACTTCAAGCTGGAGCACCATCATGAGGAGTTGCGCGAGTTGGAGGTGATACGCAAGCGGCCCGATGAGAATGTGGGCCTGGCGCAGGGCGAATTGGACAAGAATGCCATGGAGAAGGCCGCTGGACGGGACCTCGCCACAGTGATCGCCACCCTGCCAGGCGTGAACATGCTCACTTCGGGTCCCACCATCGGCAAGCCTGTGATCCATGGCCACTCGGGCAACCGGGTGCTCATTCTCAACCAGGGCGTGCGGCAGGAGGACCAGCAATGGGGCAACGACCACGCGCCCAACCTGGACCCCTTCAGCAGCGATCGCGTCACCGTGGTGAAGGGAGCGGCATCCGTGCAATATGGTGCCGACGCGATCGGTGGGGTGATCATCACCGAACCGGTGGAGCTGCCGCGCACGGCGGGTGTGGGCGGTGAATTGCGATCGGTGGGCATGTGGAATGGACGCGGTGGCGGCGTCCATGGCATGCTCCAGGGCGGCGTGCGCAGCGTACCCGGTCTCGGCTGGCGTGTGCAGGGATCGGGCCGTCGGTTGGGCGATTCGGAAGCACCAGGCCATGTCCTCAGCAATACCGGGCTGCGCGAAGCGGGTGCCTCGGTGGCCGTGGGGCTGCATCGTCACTGGGGTGGCGGATCGGTCTACTACAGCCTGTTCGCCCGCGAAATGGGTGTGTTGCGTGCTGCGCACATCGGTAACCTCACCGACCTGCAGAACGCCATCAGCAGCGGTGTGCCATGGTACCAGGCACCTTTCGGGTACGACATCCTGCCTCCACGTCAAACGGTGATGCACCACCTGCTGAAGACCGAGGGCCGCTACCGGCTCAGCGAACGCGACATGCTGGTGCTCACCTATGCCTACCAGACCGACGACCGCCAGGAGTACGACAACCGGCGCGCCGGCCGCAACGAGCGCCCCGCATTGGATCTCTTCCTGCTCACCCACACCGCCGATGCCGTGGTGAACCACTGGCTGGGGCCGCATGTGCATGGCAAGGTGGGCGTCAGCGGCATCTACCAGGCGAACTACAACATGCCGGGCACCGGCATCCGGCCACTGATCCCCAACTACGCCAAACAGAGCGGCGGGGTCTTCGTGCTGGAGCATTTCCCGGTGAATGAAGGATTGGAGCTGGAGGCCGGGGCTCGCCTGGAGGGTACCGGCCTTCGCGTGGGTCGTTTCAACCTGGCGAACGAGTATATCGTCAGCGAGCACGATTTCTTGAACCACGCGCTCAGCGTTGGGGGCACCTGGTCTCCACGCGACAGTCTCGCGCTGCGGCTCAACATCAGCTCGGCGTTCAGGCCTCCGCATGTGAGCGAGTTGTACAGCGAAGGCCTCCATCATGGAGCCGCCGCCATCGAGCGTGGCGACCCGCGGCTCACGAGCGAACGATCCCTCAAGGCCGCTTTCGACATCGATGCGTACGCTTTCCACGATCGTTTGCACACCCAGGTCACCTTGTACCACGATCGTGTGGCCGGCTACATCTACCTGCGTCCTGCGGGTTTCGAGCTCACCATCCGCGGGGCGTTCCCCGTGTTCGACCATGTGGCCACCGACGTCGTGCTCAATGGCATGGACCTTTCCCTGGAGTACCGGCTGGTGCAGGACCTCGCATGGCGCACACGCGGAAGCATCGTGCGCGGCCGCGACATCACCCAGGGCGAGTGGCTCTTCCAGATGCCCGCCGATCGCATGGAGAACGCGCTGCTCTGGCGACGACCGACACTGGGCACATGGCGCGGGGTGGAGGCCGCGATAACCAGCACCATGGTGGCGAGGCAGTCACGCGTCCCGCCAGGCCTGGACTTCATGGATGCGCCGGAGGCCTATCACCTGCTCGGCTTGTCCCTGTCGGCGGCGAAAGCGGTGGGGAGGAACGAGTTGCGCATGGGCGTGCAAGGCAACAACCTGCTCAATACCTCCTACCGCGACTACCTGGACCGCTTCCGCTACTTCGCCGATGCGCGAGGACTGGACCTCTCGGTATGGCTGCGCTATGGCTTCGGTGCGCACCGGTGAACACACGTAATAGCGGTGGCCAGGCGTTACCCGGTCACGCGCCAGGCATTGCGGGATCATGCGACGGATGTTCTACCAGGCATTGTTCAGTGTCCATCTGCTGGCCGCCTGTCAGCAGCCGCCAGCCGTTATCATGCACGCCGGGGATCGTGCCCATATACCGGACAAGGTCGATCGGGACCTGCGGACCATCATCGAGGAGCGCGCCATTCCGGACGACAGCGTGCGGCTGGTGGTGCGCAAGGCCGCGCGCCTGTTGATGGTCGTCGCATCAGGCGACACGCTGAAGCGCTACCCCTGCGTGTTGGGTGAAGCGCCCGTGGGCGACAAGTCCATGCAGGGCGATCGATGCACACCGGAAGGGACCTTCACTTTTCGCGACAAGTACCCGCACCGCGAGTGGCACAAGTTCGCCTGGATCGACTACCCGAACGAGGAGAGCTGGCGCCGCTTCCGGCAGCGCAAGCGCGATGGGCTTATCCCGGCGAACGCGGCCATCGGCGGGGAGATCGGCATCCATGGCGTGCCTGAGGGCATGGACCATTGGATCGGCATGGGGCACGACTGGACCTTCGGCTGCATCGCCATGCGCAATGCCGATCTGGATGAGCTCTGGACCTGGATCAGGCCGCGATCGTCCATCCTGGTCATCCTGCCTTGACCGGATCGACCCGCGGGGCGCTACTTGTCGAAGTCGTTGGGATAGTGCTGGCGCAGTGCGGCTATGCCATCGCGCACCTTGTCCTCCTGCTCGCCCTTGAAGGCGGCGAGACGCTCGGCGAGCTTGTCGTCCGAAATGGCCAGGATCTGCACAGCGAGCAGACCGGCGTTGCGTGCACCGTTCACGGCTACGGTGGCCACAGGCACGCCATTGGGCATTTGCACGATGCTCAGCAGCGAATCCCATCCATCGATGGAGTTGCGGCTCTTGATGGGCACGCCGATCACGGGCAGCGTGGTGAGCGAAGCCACCATGCCGGGCAGGTGGGCGGCGCCTCCTGCCCCGGCGATGATCACCTTGATGCCGCGGTCCGCCGCGCCCTTCGCATAGGCGAACATCCGATCGGGCGTGCGGTGCGCGCTCACCACGGTGAGTTCGTGCGCCACACCGAATTCCTTCATCGTGTCCGCGGCCTCGCGCATGATCTCCAGATCGCTGCGGCTGCCCATGATGATCCCTACCATGTTCGCTGCTTTAGTTGGTGGTGGGTTGCGGTTCCTCTTTCTGCGGCACCACGCGGCAATGTGTGCGCGTCACCGCGATGGCCTGGTCCAGTCCTGGGTGATCGGCCGCCATCACGGTCACGTGGCCCATTTTCCGGCCCGTGCGTGTCTCGTACTTGCCATAGAGGTGCACGAAGGCGGCGGGCAGATGGAGCACGTCGTCCAGGCCTTTCAACCAGGGTGCACCAGTACCGCCTTCGCCGACCAGGTTGACCATGGCGGCATGGCCACGGAGGTCGGTATCCCCCAATGGCTGCTCCAGATAGAGACGCAACAATTGGTCGAATTGCGAGCTGGCGCAGGCCTCGATGGTGTGGTGCCCGCTGTTGTGCGCGCGTGGCGCGGTCTCGTTCACGAGCAAGGCGCCGGCGGCGGTGAGGAACATCTCCACGGCGTAGATGCCCGGTTCGCCGAAGGCCTCGGCCACGCGCATGGCCAGCCCGCGTGCTTCGTGTTCCACATGCGCATCGATCCTGGCCGGCGCACGCAAATGGTCCACCAGGTTGTAACGCGGATCGAAGACCATCTCCACCGGATCGTAGGAGACCTGCACGCCCAGGTGCGACCGCACTACGATCACCGCCAGTTCCATGGCGATATCCACTCGTTGCTCCAGAACGGCAGGTCCGGGAAAGGCCTTCGCCGCATCGGCGGCGCCATCGATGCGCATCACACCCCGGCCGTCGTAGCCACCGGTACGCGCCTTGAGGAAGCCGGGCAGCAGCTCGGTGTGCGCGGCGATCCCTTCCGGACCATCGACCAAGGCGAATGGTGAAGTGGGCAGTCCGTGATCAGCATAGAAGGTCTTTTGTAGGCCCTTGTCCTGGATGGTCCGCAATACGGCGGGGTCAGGGATGACGCGCTTGCCTTGCCGCTTCAGGTCCTCCAAGGCCTCCACGCTCACATGCTCGATCTCGATGCCCACCACGTCCGCGTCGGTCGCGAAGGCCAGGACGGTATCGCGATCGTTGAAGGATCCACAGGTGAAGCGGTGGGCGATCCCGGCACAAGGCGCATGGGGATCGGGGTCGAGCACATGCACCCGGGCATCGTAGCGCAGGGCGTTCTCGATGAACATGCGGCCCAACTGGCCACCACCGAGGAGCGCGATCACAGGGGTCTGCGCCATGTGCGGCAAAGATAGCCGGTGGCGCGAGGCGGTCAGCGTCGCCGGCGCGTCGCCTTGCTGAATTGCACCACGCGGTAGCCCAGCGTGAACTGCAGGCTGCGGTTCCGGGGGAACAGGGCATCGTCGGCTTCGAGCACGGGCGTCATGCCGCTGTAATAGCGCAGGGTGAGGTCCACCCCGGAGCGGAAGTCCACGCCCATGCCGCCGTTGAAGCCCACATCGATGTTGTTGAAGCGCTGGCTGACATCCTCCCATTCGCCCGCACCCTGGCGTTCCATGGCGAAGAGCAGCTTGCCGGCCTGGACGCCCCCCTGCAGGTTGAATCCGTTGCCGGTGTACCATTTCAGTGAAAGGGGGCCCTGGATGTAGATGGTGCGGTCGATCACGGGGTCGCCCTTTGGTTTGCGGTAACCGGAACCCATCGCCGCCACCAACAGTTCGGGCTGGAGTTCCAGTCCGGGTCCGACGCTGATCGGCGCGTAGAGGCCCATGACGGCCCCGGGCAGGGGGAAGTTCTCGATCACTTCGGAACGTGTGGTGCTCATCAGGGGGCCACCCTTGATGCCCAAGCCGGAACCCTGTGCCATCAGGCGGCTGATGGATAGGGAGAGAATGGTCAGCAGGAGAAGGCCATGGGTGCGGCGCATGTGCGGGGATCTCTGTTTCGCACGCGCTCGAACGTGAATGGGCCCTCCGGGGTTACACCGGTCGGGACCCCGGCCCATACCAAGGGCATCGACCCCACCGAATTATCGATCACTGACGATCAGCGGCATGACCACCCTGCGGTCCTGCTCCAGGATCGACAGCAGATACCCACCCGCAGGGAGGTTGGTCAGGTCCGACCGATGCACCGGCCCAGTGGCCAGTTCCTTCATGACGGAGCGCCCCAAGGCATCGTAGTAATTCAGATGGACCGTACCCGGGCCTAGTCCTTCCACCACCAATAGGTCTTGGGTGGGGTTCGGGAATATGCGGATCCCAGGCGTGCCATGCTCGGGCATGGCGGTGGACAGGCCGCATCCCGTGGCGGTCAGCAGGCTCGCCCGAAGGCCATTCAGTACCCCGTTCATGTAGGTACATTGTTGTGTGGTGAACATGCTGAGGCAGGGCGCATAATCGAGGAAGTTCTCGAATTGTGTCAAGGTGCCGCATTTCTGCAGGTTGCTATTCCCGCAGCTCCAGGTCGGGGAATCGGTATTGGGCGTATCGGCGATGCCGTCGTCACTGAAACAACTGTTGCCGTCGAAGGTGTGGCGAAGGCCGAAATAGTGGCCCGCCTCATGCGTGGCGGTGCGTGTGGTGAGCGTCATGCCGTGCTGGTAGTCGATCACCAGGCCGTCGTTGGGGCTGCCCGCCATGCCGCCTGTGGGCAGGTAGGTGTAGCCGCTCACGATGCCCCAGGAACCGCCGTTGATGTCGCACACCCAGATGTTCAGGTACTTGGAGGGATCCCACGCGCTGATGCCCAGCGGAGGCGACTTCATGGCGTGTGGTTGCCAGTTGGGGTCGAACCAGGTGGCCGTGGTGAAGGTGCGCGTGATGCCGTTGGTGGGATCGCCCCAAGGGTCCACCTGCGCCAGGCAGAACCTGATGTCCGGGTTGCCGATCATATTGACGAAGGCGGGGCGCACCGAGGCGAGGTCCGGATTCTCCGCGTTGAAGTCCTGGTCCATTTGCTGGATCACGGATTGGATCAATGCGTCCGGGATGTTCTCGGCCTGCGTGTTCCACACCACATGCACCACCACGTTCGCTGCCATCAATGGTGGTGGGCAAGGCGGCGCCAACATCCTCGTGGAGATCACGGGCAACACCACCGAGACGGGCACCGCCGTACTGAACCAGGGCGCCTGGACCACACTCACCGTCCAGCCCAGTGGTGGTGCATCGCGCACCATCACCGGCAACCTGGCCGCACCGCTCATCAACTTGAATGGCGCCGACAACGTGACCATCGATGGCCTGAACACCGGCGGCAATTCGCTCACGATCTCCAACACCAACAACGGCACCACCAGCGGCACCTGCACCATCCAATTCATCGCGGACGCGGTGAACAACCTGGTCACGCGTTGTACGCTTTTGGGATCGTTCAGCAACAGCGCCATCACCACCAATGGTGGCGTGGTATTCTTCGGCGCAGGGGCGATCGCCACAGGCTGCGACAACAACACCATCAGCTTCTGCGATGTGGGCCCGGCGGGCAGCAACCTGCCGGTGAAGGCCTTCCACTTCGGAGGCAGCAGCGGTTCCGAAGCCTTGCGCAGCAGCGGCAACGTCATCGACAACTGCAGCATCTACGATTTCTTCCTCGGCGCGGGTCCGAGCGCGGGCGTCTATGTCAGCTCCAACGACGGCACCACCGAGCTTACCATCAGCAACAACCGCTTCTACCAGACCGCCGCACGCAGTCTCACCAGCAGCAGCCAGCATTCGTCCATCTGGATCGCCAACGCCAACGGCAATGGCTTCCAGGTGACCGGCAACACCATCGGCTACGCCTCATCCACGGGCACGGGTACATACACCTTCAGTGGTATCGGCGGGTCCACCTTCGTGCCCATCTTCCTGAACACCGCCTCTGTCCTCCCTTCCAACGTCACGGGCAATACCATCACCGCCATCGCTTTGAGCGGAGCCATGAACGGGACATTGGCCGCATCGGTGCCTGTGCGCCTCATCGGCAGCAACGTCGGCGCCATCAACATCAACAACAACACCATCGGCAGCCAGTCCGCCTTGGACGCCATCACCTTCACCACCTCCAGTGGCTCAAACGCCGATGTGAACGCCATCCACAAGAACGGGGCGGGTACGCTGAACACCAACGGCAACCAGATCGGTGGCATCACTGTGGGTGGCACGGGTGTCGCCGCTTCCCGCTTTTATGGCATGCGGGCGAACAATGCTGCGGGCACCAACTGGACCTGCAATGGCAATACCATCGGCGGCACGGTGGCCAACTCCATCCGCAGCACCACCACCAATACGGCCACGCAGGTGCAAGGCATCATGTTCTTCGATGCGAACCTCACGGCGGAGAACAACCTGATACGGAACCTGACAGCCGCCAATGGGACCGGAGCGAATAGTACGGTCTCTGTCGGGGGTATCGTATGTCAGAACAATACGGGCACCAGGGTCATCAGAGGGAACACGATCCATTCCTTGAGCAACACGAACGCGCTCGGAGGTATCTCGGCGACCGGGATCAACTTCGAGGCCGTGGTTTCCGCCACGAACGTGGTGGAGGGCAACTTCATCCATTCGCTCCGGCTTGGCAGCGGTGGTGGTACGATGAATGGGATCTATATCGGCTCAGGCGGCGCGTCGATCCGCAACAACATGGTGCGGCTTGGGATCGATGCTGACGGAGCCTCCATCACACCCTCGATCTTCATCAATGGGATCTACGAGAATGGTGGTACGAATACCATCTGGCACAATAGCGTGTACATCGGAGGAGCCGGTGTGGTCGGCACCAACAATACGTGGGCGCTTTTCAGTAATGTGACGGTCACCCGTGATATCAGGAACAACATCCTATGGAACGCACGGTCCAATGGTTCCGGGTCGGGTTCGCATTTGGCCATCCGGGTGAACTCGACCAACATGAACACCAACCTCACCAGCGACCACAACTGCTTGCGGGTTACTGGCACGGGCGGTGTGTTGGGGAACAATGGCGCCAACCGCATCGACCTGGCCGCCTGGCAGGCCAGCTTCGCCCCGGCGACCAAGGACCAGAACAGCTTCTCCTCTGACCCGCTCTTCATCGCGCCCGAGGGACCCGCCACCGGTGTTGGCGCGGTGGACCTGCACATCCAGCCCGCATCCGGTTCTCCGGTGGACGCTACGGGCGTGTTGATCGCGGCGGTGGCCGTGGACTTCGACGGTGACGACCGCACCGATCCGCTGACCACACCGGTTGACATCGGTGCCGACGCGGGGAACTTCTCCGCAGGCAGCCCGTGCAGTGGCCTGCCCGATGCGGGCACCGCATCGGCCTTGGACACCGAGTTGTGCGATGGCGAGAGCGCCGTGCTGGAGAGCGATGCGGTCAATACCGACTCGGGCATCGTGTACCAGTGGATGGTCTCCAACGTGACCGGCGGGCCTTACAGCAACGCCACAGGCACCGGTGCCACCACATTGAATTTCTCTTCCAGCGCTTTGGCACCGGGTACCTACTACTTCGTGCTTCGTGCGCGCTGTGTGAACGAGACCATACCGGATGGCGACAGCTTCTCCAACGAAGTGGAGGTGACCGTATATCCCACACCCGCGCCGACTGTCAATGCCGGTGGTCCTGTGAGCTTCTGCCCCGGTGGCAGTGTCACGCTCTCATCCTCCATTGCGGGCGACAGCTACTTGTGGGTGCCCGGTGGCAGCACCGATCCCAGCATCGTGGCCAGTGCGGCGGGCTCTTACACCGTGACGGTCACCACCAACGGCTGCCCGGGCACCAGTCCTGCGGTGGTGGTGTCCATTCTGCCCGCGCCTTCAGGCGTCACCGCCGATGCGAGCGAACTGGCTGTTTGCGCGGGTGATGAGGTCGACCTCTTTGGCGCGGTTTCCACGTTGCCGCCGCATTTTCCGCTGAATGAAGGATTCAACGCGCCCACCAGCTCTTGGACGAACGTGAACAATTCCTCAGGCGGTTCTCCTCCCAATGGCGCGGATTGGACCCTGCGGCCAAACGGATACAATCCCGGTGGGGGTTGGTCAGGGGCCATCAACAGCAATGATGCCTCGCAATTCTTCCTTGCCAGCCGAACGCTTCAAGGTGGTTCGGGTACGGCCGACGTGGAGTTGATCAGTCCCCCGTTCAGTACCCTGGGAGTCAGTACCGCGAGCCTGTCCTTCTTCCATTTCCTGGAGATCTTCGACTTCAATGGATTCGGACGTGTCGAAGTTTCTACCGATGGCTCGGCTTGGACCACGGTCGCCAATTACCCCAATACCAGCATCGGTTCCCGCACCAATTTCTTCAACCAGGTGCTGAGTTTGAACGCCTATGTCGGCGAGCCCACGCTGTATCTGAAGTTCCGGTACAGGCAGACTTTTGGCAATGGTGGCTGGGCGATCGACAACGTGTCCGTCAGCGGCGCAGCTATTCCGGCCTACAGTTGGACCTCCGATCCGGCGGGCTTCAGCAGCGGTGCACAGAACCCCACCGGCGTGCAGATCGATGAGGACATCACCTTCACGCTTACCGTGACCCACCCCAGCGGTTGCACGACTTCCGACGATGTGACGGTATCGATCGACCTCACCGATGGTGATGGCGACGGTATTCCGGATTGTGTGGACAGCTGCCCGTTGGTCTTCGGCGAGGTGGGCGACCCCTGCGACGATGGCTACCCGGATACGGTGCTCGATGTGCTGGGTGGTGATTGCATTTGTGCAGGTGAGCCTTGCACCGCCGACCTCTACATCGCCTACGACCAGACCACCAACTACCAGGATGTGGTGTGGACCATCTACGAGCAGTCTACGAACATCGCCGTGCAGACCGGCGGCTTTGGCCCCGGCGCCGGCAGCGCCACCACCTGCGTGCCCGATGGCTGCTACTACCTGCGCGTGACCAATAGCGGCGGCAACGTGGTCTCCGGCGGCTATCGCCTGGTGCTGGATTCCGCCAATGTTTCCAGCGCCTACGGCAACCTGCGCATCATCGACAACCGGGGCAACCTGGTGCTGGGTCCCGGTGGCGACAGCGGCATCAGCAACAACGAGGGCTTCTGCATCACCAATGGCTTCATCGGCAGCGATGAGCCCATCTACACCAGCTGCGACCGCTACTGGTGGAAGAGCGGCGACTACCTGGTGGCGAGCGAGAACGCCACGGTGAGCGCCGAGTTCGGCGGTCCATATGCCAGCACCAGCGGCTACGAGTTCTGGTTCTACGACCCCAACGGTGGCCTCAGCTTCCGCAAGACGCGCGTGCACACCGTGAGTGATGGCTTCGCGCCCAACAACGCGGTGCGCGCCTGCCACATCAAGCTCAACAACTGGGCGGCCGCCAGCCACCTGCAGAACGGGGTGCTCTACAACGTGCGTATCCGCGGCGTGGTGGCCGGCAACCCGATTGGTGAGTACGGCCCCGCCTGCCGCGTGGTGCTCGATCCGGTGCTGGCCCAGTGCCACCCCACGGGCTTGAACGACATTCCTGGCAACCCCAACTTCAGCTGCGGCGTGGACCGCATCTGGGGCGGGCCCAACCAATTGGCCAACCGCATTTTCTGCCGCCCGGTGGCCGGTGCCAACCGCTACCAGTGGGAGTTCACCAATGCGAACGAGACGTATACGGCCATTCTGGAGACCACCGGCGTGCAGCGCCACCTGAACTGGAGCAGCCAGCCCGCCATGCAGACCGGCAGCAGCTACCAGGTGCGTGTGCGCGCCAGCAAGGACAATGGCGGCACGTGGTGCGAATGGGGCTGGACCTGTCAGGTGACCATCGTGCCCAGCGCCGCGCCGGGCAACGAGAACCTGGCCCTGGAAGGCGAGGCCGCCAGCAACCTGGCCCTCTGGCCCAACCCCAACAACGGCCAGCAAGTGTGGATCACCCTGGATGAGCTGGCCGCCGAGGTGGGCGCCGTGGCCGTGGACCTCTACGACCTGAGCGGCCAACGCGTGATGGCACGCGAGATCGCCACCCAAGGCGGACATCTCTACACCAACTTCGACCTCGGTGGCATCGCCGCCGGCACCTACCTGGTGTCGATCATCGCCGGGGAGCAGCAGCACGTGAAGCGGCTGGTGGTGCAGCCGTAGTTTCGAGGGACGCGATCCCTCGAAACAAGGCATAGCAAAGGGCCGCTCCCGCAAGGGAGCGGCCCTTTCGCATAGGGGGTCCTGTGCTTGTCAGCCCGCCAGCCGTGCCATGGCCGCTGTCGGTTCCGTGGCACCGAACACACTGTTCCCCGCCACCAGCACATCGGCTCCGGTGGCGGCCAGCTGCTTCGCATTGTCCTCACCCACACCGCCGTCGATCTCGATCAAGGCCTTGGAGCCGGTCTTCTCGCGCAGCGCCACCAGCGTCTCGACCTTGGCATAGGTGCGCTCGATGAACTTCTGACCACCGAAGCCGGGGTTCACGCTCATCAAGCACACGATGTCGATGTCGGCGAGCACATCCTCCAACAGGTCCACCCGGGTGTGCGGGTTGATCGCCACACCGGCCTTCATGCCTGCGGCCTTGATGGCCTGGATGCTGCGATGCAGATGCGGGCAGGCCTCGTAGTGAACGGTCAGGTGGTCGGCTCCCGCATCGCGGAAGGCGTTGATGTACTGGTCGGGACGCACGATCATCAGGTGCACATCGAAGGGCTTCTTCGCGTGGCGGCGGATGCTCTTGATCACCGGCAGGCCGAAGCTGATGTTGGGCACGAAGACCCCGTCCATCACGTCGATGTGGTGCCAGGCCGCAGGGCCTTCCTCAATGAGATCAACGGCCTTGCGCAGTTCCGCGAAGTCTGCGGACAGCAGGGAAGGGGCGAGCAGGTGTGGCATGCTTGGCGAAGGTAGCCGCTCACCGAGCTTCCAACCCTCAACCTGCCTGCCGGCAGCCTCCCTGCGGTAGATACGGCGGGCTGATCAACCTCCGGCCATCATCAACCCAGATAGGCCTTCAGAACCCCGCTGCGGCTGGTGTGCTTCATGCGGCGGATGGCCTTCTCCTTGATCTGGCGGACACGTTCCCTGGTGAGGTCGAACTTCTGGCCGATCTCTTCCAGGGTGTGCGGTTGGTTGCCGTTGAGTCCGAAGTACAGCCGGATCACATCGGATTCCCGGCCGGCCAGCACGGACAGCGAACGCTCGATCTCCGTGCGCAGACTGTCGCTCATGAGACTGTCCACCGGATTGGGGATGTCGTCGTTGTGCATCACGTCCATCATGGTGCCGCTGTCGTCCCCATCGCGAAGGGGGGCGTCCATGCTCACATGGCGACCGGTATTGTTCAGGCTGGTCTTCACCTCCTCCAGGGTCATCTCCAGCACTTCGGCCAACTCATGCGCGGTCGGGGGGCGCTCATGCTCCTGCTCCAGTTTGGCGAAAGCCTTGTTGATCTTGTTGATGGAGCCGATCTTGTTGAGTGGCAGGCGCACGATGCGCGCTTGTTCGGCGAGACTCTGCAGGATCTGCTGGCGGATCCACCACACGGCGTAGCTGATGAACTTGAAGCCGCGCGTCTCATCGAAGCGGCTCGCGGCCTTGATCAGTCCGAGGTTCCCTTCGCTGATGAGGTCGGGCAGGCTGAGGCCCTGGCCTTGGTATTGTTTGGCCACGCTCACCACGAAGCGCAGGTTGGCCTTGGCCAGTTGTTCCAGCGCTCCGGTGTCACCTTGCTTGATGCGCCGGGCCAGCTCCACCTCCTCCTGGGCGGTGATGAGTTTCACCTTGCCGATCTCCTGGAGATACTTGTCCAGGGACGGCGTGTCCCGGTTCGTCACCTGCTTGGTGATCTTCAACTGCCTCATCCTTGCCATGCCGAGCTGTTGTGTTTTGCGAAGTGCAGGGCCTTGAACGCCAGGTCATGGTCAAGGTTACCCGCATCCCTTGCGCGGCACGGCGGGCCGGGGAACGGCGCGGCATCCAACGCGGCGAGCCGCCCTGTTGGGGGCGGCTCGCGCAAGGTTTTCCGGCGATGTGCCCGGATCAGTTCTGTTCCGGACCGCGGTCGCGCATGGGGCGGCGCGGACGGTCGTCCCGGTCGCGGCGCTCACGGCGTTCGCCGTTGCCACCCTCCGGGCGGTCCACCCAGCCCTCGGGCTTGGGCAGCAGCACTCGGCGGCTCAGCTTCAGTTTGCCACTGCGCGGATCCTTGCCGGTGACCTGGAATTCGATCACGTCGCCCTCCTTCAACACGTCCTCCACACGGTCGATGCGGCGCCATTCCAGCTCGCTGACATGCAGCAGGCCATCCACGCCGGGCATCACTTCCACGAAGGCGCCATAGGGCATGATGGTCTTCACCTTGCCTTTGTAGTTGGCGCCCACTTCGGCCTGGGGCGGGTTGGCGATGGCGTTCACACGGGCCAGAGCGGCGTCGATGCTCGCCTTGTTCTCGCTCATGATCTCCACCACGCCGCGGCCATCCACCTCGTCGATGCTGATGTGCGCGCCGGTCTCGGCCTGGATCTCCTGGATCACACGGCCACCGGGACCGATCACCGCGCCGATGCTTTCCTTGGGGATCTCGATGGTGATGATCCGTGGGGCGTGCGGCTTGTAGTCCTCACGCGGCTTGTCCAAGGTCTTGAGCATCTCGCCCAGGATGTGCAGGCGGCCTACGCGAGCCTGTTCCAATGCCTGGGCCAGCACCTCGTACGGCAGACCGTCCACCTTCATGTCCATCTGCGTGGCGGTGATGCCCTTGGCGGTGCCACAGATCTTGAAGTCCATGTCGCCGAGAAAGTCCTCGTCGCCCAGGATGTCGCTGAGGATCGCGTGGCGCTTGCCGTCGCTGATCATGCCCATGGCGATGCCGCTCACCGGGGCCTTGATCTTCACACCGGCGTCCATCAGGGCCAGGGTGCCGCTGCACACGGTGGCCATGGAACTGGATCCGTTGCTCTCCAGGATGTCGCAATTCAGGCGGATGGTGTAGGGGTTCTCCGGCAAACCGGGGATGACGGGCTTCAGCGCGCGCAGGGCCAGGTTGCCATGGCCCACCTCTCGCCGGCCGGGTCCCCGGATGGGGCGTACCTCGCCGGTGCTGAAGCTGGGGAAGTTGTAGTGCAGCATGAAGTTCTCGCTGCCCTTCTTCGTGGCCAGATCGATGGTCTGCTCGTCCATGGAACTGCCCAGCGTGAGCAGGTTGATGGCCTGGGTCTCGCCCCGGGTGAAGATGGCGCTGCCGTGCGTGCCGGGCAGGACGTCCACTTCGCTCCAGATCGGGCGGATCTCGTCGGTCCGGCGTCCATCGAGCCGCTTCTGGTGGTCCAGCACCACATTGCGCACGGCCGCTTTCTGGGTCTTCTTGAAATAGCGGGCGAGCATCGCCTTGTCCGCCAGCTCCTCCTCACTGAGGGTGGCCAGGCATTCCTCCTTCACGGTGCCGAACTTCTCGTGGCGCTCGTCCTTGCTGCTGGGCACCATCGCCAGGTCGTAGTAGCGCTGGTAGCAGAAGTCGTGGATCTTTTTCTCGAGATCGGGGTTCTTGTTCTCGTGCTCATAGGTGCGCTTCACCTGGCTCTTGGGCACGGCCGCGCCGAGTTCTTTCAGCACCGCGCAATGCACCTTGATGGCTTCATGGGCGACCTTGATGGCCTCGATCATGTCGGCCTCCTGCACCTCCTTCATCTCACCCTCCACCATGAGGATGTCGCGATCGGTGCCGGCCACGATCAGGTCCATGTCGGCCTCGGCCATCTCTTCCACGCGGGGGTTGACCACGAACCTTCCGCCGATGCGGGCCACGCGCACTTCGCTCACCGGGCCTGCGAAGGGAATGTTGCTCACGGCCAGGGCGGCCGCTGCGGCCAGGCAGGCGATGGCATCGCTGGGGTTCTTCTTGTCGGCGCTCATCAGGGAGATCATCACCTGGGTGTCGCCATGGTAGTCATCTGGGAAGAGCGGCCTGATGGCGCGGTCCACCAGGCGGCTGGTGAGCACCTCGTGGTCGCTGGGTCTCGCTTCACGCTTGAAGAAGCCGCCCGGGAAACGGCCGGCGGCGCTGAATTTCTCGCGGTACTCCACCGTCAGGGGGAGGAAGTCGATGCCCTCGCGGGCTTCTTTGGTGCTCACCACCGTGGCGAGCAGAATGGTATCGCCCAGGCGCACCGTCACGGCGCCGTCGGCCTGTTTGGCCAGTACGCCGGTCTCGATGGTGATGGCCTTTCCATCGCCCAGGTCGATCGTTCTCTTGGTTCCTTCTGGTCTCATCTTCTTGTTCTGTCTTCGTTTGTCCTCTCTTCTACTGTGTCTTCCGCAGCGGGCCTCCCGCGGCGGGGTTATGAAAAAGGGCGATCGTGCTATCACGATCGCCCCCTTATTCGATCAGGATGTGCCCGCAGGTATGGCCGCTGTGGCGGCGTTCCCCATGGCTTATTTGCGCAGACCGAGCTTGCCGATGATGGCCCGGTAGCGTTCGATGTCGTACTTCTTCAGGTAGCCCAGCAGCTGCTTGCGCTTGCCCACCATGGCCATCAGCGCCTTCTCGGTGCCGTGGTCCTTCTTGTTCCGCTTGAGGTGTTCGGTGAGGTGGTCGATCCGCTGGGTGAACAGCGCGATCTGGCTTTCGGCACCACCGGTGTTCTTGGCGTTGCCTCCGTGCTCGGTGAAGATGGCCTCCTTGGCCTCGTTCGTCAGGTACATGGTCGTTGTTAACAGGCCGCGAAGATAGGAACTTATGGATCCCCGGCGTCTGGTGGGCCAGTATCCCTTATGCCTCTGGCCTGCTGCCTTGCCCTTTGCCCATTGGCACTGTGGAATGGCCTGGCGATCATAGGCTTAGCTAAGGAAGAAGCCGAAGAGCTTGGCCAGGGTGGGCTTCAGGTCCTTGCGGGCCACGATCTTGTCCAGGAAGCCGTGGTCCAGCACGAATTCGCTGGTCTGGAAGCCCTCGGGCAGGTCGCGGCCGATGGTCTCACGCACCACGCGGGGGCCGGCGAAGGCCACCAAGGCCTTGGGTTCTGCGATGTTCAGATCGCCGAGCATGGCGAAGCTGGCCGTGACGCCACCGGTGGTGGGGTCGGTGATGATGCTGATGTAGGGCAGTTTCTTGCGGGACAACTGGGCCAGCTTGGCGCTGGTCTTGGCCATCTGCATCAGGCTGAAGCCGGCCTCCATCATGCGGGCACCACCGCTCTTGCTGATGATGACCAAGGGGCACTTGCGCTTCATGGCCCGGTCGGCGGCGATGGCGATCTTCTCGCCCACCACGCTGCCCATGCTGCCGCCGATGAAGCGGAAGTCCATGCAGGCGATCACCACCGGGTGGCCGTCCAGGTTCCCCTCAGCCGCCTTTATCGCATCGTTCAAACCGGTCTCGGCGCGGGTCTTGGCCAGGCGCTCGGTGTACTTCTTCGTGTCCTCGAAGGCCAGCGGGTCGCCGGCGATCAGTTCCGGGGCCAGTTCGGTGTACTTCTGCTCATCGAAGAGGATGGCGAAGTACTTGGCGCTGCCGATCTTCTCGTGGTGGCCGCAGTGGGCGCACACCCACAGGTTGTTCTCGTGGTCGTCGGCGGTCATCACCTCCTTGCACTCCGGGCACTTGTACCAAAGCCCCTCGGGAGTTTCCTTCTTCTCCTCGGTGCTGGTGGTGATGCCTTCCTTGACGCGTGTGAACCAGCCCATGGCGGCGTGTTGGGGGAGCGAAGTTATTTCCTGGGGGAAGTTGGGGCGTTGGAGCTTGGATGTTGAAGGTTGTCCTTGGGGAACGAGCGTCTGCGACCTCCGACCCCTCAACACTTCGACCTCCAACGGTCTATGCTATCGTGACACCCTTGTCCAGATAAACGTCCTGGATGGCGTTGAGCAGCGCCACCCCTTCGGCAATGGGGCGCTGGAAGGCTTTGCGGCCACTGATGAGGCCCTGCCCGCCGGCGCGCTTGTTGATCACCGCCGTGCGCACCGCCTCGGCCAGGTCGCTTGCGCCGCTGCTGGCCCCGCCGCTGTTGATCAGGCCGATGCGGCCCATGTAGCAGTTGGCCACCTGGTAGCGGCACAGGTCGATCGGATGGTCGGTGGTGAGTTCGCTGTAGACCTTTTTGTGCGTCTTGCCGTAACCGCTGAGCGCGTTGTAGCCACCATTCACCTCGGGCAGCTTCTGCTTGATGATGTCCGCCTTGATCGTCACCCCCAGGTGGTTGGCCTGCCCGGTGAGGTCGGCCGCGGTGTGGTGGTCCGTGCCGCCCGTCTTGAAGCCGGGGTTGCGCAGGTAGCACCAGAGGATGGTGGCCATGCCCAGCTCGTGCGCGCGGTCGAAGGCCTCGGCGATCTCGGTGATCTGGCGCGTGCTCTCCGGGCTGCCGAAATAGATGGTGGCGCCCACCGCCACGGCACCCATGTCCCACGCGCTCTCCACCGTGCCGAAGAGCACCTGGTCGAACTTGTTGGGATAGGTCATCAACTCGTTGTGGTTGATCTTGACGATGTAGGGGATCTTGTGGGCGTACTTGCGGGCGCTGGCGGCCAGCACGCCATAGGTGGAGGCCACCGCGTTGCAACCGCCTTCGAGGGCGAGCTTCACGATGTTCTCCGGGTCGAAGTAGGCCGGGTTGGGCGCGAAGCTGGCCCCGGCGCTGTGCTCGATGCCTTGGTCCACCGGCAGGATGCTCAGGTAGCCCGTGCCCCCCAAACGGCCGCTGCCGTAAAGCGTCTGCAAGGCGCGCAACACCTGGGGGCTGCGGTCGCTGGGGCCGAAGCTGCGCTCCACGAAATCAGGGCCCGGCAGGTGCAATTGCTTGCGGGATATGGTGCTGCACTGGTGTTCCAACAGGTTGGCCGCATCGCTGCCCAGCAATGCCGCGATGTCCGCGGTCTTCATCTTCGCCATGGATCGTATCTGGTATGGTGCCGGCCCCTGCGGCCGGCGGGCGCCAAAGGTAGAAAAGGGGGTGGGGCGGGAAGGAAGCCCGGGACAGGTCCTTCGCGCCACCATATGGACCGGGGAAACTCCGCCCATGGAGCAGCCTTGACAGTCCAGCATCGAAGGGATCGCTTTTACAAGTTCGGTCTCGTAAAAAATACCCTGCCCAGGGTATTGTAGAGGGGCTTCTGGCCTGGCTATCCTTGTAAGCTCCTGCTCCACATGTGCCCCACGCTTACAGCACGACCTTATGCCTCTGGCCGCCAAGAATTGTCGGCTTGGGTTCTCCGTTACCTCGACGGTGGCAGCGGTCTCTCTCTCTCTCTCTCTCTCTCTCTCTACAATGACGCGCCACCCCGGCGCAACAAAGAAGCCCCCAGTGTTTGCGCACCGAGGGCTTTGGTCACTCATGTCCCACCAAACTCTGACGTAAGATGAACACAAGCTGAAGCAAAGGTACAGACCCTTGGGGAGCAGGTGCATGGCCCCAAGGGCGCCGGGTACGGCGGGTGGGCCACAGGCCCGCCCGCACGGGCAGGCAGCGCATCCTTGGTGGTGCGCTGTCTACCTTACCCAGGAGCGCCACAACAGAAAGGAGAACAACAATGCTCAAAGCATTCCTTCTTTCCTTGACGATCCTTGCCATCGCTGCGACAGCAACGGCCCAGAACCTGGTGCCCAACCCGAGCTTCGAGGACGCCGTGAATTGCCAAGTGCCTACCCAAAGTACCATGCTGAAGGCCGCCCATTGGCGTAACCCGACCACCAGCACACCCGATGTCTGGGACTGCGATCTGGACCGTATCTGTGGATATGCCATGGATACGGTCGCCCCGGGACCCTTAGGCGCACAAGCCGCTTACGAGGGGTTGCGGTTCGCTGGATGCTATTTGTGGGATGGTCCCGGCAGCATGGTGCGTGAATACGCGATGGTCCGATTGCATGCCCCCCTGGTCGCAGGGCAAGCCTATGAAGTGTCGCTGAGATACTCCCGAGCTGAAGGGTTCGTGTATGCGATGGACCACGTTGGAGCTTGGTTTGGAACGGACAGCCTGCAAGCACTCTCGCCCGGGCGCCTGGATGTTCAGCCGCAGATCAGACTGCGAAGCCCATCGACCAGCCACCTGTTGGAGGAGGATTCGTGGGAACACATCAAGGATACGCTTATAGCAAGCGGAGGTGAACAGTGGTTGGTGATCGGGAACTTCGACCTGGATGAGGATGTGGACGCCGCAATGGCGAACCCGTCAAGTCCCTACCCGAACGCCTACTACTTCTTTGATGATGTGCGGGTCCAACTCCTGACGGGTTCCGGTATCCACGAGGCTTCTCCCTCCGCATGGTGGGATGGGACCGGGTTGAACATGATGGGTCGATACAATGCGACGCAGGTGGAGTACTTCCTGTGGGATGCTTCGGGCAGATTGCTGGAGCATTTCAGCTTGATGCTGCAACAGGGCATGCGGATACCTGTCAATGCTTCGCTTCGTTCCGGCATGTACATCGCGCAGTTCCGGGGGTATGACCTGTCAATGACATTGAGGTTCGTCAAGGAATGAAGGGGTCTTTGAGCGCAACGCTTGAAGACATGAGAAAGTCGATCGTCTCTTTGCTTCTGGGCATCGTTTCTGGAGCCCACGCGCAGAATTGGCTGGATACTGGGAATCCCGGTGTTACACCGGGTACCCACTTCCTTGGGGCGCTCAACAATGCCCCCATGGACATCCGTACGTTCAACGTCCAACGGTTCCGCCTCAACCACACCACCTCTTACACCATCGGCTCCTTCGCCACCCAAGCGAAGAACGGCGCCTTGGGCCTGAGCCCGAACGGCACCTTGTGGGCCAACGGCCCCGGCCCCTTCAGCCTGCTGCACCTGGCCGACGCGGACGACAACGCCCAGCAGTTCGGTTTCCGGGACTGGCAGCGCAACGGCATCACCTTCACGGGCAATGCGGACCAGGGGTACGTGGGCCAGAAACACGGTGATCTGGACTTCGCCGAAATGGTGATCCAATGGAGCGACAACCTCGACGGCATCCCTTTGGGGCGTGGACCGGATGAAGTTCGTTTAGGCAACAATTGACCTTTCGAGTTATCCACCAAGCGCACACGGAATGGATACTTCTACTGCATTCACCATCATGAACGCCCGGCCTGTGCAATGGATCCTTCTCACCGCCGCACCGATGGACCGGTGGACCGCTGGAACGCTGGACCGCTGGACCGCTGGACCGCTGGACCGCTGGACCGCTGGACCGCTGGACCGCTGGACCGCTGGACCGCTGGACCGCTGGACCGCTGGACCGCTGGACCGCTGGACCGCTGGACCGCTGGACCGCTGATCTTCCAACGCCACAAGGTAGCGGCGGCAACCATCCCCGTTCAGACAATAGTGCATCGGCTTTCCACAGCTATCGTTCGGTAACGATACGCGCCGTTGGGGACCGATCCGCGCTGCGCACCAAACAGCGCTTGCGACGGCCCCGGCCCGAAAGCCGCAAAGCAGCAGGGCTGGGGTAAGCACAGATAGAGACACGCTGCTGAAGTGGAGTAGGCAGCGCTCCCGTTCCGAAGGCGGTCTATCTTTCGGATGCCCCACCGCATCCCGCGACGGATGGGGCATTATCTCCAGCGGAAGAGGACCGGAACGATGCTTCCGGCCGATACGAACACGAACACGATGCACACCGCCAGTACATACCTCCGCAAGCATGGATCGCTGCTTGGATCGGCCTTTGTAATGGCGGTTCACTGCACACCTACCACCACGTTCGCCCAAAACCTCGTGCCCAACCCGGGGTTCGAGGAATTCGACATCTGTCAGGCAAATGAATTCGGCGTCAAAGGGCCGCTTTCCTGGTTTCGAATCAATGGAACCCCCGACTACCTGCAAAGCTGTCTGCCTTACGGCCATTTCCAAGGACTGCCCATGAACTTCGTCACCTACCAGGAGCCGTTCGAGGGTGCTTCGTGCGCGGGTATGATCACATACTTACAAAGTGGCTCGATCGAGGGTCGCGAATGGATCATGGTGCCCTTACTGGAACCTTTGGTGGTGGGCCAGACCTACTACGGCAGCTTCCGGGCGAATGCGGCCTTCGGGGGCAACGCACAGCATCCTACGATATGGCTGGCCAACGACAAGGTGGGCATGCGTTTCACCACCACGGCCATGCCTCCTTGGAACGTGGGCGATCCCTACCCCGTCCCTCCGAACCATGCGCACATCATGCACCCGCAGATCCTCTCGGATACAGTGGGCTGGACCTTGGTGAGCGGCAGCTTCGTGGCCGACAGTGCCTACCAGTACGTGATGATCGGGCAGTTCTTCAGCAATGCCCTGACAGATACGCTTCAGTTTTCTCCAGAGGGTATTCCCTGGTACTGGTTGCCGCGCGCATACACCCTGGTGGATGCGGTCTGTGTATCGCCCAGCCCGGAGGGTTGTGATCTAGGGCAAAGTGTGGGTGAGGTGCTGCCAACAGGCCCGGTGCTGTTCCCCAATCCGGCGCATGACCAGTTGGTGGTGGCGCAACGGGACGGAGCTGAAGCGCAGGTGCTGGATGCTGTGGGGCGCCTGCTGTGGCAGGGGCGTATCACGAGTGATCGCTGGGTACTGGAAGTGGGGTCTTGGGCGCGGGGTACATACGTATTGCGCACGGCGCATCGCGACCAAGTGGAATCGTACAAGTTCGTATTGGCCGAATAGGGCGCATCGTTCCGGTCCTTTCGATGAACCGAAAACACGAAAGGACATGAGAACGAACGACTTCTTGAAGCACCTGATACTGGGTGCGCTGTTGCTCACCACCGGCAAGGTGGCGGGGCAAGTGACTACTGCCAATAACGTGGCTAACGCCGGAACCGATTTCCTGGGTTGGGACAACACCTTTCCGGCCAACAATTTCCCGCTGCGGGTGCGGCATGATCTGAACCAGCCGATCGAGTTCTACACGCACAACATCCAACGGATGCGGTTGAACCATACGGTGACCTACACGCTGGGCTCTTTTGCCACACCAGCGGCGGACGGCTACCTGGGGCTGAGTCCGAACAACAGCCTGTGGCCCACCAACAAGGGCCCCTTCAGCCGCTTGCACCTGCACGATGGCAGTTCATCGCCACTGGAGCAGGTCTACCGGCCGTGGATGGACAACGGCATCACCTTCACCACCAACAACGACCAGATGTACATCGGACACAAGGTGGAGGAAGGTGATGACCAGACCTCGGCCGTGATCCAATGGGCGGACAACGATGGCGCACCGGCAGGTCCGGACGTGTTGAAGTTCCTTTTCGCCGCCGGATATTCAGGAGGCAACTACAATGTGAGCGGGCTGCATGGCCGGGAGATCGCCCGCATGCATCCGGCCGGCTTCTTTGGCGTGGGAGATTGGCAGTTGCAAGGCCTGCAACCCACCGAACGCGTGGACCTGCTCAATGGCCGCCTGCGCATCCGGCAATTGCCCACATCCGCTCCCATGGACACGCTGAACCGCTTCATGGTGGTGGACCAAACGGGCGTGGTGCATTGGCGCAACATTCCGCCGGGCACTTTGGGTTGCGAGTGGGACCAGGTGATCGGCCCCAACCACTAGCGCACGGCCTGGGCCGGCGCGCCCGGCGGTTGCCCCGGGGAAACCAGCCGGGTGGGCATCGGCATGGACACCACGCCTGGTGGCAAGCTGCATGTGCTGGCCACGCCAGGCAGCGAAGCGGCCACGGCGTTGCTTGTGAACCAACAGGGTACCACAGGCACCACCTACGGCCTTGATGTGACGAATAATGAACCTTCGCTGGGATTCAACCCGGGTATCGCATATGGCATACGCTCCAGGGTGAAGAATGCCGCCATCGCCTATGGTGTGCATAGCTCGGTGAGCAATACATCAGGGCAGAGCGGAACGAACAGGATGTGGGGTGTTTACACCTATAGCCATGCCTTCAGTCCAGCCATTGGGGCCGGAGGCGTCTATGGGGGAGTGGCCGCTGCGGCCAATGCGAGTGTGAACGAAATTCTCGGGGGGCAGTTCCGCATCGAAATGGGACCTGGCAATGCACATGGCACCGTACGAGGTGTGGACGCGAAAATTGTCCCCAGTAGCAGTACCGCCACCACGGTCCATGGTGGATATTTCGAGGCGGCCAAGGGAACGACCGGGACCTACGGCGTTCAAGCCCTCGCGCTTGGCGCCGGTGTGGGCCAAAGTTGCGGCGTGCTTGCATCAGGCAACCAAGCTGGATCGTTCAACTATGGGGTGATGGCTTCCAGTTCGAGCATTGTCCAGGGATCCACCAACTACGCGGTACATGCAAGGGTCTCAGGAGGTACAGGAACACGCTACGGCGTTTATGCCCAAGCTCCTGTGGACGCCAACAGTTACGCGGGTTACTTCAACGGAGATGTTCACGTGACGGGGACCGGCTACCATCCTGGCGGTGTGTGGACGCCTTCCGATGCGGAGCTGAAAACGGGTGTGGAAGATCTTCAAGGGGCCAGTGCGACCCTGGCACAGCTCACACCCAAGACCTACCACTACTTGGCGCAAGAACACTTGAGCGCCGCTTTACCTGAGGGTATACAAGCTGGCTTGATGGCCCAGGACCTTCAGGATGTCCTGCCCCAGTTGGTCCGGGACATCAGCATTCCGGCATTGCTGGATACCCTTGGTGTTGAACTCTCGCCGGCCGAAACGATCAAGGCCATCAACTACACGGGCCTGGTGCCGTATTTGATCGCGGCGTTCAATGAGCAACAGAAACGACTCGACCAGCTTGAAGAGTCCTTGGCCGCCTGCTGCGCCCAGGACACCGACAAGTCCTACCAGCCCGGGCCGATGGACGGCTACGGCCAGGTGAAGCAGGACCCCGCCCTGGAGCGTTGGCTGCGCATCGATCCCAACCCCTTCACCGACGCCACCACCGTGCGCTACACGCTGGAACACGCGGGCCGCGTGCAACTGCTGGTGAACAGCGGCGACGGCAAACAACTCCAGGTGCTGCATGAGCGCCTGGCCTCGGCGGGAGACCACAGCTATGATTGGAATACCGCGCACCTGGCACCGGGCGTGTACTACGTGACGCTGCTGCTCGATGGTGAGCCGCTGGTGAAGCGGGCGGTGAAGGTGCGGTAGCGATCAGCGTCTGGACCAACAAGAACGGCGGCCGGCGGGCCGCCGTTCTTGTTCCGCAAGTGATGCGGTCACTTCCGCGCGGGGCTCTTGGCCGGCTTGGTGGGCACCACGGCCTCCTCCACCTTCACGGGCTCGGGGGCCTTGCGCTCCACCACGGTCATCTCATCCACCAGGTGTTTGGCACCGGCGAACTTGTCGATGGTCCACAGCACGTAGCGCATGTCCACGCTGATGGTGCGCTGCAGGTCGGGCTCGAAGGCGATGTCGCCGCTCATGGCCTCCCAGTTGCCGTCGAAGGCGATGCCGATGAGTTCGCCGTTGCCATTGATCACCGGGCTGCCGCTGTTGCCACCGGTGATGTCGTTGGCGCTGATGAAGCCGATGATCAGGTCGCCGTTGGCATCGGCGTAGCGGCCGAAGTCCTTGGCCAGCAGCAATTCCTTCTGCCGCGCGGGCACGATGAACTCCTCGTTGGTGGGGTCCTCCTTCTCCAGGATGCCGCGGTGGGTGGTGACATGCTTGTACCACATGCCGTCGGCGGGGAAGTAGCTGCCCACCTTGCCGTAGGTAAGGCGCGGGGTGCTGTTGGCGTTGGGGTACCACATGCGTGCGGGGTCCTTTTCGCGCATGGCGGCCACCATCAGGCGGTAGCCGCGTTCGGTGTCGGCTTCGCTGGCGGCCATGGCGGGGCCGAGGATGTTCCGGAAGTGGTTGATGCAGCCCTCCATGGCCTGCACGCCCAGGTCCTTCTCCATGGCCTTGCGCGTGGGCTTGGCCAGGAAGGCGTCCAGCTTCTTGCGGTCCACCAGCATGCTGGTGCTGAAGACGGCCTTGGCCCAGGCGTCGAAGTTCCCCTTGTATTTCTTGGCGATGTCGCGCACCACGGCGGGCTGCAGGTCCTGCTCCACATCCTGGGAGATCATGCGGAACATGGCGGCGGTGATGCGCTGGTCGGTGGCGGCGTCGTAGTCCTTGAAGAAGCCATCGGCGGCCGCCTGCGTGCGGGCCACCATGGCGGATACGGCGGCGGCGTTCTTCTCATCGGTGCGCAGCTGGTTCAGCAGGCCGTAGGAACGGAAGCCCATCAGCACCATCTCACTTCCGAAGGCGGCCTCCTGCATGTAAGTGCTGGCGCGCTCGAACTTGCTGCGCTCGGCATAGCCGTGGCGCAGCAGTTCCATCATCTCGCCGTACTTCGCCTTGCGTGCGGGATCGGCATCCACCCAGGCCATGAGTTCCGCTTCCTGCTTGCGCTTCTTGTCCTCCACGCGCAGGCGCTTCAGCCCGCGCTGCTGGCCGATGAAATACTTCCAGTAGTTGCTCACCTGGGCGTACTTGGCGGCGTACTTGATGCGCACCTCGTCGCTGGCGTCCATGTGCTCCTTCATGATGTCCAGCTTCGCGCCGCGGATCTTCACCCGGCTGGGCTGGTCGATGTCCAGGGCCAGCTTCACGCCGTGGCTGCTGAGAAAGCGGTCCGTGCTGCCGGGGAAGCCGATGACCATGGCGATGTCGCCTTCCTCCACACCGGCGATGCTCACCGGGAAGAAGTGCTTGGGCTTCAGCGGCACGTTGCTGTCGCTGCGGTCGGCGGGCTCGCCATCCGCACCGGCGTAAACGCGGAACATGGCGAAGTCGCCCGTATGGCGCGGCCACATCCAGTTGTCCGTATCGCCGCCGAATTTGCCGATGGCGTTGGGCGGGGTGCCCACCAGGCGCACGTCGCGGTAGGTCTTGTAGGTGTAGAGGTAGAATTCATTGCCCTCGTACATCACTTTGAAGTCGGTGCTGAGGCCGTTGCCCTTGGGCGCTTCAGCCCGCAGGCGCATGCCCACCTCCTGCACCTTGGCGCTGCGCTCCTCCTCGGCCATGCCGTCGTTCAGCTCGGCCAGCACCTGCGCGGTCACATCATCGATGCGTTGCAGGAAACTCACGCCGAAGTCCACCGGCAATTCATCCTGGCGCGTCTTGGCCCAGAAGCCATCGGTGAGGTAGTCGTTCGCCACGCTGCTCAGGGCCTGCACCGCGCTGTACCCGCAGTGGTGGTTGGTGAGGAAGAGACCTTCGGCGCTCACCATCTCGCCGGTGCAGAAACCGCCACCCAGGCGCACCACGGCGTCCTTCAGGCTGCTTTCGTTGATGTTGTAGATGTCGTCGGCGGTGAGCTTCAGGCCCATGCGGCGCATGTCCGCCTCGTTGATGGCCTTGAGCTTGTCCAGCAGCCACATGCCCTCCTGGGCGCTGGCGGCAAGGGTGATCAGCGCCGCGAACGTCAGCGCGAGGGAACGGAATTTCATCATGGTCTTCAGGGGCTTTTTCAAGGGAGCGCAAATGTAACAGCCTGGCCTTGACCGTCATGTGCCGGGGAGCGGCGCAGCTGGGTCGAACGGGTGGGCCGCTGACGGACAGGGTCAGTGGTCGGCGGGCACGGGCCGCCAGGCGGCCGGTAGAAGCTCCTCCTCCAAGTAGCTGGTCAATGTCTTGAAGCCCGGCGGAGCACCCACGCGGCCCAGGACCTGCTTGCTCCTGCCGCTGGCCGAAACGCGGATGATGGTGCTGGGCAGGTCGGTCACCTGGCTGTCATACACATCGTCGAATTGGAAGAAGCCCAGTTCCTTGGCGCGGGCCACGGCGCGTTCGATGCGGTCCACCGGGATGCGCGCTTCGTGGCGGCCCAGCTGCTCCACATGCACCACGCCTTCGTAGGTGGCGAAGCCGCTGCGGTACACGTTGAAGCGGTAGGCCGGGCACATGCCGAAGCAGGGTGTGCGCTCCAGCGAGATCACCAGGGAATCGCCCGGCTGTGGGCCACCGAGCTGGCGGCTGTCCTGGGTGCCGCCATTGGACGATGCGGTACCGCCATCATCCCGGGAGTTCGCTTGTTGGTTCTTGCAGGCCACGGCCAGCAGCGTGGCGGTGAGCAGGGGCAGGATCATGTCGCGTGTCATGGGGTTCGGCGGTCTTGGGCCATCGCCGTGCCAAAGCTACCCTGCTTGGACCGGTCCGGTCAGCGGCGGCCCCGGTTGCGCTGGGTCTGCTGCTGTTGCTTCTGCATATCCTCCAGGCGCTGCTGCCAGCGGCTCTTCTTCTTGGGCGTCTTCATGTTCAGCAGCAGCTGCGCACGGATCTTCTCCTCGTCGATGAACCAGCGCTTGAACACGGTCATCTGCAGAATGCTGATGACGTTGGCCAGCAGGTAGTAGTAGCTGAGGCCCGCGCTGAAGTTGTTCAGGAAGAAGAGCATCATGATCGGGAACATCCAGATCAGGATCTTCATGCTGGGCATGCCCTGCTGGGTGGGCATCTGGTTCTGGTTGATCAGCGAGTAGACGATGGTGCTGGCGGCCATCAGCAGCGTGAAGAGGCTTACGTGGTCGCCGTACATGGGAATGGTGAAGGGCAGGTCCAGCACGCTGTCGTAGCTGCTGAGGTCGTCGGCCCAGAGGAACTTCTCTTGCCGCAGTTCGATGCTGCTGGGGAAGAAGCGGAACATGGCGTAGAGCACCGGCAACTGGATGAGCATGGGCACGCATCCGCTGGCGGGATTCACGCCGGCCTTGCGGTAGAGGTCCATGGTGGCCTGCTGCTTTTTCAGCGCGTCGCCGTCCTTGAACTTGGCGGTGATGGTCTCCATCTCCGGCTTCAGCACCCGCATCTTGGCGCTGGCCACCAGGTTCTTGTAGGTCAGCGGCATCAGCAGCAGCTTGATGGCCAGGGTGAGCACCAGGATGATGATGCCGTAGCTGAGGTCGAACTGGTTGAGGAAGTTGAAGATGGGGATGACCAGCCAGCGGTTCATCCAGCCGAAGATGCCCCAGCCCAGGTCGATCACCTTGTGCAATTCCTCCACCTCGGTGCGGCGCAGGGTGCCGTAGTGGTTGGGCCCGAGGTAGAAGCGCATGGCCAGCGCGGGATCCGCCTCGGCCTTCTTGTCGAAGTAGAGCTTCGCCTTGAAACGCTTGGTGTGCGTCTCGGACTCGAGCGGTTCGATGGAGATGGTGGATCCGCTGCTGGCGAAGCCTTCCTCGCTTACCATGGCCACCGTGAAGAAATCCTGCTTGAAGGCCACCCAATTGGTGCGGCCCTTCAATTCCTTTTCCTCCTCGCCGGTCTCGCTCAGGTAGTCGCGTTTGTCGCCGAAGTACTTGAAGTACACGCTGCTCTTTTGCAACTCGTTGGGCAGGTGCTTTTCGTTGTTGAGGCCTGTGATGTCCCAGCGGAAGAAAAGGCTGCGTACGTCCACCACTCCGGCCAGTCCGGTGAAGGCCGCGCGCACGTCCATGAAGTAGGTGGTGCTATCCAGCGTGTAGGTCACCTCCAGGCGCCGGCCGTCGGCGTCGGTGGGGGCGATCAGGCGCACGGCGTCGGGGCCGATGCGTTCGGCCTGGAAGTGCAGGTCCCGTGTGCTGATGTCGGCGTTGCCGGCGAAGAAGCGGAACTCGTAGGTGCCGGAATCGGGATCGGCGAGGAAGAGCGGCGTGCCGTGGTAGGTGCTGTACTCCTTCAGGCGCATCACCACGGGCCTGGCGCCGTGGGTGCTGATGCTCACCTGGAGGCGCTCGTTCTCAATGGTGACCATTTCGCCGGTGCCTTCGGCGGCGGGAGCGAAGGGGCCGAAGCGCTGTTTGATGGCGGCGTTACGGAGACTGTCGGCCAGCCAGGCGTCGGCGGCGGACAGCAGGTCATCCTCGGCGGATGTCACCGTGGCGGCTTCCACCACGGCTTCGGCGCGGCCGCTCTCCACTTCACGCACCGCCTCGCGCTCGCGCTCTTCGATGGTCAAGGCCGCCAGGCTGTCCTGCTGACGTTGGAGCCGGGCCTGCTCCTCCGCACTCGGCAGGGTGTACCAGGTGTACGCACCCAGGATCACGGCGATGAGGACGAAGCCGATGGCGGAGTTGCGGTCCATGTGCGGTTGCGCGGCGAAGGGCGGCAAAGATATCCGGCGGGAGGGATGCGCATGTGCCCATGTGGGCACATGCTAGACCGTGGTAGCGAATGGGTTCAGATCGTGCCCGCCTTCATCACCGCCTCCACGAAGCCCACGAAGAGCGGGTGCGGCCGGGCCACCGTGCTGCGGTACTCGGGGTGGAATTGCACACCCACGAACCAGGGGTGGTCCTTGAGTTCAACGATCTCCACCAGCTTGCCCTTGGGGTTGATGCCGCTGGCCTTCATGCCGGCCTTCTGGTAGCGGTCCAGGTAGCCGTTGTTGAATTCGTAGCGGTGGCGGTGCCGCTCGCTGATGTCCTTCCGGCCGTAGATCCTGGCGGCGAGGCTGCCTTCGGCCAGCTTGCAGGGGTAGGCGCCCAAGCGCATGGTGCCGCCCTTGTCGGCCACCTGCTTCTGCTCTTCCATCAGGTCGATCACCGGGTGCCTGGTCTCGGGGTCCATTTCGGTGCTGTTGGCACTGTCCAGCCCCAGCACATGGCGGCCGAATTCGATCACGGCGCACTGCATGCCCAGGCAGATGCCGAAGAAGGGGATGCCGTTCTCACGGGCGTGCCGGATCGCTTCGATCTTGCCCTCGATGCCACGGTGGCCGAAACCCGGTGCCACCACGATGCCACCCAGCCCGGCGAGTTGCCTGGCCACGTTCTTCGCGTTGATCTTCTCGCTGTGCACCCACTTGATCCGCACGCGGGTCTCGTTGGCGGCGCCGGCATGTTCCAGGGCTTCCTTGATGCTCTTGTAGGCGTCGTGCAGTTCCACGTACTTGCCCACCAGGCCGATCTGCACCTCGCCCTTGGGCTCCTTGTACCGGCGCAGGAAATCCTTCCACGTCGTCAGGTCCGCCTCCGGGTATTTGTCGAGGCCGAGTCTGCGCAGCACCACCAGGTCCAGTCCTTCCTCCTGCATCAGCAGGGGCACATCGTAGATGGTGTCGGCGTCGCGGCTTTCGATCACAGCCTGCGGCTCCACGTTGCAGAAAAGGGCGATCTTCTCCTTCATGCCCTTCTGCATGGGCTGCTCGGTGCGGCACACCAGCACATCGGGCTGCACGCCCAGGCTCAGAAGCTCCTTCACGCTGTGCTGCGTGGGCTTGGTCTTCAATTCGCCTGTGGTGCGCAGGAAGGGCAGCAGGGTGAGGTGGATGGCCACGCAATCGCGGCCTTTCTCCCACTTCAATTGTCGGATGGCTTCCACGTAGGGCAGGCTCTCGATGTCGCCCACGGTGCCACCCACCTCGGTGATGACGAAGTCGTAGATCCCCTTGCGGCCCAGCGCCTGGATGCTGCGCTTGATCTCGTCGGTGATGTGCGGGATCACCTGCACGGTCTTGCCGAGGTATTCGCCGCGCCGCTCCTTGGTGATGACGTTCTGGTAGATGCGGCCGGTGGTGATGTTGTTGGCCTGGCTGGTGGGCACGTCCAGGAAACGCTCGTAGTGGCCCAGGTCCAGGTCGGTCTCGGCGCCGTCCTCGGTCACATAGCATTCCCCATGCTCGTAGGGGTTCAGCGTGCCGGGGTCGACGTTGATGTAGGGGTCGAGCTTCTGGATGGTGACCGTGAAGCCGCGTGCCTGCAGCAGTTTGGCCAGGCTGGCGCTGATGATGCCCTTGCCCAGCGAGGAGGTCACACCCCCGGTAACGAAAATGTACTTGGTGGAACCCGTCATCGCCTGGTGGGAACGCCGCTTTGCAGTCCGGCGATCACGGGGTGTAAAGGTAGCGGAAAGGTTGACCCGGGAGGCTGAGGGGTTGGATGTTGGAGGTTCGCGTGGGTGACACCGACAGCAGGATGCCCCCCAACGCCTCGACCGCCTAAGTCTTCAACCTCCAACAGCCTCGCCTCAGAACTTGTAACTCACCCCCACGCTGGGCAGCAGGGGCAGTTGGTCCACGCGTTCGAAACGGACGCGGTCGAAGTAGAAGATGTTCTGGCGGTCGTAGGAATTGGTCACGCTGATGTCCAACTCAAGCATCTTGTGCTCGTCGAACTTCCACTGGCGGGTGAGGCCCAGGTCCAGGCGGTGGTAGTCGGGCAGGCGGCCCTGGTTCAGCGGACCGAAGATGGTGGCCAGGTCGGCGTTGCTGGTGACGATGTCCGTGTTGATGTCGCCGTTGAAGGGGATGCTGCCATAGAAACCGGCGGTCTGCGTGAAGGGGAAGCCCGAGCCGTAGTTCCAGCGGATGTTGGCGCGCCAGGCCTCGAACTTGCCGAAGGAGCGGCTCAGCACCAGGTTCACATTGTGGCGGCGGTCCCAGATGGGATTGTACTCCTGGATGCCATCGAAGCGGTCCACGAAGGTGTAGCTGTAGACGGCCCAGATGAAGGTGGGGCCCTTCTCATATTTCAGTTGCAGGTCGGCTCCGTAGGCCTGGCCGGTCTCCACCACGAAATCCTTCTTCAGTTCGTCGGGCTTGTCGGCGAACTCGGGTGTATCGTTGAAGAGCTTGTTGCGGTTCAGGTTGGTCACCTGCCGGAAGTCCTTGTAGTACACCTCGAAATTGGCCGTTAGTTCGGTGGTGAGGTCGTACTCCACGCCGCCCACGTAATGGTTGGCGCGCTGCAGGGGGTCCTTCACCTCGCGGGTGCTGCCGTCGCGCAGGGTGATGTTGCGCGGCAGGTTGTCCGGTGCGGAGAGGAAGCCATAGAAGAGGTTCACCACATCGCGGTCGCTGTTGGCGGCCACCAGGTTCTGGCTGTAGCGGCCACCGGCCAGCTTGAAGCGGAAGTCTTCGGTGATGTTCCACTTGAAGCCCAGGCGTGGTTCCAGGTTCATCACCGAGAGCGAGGCGTAGTAATGCACCCGAAGCCCGGGATCGATGATCACCTTGTCCAGCTTCTTCTTGTAGTTGATGTATCCGGCGATCTCCGTGGTGTTCTGCTCCTGCTGGTAGGGGCGGCCCAGGGCGTTGAAGAACTGGAAGTTGGTGCGGAAACCCAACAGCTCCACCCCATAGCGGGCCTCGTCGTCGCCGTTGAAGAGCTTGAAGTTGAGGCCACCATTGAATCCGGCGATCTCGCTCATGCGCGGTTCCAGCTCGGCTTCCCGCAGTTCGATCGTGTAGTTGCTCAGGGAGAAGACCCCGTCGATGAGCACCGCCGACCCGGAGGGCACCAGCACGAAGCTGCTGCCCGCGCCCCAGTTGTTCCAGCCCAGGTCGCTCACGCCCTGGTAGTTCACGCCATCGCTGAAGTTGAAACCGAACAGGTTGAATTTGCTGCCGTTGGCGCCGTTGAAGGAGATCTTGCCGTAGAGGTCCGTGAAATAGAAGGGCAGGCCCGCCGTGTCCACGAAGCTGTAGAGCACCTTGCTGCTCTGGTCCAGGTAGCTGTGGCGCATGTTCAGCAGGAAACTGGAGCTGGAGGCTCCCGGTTCCGATTGTTTCTTGATCGGACCCTCCAGCAGGGCCTTGGCGGCGAAGGTGCTCGCGCCCACCTTCCCGCTGAGCCGGGTCTTGTTGCCATCGCGCGAGGTGATGTCCATGACGGAACTCACCCGCCCGCCATGTTCGGCGTTGAAGCCGGCGGTGTAGATGTCCGCGTTGCGGATGATGTCGTTGTCGAACACGCTGAACAGGCCGATGCTGTGGAAAGGGTTGTACAGCACCATGCCATCCAGCATCACCTTGTTCATGATGGGCGAACCGCCGCGCACGTAGAGCTGGCCGCCCTGGTCGCCCGTGAAGATCACCCCCGGCACCACCTGGAGGTATTGGGCCAGGTCGGCCTCGCCCCCGATGGCCGGCAGGCGTTCGATCTGGCGGGGCGTGAGTTTGGTGACGCCCATGCGCACCTGTGTCTGGGCCTCCTGCTTCTCGCCGGTCACCTCGAATTCCTTCATCTGGATGGCGCGCCGGCTGATGAAGAGCTTTTCGGTGACGATCTGGTCGCGCGCCACATTAACGGTCTTCTCCAGGGTGTCGTAGCCCAGGTAGGTCACCATCAAGGTGTAGCTGCCCGGTTGCAGGCGGGTGATGGAGAAGTAGCCGTTCACATCGGTGGCCGCCCCGATGGTGGTGCCCTTCACGATCACGTTGGTGAAGATGATGGGTTCCCCGTTCCCCTTGTCGTAGACGAAGCCGCGGATGGTGCCCGTCTGGGCCATCAGGCCGGTGTGCAGGATGAGGAAGAAGAAGGGGAGGAGGAGCTTGCGCGAAGCGGTCGCCATCATGGGGTTTCCTTGCAGGGGGCGCTAAGGTAGAGGAAGGGTCCGGACGCGGAAGGGACCGATGGATGGACGGGGAGCACCTTATCCCGATCCTTGTGATCCCGTGGCGTGGATCACTCCATCACGCGGGCGAGCAGTTCGCGCAGCACTTCACCGCGGTCGCCATCGCCTCCCAGGCCCTTCACACGCATGTCGCACTGCCGCAGCAGATGCTGGGCCTTCACCACCTGGGACAGGTTGTAGTTGCGGGCGTGGGCCTGGTAGTCGCGCACGAAGAAGGGTGAGACCTTCATGGCCTCGGCCAGCGCCTGCTGCCCGGCGTCCTTCATCTGCACGGCGATGGCCAGCTTGGTGAAGTAGCCGTTGAGGAAACCCATGGTCATCTCGATGGGGTGGTCCTTGGGCGATGCGGCGAAGTATTGCGCGATGCGTTGTGCCCGCAGGGCGTCCCGTGTGCCGATGGCCTGTTGCAGCTCGAAGACGTTGTGGTCCTTGCTGATGCCCACGAAACGTTGGATCGCGTCCGCATCGATGGCGCCGTTCTCCTCGGTCACCAGGCAGAGTTTCTCCACTTCCTTCACGGCCTTGGCCAGGTCCGATCCCAGGTGGTCGGCCAGCAATTGCGCTTCCCGGCCGGCCAGTTTCCGCTTCTGCTTCTTGGCGATCTTCACCAGGAAGTCGGGCACCTTGTCCTCCCGCACCTTTTCGCTGACGAAGACCGTTCCGCCGCCCTTCTGCACGCTCTTGATCACGCTGCGGCGGCCGTCCACCTTCTTGTGCCGGTGCACCAGCAGCAGCACGGTGGTGGGGGTGGGCTTCAGCAGGTAGGGCACCAGCTTCTCGATCTCGTCGATGCGCCAGGTCTGCAACTCACGCACCACCACCAGTTGGCGTTCGGCCATCATGGGGTAGCGCTTGCAGGCATCGATCACCAGCGCGTGGTCCACGTCGCGGCCATAGAGTATGGTCTGGTTGAAATCCCGTTCCTCGGGCGCCAGGGTGTTATGCTCCACGGCTTCGGCCAGCACGTCGATGAAGAAGGACTCCTCGCCATGTAGCAGGTACACCGGTGCGAACTGGCCGCCACGCACCCCCTCGAGGATGCGCTTCATGTCCTCGAAGGCGCTCATTCGTAGCGCAGGTGTTTCACCGAACGGCCGTGGGCGCTGATCTCGCGCATGGAGGCGATCCCCAGGCGCACGTGCATGTCCACGAAGGAGCCGGTGACCTTCGCGTCGCTGTCGCTGGTCTTCACGCCCTCGGGCACCATGGGTTGGTCGCTCACCAGCAGCAGCGCGCCGGTGGGAATGCTGTTGGCGAAGCCGGTCATGAAAAGGGTGGCCGTTTCCATGTCGATGGCCATGCAACGCAGGGTGCGGAGCTTTTCCTTGAAAGCGTCGTCGTGCTCCCACACGCGGCGGTTGGTGGTGTACACCGTGCCGCTCCAATAGTCCAGTTCCATGTCGCGGATCACGTGGCTCACGGCCCGGTGGATCATGAAGCTGGGCAGGGCGGGCACCTCCGGCGGGAAGTAGTCGTCGCTGGTGCCTTCACCGCGGATGGCCGCGATCGGAAGGATCAGGTCGCCGAGTTGGTTCTTGCGTTTCAGGCCACCGCATTTCCCCAGGAAGAGCACGGCCTTGGGCGTGATGGCGCTGAGCAGGTCCATCAACGTGGCCGCGTTGGCACTGCCCATGCCGAAGTTGATCATCACCATGTCCTCGGCCACCGCCACCTTCATGGCCTTGTCCCGCGCGTGCACCTTGCCGCCGGTCTGCTGGCAGAAGAGGTCCAGGTAGTTGTCGAAGTTGGTGAGCAGCACGTAGGGGCTGAAGTCGCCCAACTCCAGGCCGGTGTAGCGGGGCAGCCAATTGGAGACGATATCCTGTTTGGTGCGCAATTTTGTGGGGATGGTGGATCCGACGATGACGCTGGCCCTGCCGGACCACGGCGTCAAAACTAAACACGGACCGGAAGGCTCCCTGGTCTTCGATCCGCTGCGCGGCCGATGGGTGACGCTTACGCCGGAGGAATGGGTGCGCCAGCACTTCATCAACCATCTTGTGCAGGACCTCGGGTACCCGGCCGGCCTGATCGGCGTGGAGTGGTCATTGGAACTGAACGGCCTGGCCAAACGGGCGGATATCGTGGTCTTCAGCACGGACGGACGCCCCCTGGCCCTCGTGGAATGCAAGGCGCCCTCGGTGCGGATCGGCCAGCGCACTTTTGAGCAGGCCGCGCGTTACAACAGGGTGTTGCGTGTGCGGCATCTCATGGTCACCAACGGGATCCAGCATTTCGCCTGCTTGGTGGACCACCACACCGGGGCTGTTGATTTCTTGCCCCGCCTGCCGCTTCACGCCCATCTGACCGTAGCCTGACACGAGCCTAATTTTGATGGCATGAAGCATTTCGTCCCCTGCCTGTCCTTCATCCTGCTGGCTGGCATCGGCATGTCCCAAGGGCCAAGCAAGCTCGACCTGTGGCTGGAGGCCTGGCTGAAGCAAGAGCATCCGCCCGGCGAAATGATCGACCTCTTCGTGCACGGCAAAGCCGCCGATGTGGCCCGCGCCGTGGAAGACCACGACGGCCTGGTGAAGATGGCATTGCCCAGGCTGGTGAGCGCGCGTGTACCGGTGGACCGCGTACATGGCCTGGCCAGCCATCCTGCGGTGGAACGCTTCGAGTGCATGCTCGATCCCGCCTTCACGCTGAATGACACCATGCGTGTGCGCACCTTCATCGAACCGGTCCATCAAGGCTTGTGGCCGCTGCCGGAAGGCTACGACGGCGAGGGTGTGATCATGGGCCTGATCGACTCGGGCGCAGACCACAACCACCCTGACCTGCGCCATGCCGACGGCACCACGCGCATCCTGAAGTATTGGGACCAGACGTTGCCGGTGAACGAACTCACGCCGGCGGAGTACGGATACGGCCAGGTGTGGAACAGCGCGCACATCGACGCGGGCCAGATGACCTCCATCGACCAGCCGATCTACTGGGGCCACGGCACCATGGTCACCGGAACGGCCGCTGGCAATGGCCTGGCCAATGGCCGCCACAAAGGCGCTGCACCGGCCTCGGACCTCATCATCGTGTCGGCTTCTTTCAGCGGGAACTTCCGCGCCAAGGTGGCCGATGGGGTGAAGTTCATCTTCGACGAGGCCGAGGCCCTGGGCCGGCCGGCCGTGGTGAATGCCAGTGTGGGCACCTACTTGGGCTCACATGATGGGCAGGACGCCGCAGCGCTGTTCATCGACGACCTCCTCATGGCCCGCAATGGCCGTGTGCTGGTCTGCGCGGCGGGCAACAGCAACACCATCGCGCCCTACCACCTGCGCACCGCGCCAGGCGAGGACACGCTCTTCACCTGGTTCCGCAACAACAACAGCAGCGGTCTGGGCTTCCCGGCGGTGTTCTTTGAGGTATGGGCCGATCAGGAGGACCTCCACGATGTCTGGTTCGCCATGGGCGCCGACCGGGTGCAGCCCGGCCTGCAGTACCGCGGCCGCACCGACTTCCGCAACGTGGTCGGGAACCTGGGCCAGGTTATGGTGGACACGCTGCGTAGCTTCTCCGGCCACCAGCTCGGCATCGTGCAGTACTACGCGGTGGCACGCGGCGACCAGTACCAGCTCCAGGTGCTGATGCAGCAACCCGATTCCGCAGGCTACAACTTCCGCTTCATCACCACCGGCGAAGGGCGCTTCGATGTCTGGTCCTCCGCGCAGTTCGGAACATCCAACATGGTCACCAGCATCCCAACGGTGGCCGCCTATCCGGACATCGCCCAATATGTGATGCCCGACAACAACAAACACATCGTGGATTCCTGGGCCTGCTCCCCGCGTGTGCTCACCGTGGCCAACAGCTACAACAAGCTCCAGTACGTGGATTGCGCCGGCGGCACGGTGACCTTCGGACCGCAACAGCAGGGCGACATCGCGGTGACCAGCAGCAAAGGCCCCACGCGCGATGAACGCTTGAAGCCGGACGTGGCCGCCACGGGCGACGTGACCTTGAGCCCCGCGCCACTCACCTGGATCGCCACGCTGTTGGCCACCGAGCCATTCAAGGTCGCCGAGGGATGCATGCACGTGCGCAATACGGGCACTTCCATGGCATCGCCAGTGGTGGCCGGCACCGCCGCGCTCTACCTGCAGAAATGCCCCGATGCCCCGCACGAAGAGGTGATCGCCGCGATCAATGGTGCGGCCTTCGGCGATGCCTTCACCGGCGAAACGCCGAACAACCGCTGGGGCAATGGGAAGCTGCATGCCTTCAACGCGCTCGTCTCCAGCAACGAGTCCATGGTGCTCGAACCGCTCGGGCCGTTGGAATTCTGCACTGGCGGATCGGTACAAGTGCTGGCTCCGGGCGACCACCAGGCGCATCTGTGGTCCAACGGTGCGGAAGAGAATCCCGTGACGATCGCGGAAAGCATGGAGCTATCCCTGGTGGCGTGGAATGGATCCGGCTGCAAGGCCTACGCCGACACGATCACGATCACCGTGCATCCTTTGCCCGCCATGCCGTTGATCGATGTGGCCGGGCTGGCGTTGACGAGTTCTCCCGCCCAGGGCTACCAGTGGTACTTCAACGGATCGCCCATCCCCGGCGCCGAAGCACAGGTCTTCGTGGCGGGCGCCAATGGCGATTATTCGGTGATGATCACCGATGCGAATGGATGCACGGCCATGAGCGAGCCGGTCACGATCCTCATCACCGGCATGGAGGACCTGGCCGTCCAAGGCTTCGCCTTGTGGCCATCCCCGGCCAGGAACGAACTCTTCGTGCGCTTGCCCGGCGGCAGTGGTCCGGTCGATCTGCAAATGGTCGACGGCCGTGGTCGCGTCGTATGGTCGCGGCAAGACGTGATCGAGACGGTGCTTGCATTGCCTGTGCAGGGACTTGCGGAAGGTGTATATACCCTGCGGGCCGTGTCGGGCGAATTGCTATGGACCGGCCGATTCGTGAAGCGGTCCTGATCTTTCCAGGTCACCCTCCGCGTCATCTCGCTGAAGGGGTTCGTAGTAGCTGGCGAGTTGGCGTTTCAGTTTGAGGAAGCGTGTCAGACCCACCAGCGCGAAAGCCACCGCAAGCACGATGGCCGTGATGCCCACCCACTGAAGGTCGCCATGGCCCTGCAGTTGAAGCAGTGCCAACCCACCGATCAGCAGGTAGAGCGCCGAGCGCACATAGGCCATGAAGGTGCGTTCATTGGCCAGCCGCGTGCGTTCCAGCGCGAGATGGTCCCGAAGGATCAACTTGTCGCGGTTGCTGAAGGGTCTTCCGAAGCGCAACAGCCCCTTGATGCGTTCCGAGCGTGGAAGCATGCGGCGAAAGTAGCGCAGTCAACGGTCGAAACAGAGGTGGAAGAGGGCATCGCCCTGGTTCACCACGGGAGCGGTGTTCACACAGAGCACATGCCCCGCGAAGGTGGCATGCACCTGTTTCACCAGATCGCCATAGGGGTCGGTGATCAGGCCCAGCACCATGCCTTTTTCCACGCGCGAGCCGCCTTCGGCCATGGGGTGGAACAGGCCCGAGACAGGCGCGCGCAGCCATTTGGAGGCGTTGCGGTGCACGGCGCCACGCGGGTTGTCCGAAGGGCCATCCCAAAGCCCGAGATGTTCCATCACCCGTGTGACGCCCCGATGAGCTTCGCGCACCACATCCTCGTCCAGGCTGCCGGCCATGCCGCCCTCGAAGAGCAGGTAGGTGCGGCCGCGCTTGTTGAGGTGCTCGCGGATGGACTTTTCGCGGACCGATGCCCGCAGCAGGATGGGCGGATCGAAGACCTGGGCCATGGCGAAGGAGGCCGCATCGTCGGCGGTGTAGCGCAGGTGTGGATGATTGAAACGCTGCGCCGCGCCACTGTGCAGGTCGATCGTGACATCCACCGGGGGCAGCACTTCGGTCACCAGGGCGTGGGCGAGTCTTGCAGCGAGCGATCCGCCGCGCGATCCCGGGAAGAAGCGGTTCAGGTCGCGGCCGTCGGGCAGTTCGCGTTTCATGGCCAGGAAACCGAAGACGTTCAGTACGGGAATGGCCACGAGTGTCCCACGGCGCAGTGGTCGTTCCTTCAGGTCGCCCAGGATACGCCGCACGGTGTCGATGCCATTGACCTCATCGCCATGCACGCCGGCCAGCAACAACAACACGGGACCTTCCTCCAGACCGCGCTGCACCACCACGGGTATCTCCACGCTGGTGCGTGTGTACAGGCGAGCCACCTGCAGGTCCAGCACATGGCGTTCGCCGGGCCGCACACTGGTGCCCAGGATGCGCACCAGGGTGCAGCTGTCGCTGGTTTCCTCCGTCCCTTCCATGGGGCGTGAAAGTAACCTGACCGCCCGTCCGGCCTGCTACCTTGGCGCCATGGACCTGGTGCGACGCACGATAGAGCGATATGTGAAGCTCACCGACGCCGAATGGGCCGAGGTGGCGCCTTGTTGGAAGGAGCACCATTTTCCCAAAGGAGCCTTCGTATCCGAAGCCGGGCGTATCGAGAAGCGATTCTACATCGTGGTGGAAGGTGTGCAGCGGCTCTACTTCGCCCACGATGGCAACGAGCATTGTCTGGGCTTCTCTTACGGGCACAGTTGGAGCGGCGATTACGATGCCTTCCTTTCCCAGCGGCCGGGGCGCTTCCATGTGCAGGCGGTCACGGACAGCGTGTTGACCGGCATCGATCGCCAGGATCTGCAGCGCCTCTATGACCGCATACCGGCCATGGACCGATGGGGCCGGTTGATCCTGGAAGAGGTGGTGCAGGGACGTGCCACACGCGAGATCGAGCAGTTCACGCTCAGCGCTGAGGAACGCTACCGCCGGCTTGTGCAGCGCAGCCCACATCTGTTGCAGCTGGTGGCCCAGAAGGACATCGCCTCCTACCTGCGCATGACGCCCGAGACCTTCAGCCGGCTGCGGGCGAAGGTGCTGTGATCCATTCTTGATCCACATCAAGCGCTCGCCCTGCCGGCACAGGTAGTTTCGCGGTGTGGAAGTGATGAACACCCGAGATCTGATCGACGCGTTGCAGAACGAGTTGCGCCGCCAGCTGGAGCACTGCGCCTTGTTGCGCGAAATGCCCTTGGAGCGTTTGCATCTGCGTCCCGCACCCAAGCGCTGGAGTGCGATGGAGGTATTGCGTCACATGGTGATCAGCAGCGGCCACTACCATGCCCGCCTGGAACGACTTTACGCTGACGAGAACAATGGCCTGCGCTTTCGCACGAACTACCTGCCCGGTCGCTGGGGGGACTTCAGTGTAAAGGCCATGGAACCGAAGCCGGACGGCCGAATCGGCTGGCGCATGAAGACCATGGGTATGTTCGAACCACGCCATGTGGCCACCACCGGCTGGCTGGCGTTGGACGACTTTGAAGCACTATGCCGTGGATCCATCGGCCTGCTCGAACGTGCCCGCACCCGGGGACTGGAGGGGGAGAAGGTCACCAGCACCCTGGGGCCTGTCCTTCAATTCAAGGCCGGCGATGCCTTCCGTTTTCCGGTCGCGCACCAGCGGCGGCACTGGCTGCAACTGGAGCGTACGCTCCATGAAGTCGGGGCCGGATCACTTCACACGCTCCCCACCCACGAAGACCGCGTTGATCCGGGCTTTCCATAGTCCGTCGTCGTCGGTCTTGAGCAGGTCGCGGTCCACAATGGTGAGGTCGGCGCGTTTGCCCACCCCCAAGCTGCCCAGATCATTCTCCGTGAAGGTGGCGATGGCGTTCCAGATGGTCATGCCGCGCAGCGCATCCAGGCGGGAGAGGGCGTTCTCCTTCTGGTAGCCGCCTTGGGGCCAGCCGTCGGGCGCTTGCCGCAACACCGCGCTACGGAAGGTCTGCAAGGGGTCGATCGGCTCCACGGGAAAGTCGGTGCCGAGCGCCACCATACCCATGGCGCGGCGGAGTTCCTCGTATGCATAAGCGTGGGCGACGCGCTCCGGCCCCAGCCTGTCGCCGGCCCAGGGCCCATCGCTGGTGGCATGCGTGGGCTGTACGCTGGGGATGATGTTGTAAGCGGCGAACTTGGGCCGGTCCTCCGGACCTACCACTTGGGCGTGCTCAATGCGCCAGCGCCTGTCGTTGGTGCCACCGAGCACCTCGCCATACACATCCAACAGCAGTTGATTGGCGCTGTCGCCGATGCAATGCGTGTTCATCTGGAAATCGTGCCGCTTGCACCATTCGGCCACCTCCTTGAAATGATCGCGTGCAGCCAGTTGCAGACCACGGTGGCCGGGCATGTCGTGGTAGTCCTCCTTGAGCAGGGCGCCGCGCGAACCGAGCGCGCCATCGGAGTAGACCTTGATGCTGCGCACGAAGAGGCGGTCGGTGAGGATCGGGCCGCGTTCGGCGAAGTGCTTCAGAAAGCCGGGGTCATCCGTGACCATGGCATAGACGCGGATCTTCAATGCACCCTCTTCCTGCATGCGCTGTATCAGCTCGATGGTCTTCGGATCGAGTCCGGCGTCCACCACCATCGTCAGGCCCAGATCGAAGCAATCGCTTTGCGCTTCCAGCAGGGACCGGCGTTTGGTGGCCTCATCCGCCTGATCGATGATCTGTTGGAACACGGCCACGGCATTGTCCACCAGCAGACCGGTGGGCCGGCCATCACGCTTCACCATCAAGCCGCCTTCGATCGCGGCACTCGGATCGAAGCCCACCGCATCCATGGCCGCCTGGTTCACCACGGCGGCGTGGCCGTCCACGCGCTGCAGCAGCACCGGCCGGTCCGGGAAGAGCGTATTGAGCTTGGTGTTCGTCGGCAGGCTTCGATCGTTCCAGAAGTTCTCGTCCCATCCCCGGCCCAGGATCCAGGTCGTGTCCGGGTGGGTTTTCGCGAAAGCCAAGGTGCGGTCCAGGACCTCCTCCCAGTTCTTCGCGCCCTGCAGGTCGATCTTCTGCTTGTTCAGGCCGTAGCCCAAAAAATGGCAGTGCCCATCGATGAAACCGGGATAGACCGACCGACCCTGCGCGTCATAATTCTCCTTCGCGCGGTACTTGTTCAGGATCTGCCGCTCGGGCCCCAGTTCCACGATGCGGCCATCGCGTACGGCCATGGCCTGGTGGGTGGAACCCGCCTCATCCAGGGTGTGGATCACGGCGTTGTGGACCACCAGGTCGGCGGTCTCGGACTGGTAGCATGCGGTCAGCATCAGCAGCAGGAGAAGAGTGAGGGGTTTCATGCCGAAAGGAATGGTCCAAGGCGTGGCCAGCGGGCAAGTGCTCGCCGGTGATCGAAAAGGTGCAGCGCGGCGATCAGCAGGAAGGGCAGCAGGGGTGTGCGGTAGCGGACAATGGCGCCCATCACCGGTGTGGTCCAGCCGATCACGAGCGCCAGCACGAGCACGTAGCCCAACAGCATCAGGAGAAAGGGGCGATCGCATCGCGCCAAGGGGTTGCGGTACCAAAGCAACAAGGCGACCGCGAGGATGAGGACCAGATTCTCCGCAGCGGCCAGCGATCCCATGGCGCCCGGTGCCGCGTGCGTCAGCGGGCCGAGCAGGGTGATGTACAAGGCATATGGCGCTTGCGCAGCGAAGGACCACCACTGCGCCTCCAGTCGCACGGGCATCACGAAGCTGCCGCTCTCGGTGCCCATGGCCAGGCCTATGAAATCCTTCTGCTTGTGCGCCAGTATACCGAGGATGTCCGCACCGGTGATGACATGGTGCAGATTCAGACCGATGAGCGCATAGAGCGCATACACCACCGCGAAGCGCCACCAGGCCCCCTGTCGTCCGCGCGACCAGGCGTAGGCCAGCATCGCGGGCAGCAGGCTCAGCAGCACATAGAACTTCAGGAAGAACAACAGTACCATGCTGAACAGCAGCATGGCGATACCGGCCGGTAAGATGCGACCCTCGAGCAGCCGGAAGACCTGCCACACCAGCATCCCCAGACCGAAGAAGAGAAGACTTTCCTTGATGGCGCCGCTGGACCACAACAGGGTGGAGGGCAGGAGGAACAGCATGATGGCCAGGGCTTGTTCCCGACCGGGCAGGAAGCTTGCGAATGCGCGATACAGACCCACCAGCCCGGTGAGCGCCAGAAAGGAGGCGAAGACCGTGTGCACATGGAAATGCCCGAAGCTGAACAGCCGCACCAGGGCGTTGAAACGGATCACCGTGTGCGCGTCGTTGTACAGGTCGCTCTCATATTCCCGGAACCAGTTGTTCATCGCATTGTAATAGGTCTCCGTGAAGTACATGTTGTCGTTCCGGATGCCGAAGAGCATGCGCAGGTAGTCGCCTGGCCTTGCGGGCAGCGCGCTGAACATCACGGCGCTGTCATCGAAGTATTTGAACACGTCCGCATGCACGCGTTCGGTGTACACCCAGGTGTAGATGGCCCACAGCGCCGTGCCGGCCAGTATCTTCAGCAGGAAGAACAACGCCAATCGGCGCATGGGCAACCCCCTTACCCTTGCGAAAAAGGGCATGCGCCGCATGAAGTAGAGCAGCAGCGCGGTGTAGGCGATGGCGAGGAGTATTCCGGGCATGACGGTGGCCAGCGAAGGTAGAAGCGCGCAGGAAGCGACATGGGTCATGCGATCGCGGGTCATGGTGCGGGTCTAACTTTGCCGCCCCATGTCCACCAAGACCCTCAACCCTGACACCGCCCCTGCCGGAGTCGATACCGCCAAGAAACTGGGCCTGCTGCCCGAGGAGTATGACAGGATCCAGGAGATCCTGGGCCGCCAGCCCAACTTCACCGAGCTGAGTATCTACAGCGCCATGTGGAGCGAGCACTGCTCCTACAAGAACTCCATCAAGCAACTTAAGACCCTTCCGCGGAGCGGCCCCAAACTGCTGGCCGAGGCCGGTCAGGAGAACGCCGGGCTGGTGGACATCGGCGACGGTTGGGCGTGCGCTTTCAAGATAGAAAGCCACAACCACCCCAGCGCCATCGAGCCTTACCAAGGCGCGGCCACCGGCGTAGGAGGGATCAACCGGGACATCTTCACCATGGGCGCACGACCCATCGCGCAGCTCAACAGCTTGCGCTTCGGTGACATCAGCACCGAGGCCCGCAGCCGCTGGCACATGCGTGGCGTCGTGAAAGGCATCGGCGACTACGGCAATGCCTTCGGGGTGCCTGTGCTCGGTGGCGAGGTCTACTTCGATCCCTGTTACACCACCAACCCGCTGGTGAACGCCATGAGCGTGGGGATCGTGCGCACGGATCGTGTGATCAGCGCCACCAGCCACGGCCAAGGGAACCCCGTCTTCATCGTGGGCAGCAGCACCGGCAAGGACGGCATCCACGGCGCCAGCTTCGCCAGCAAGGACATCACCGAGACCAGCATGGACGACCTGCCCGCCGTGCAGGTGGGCGACCCCTTCATGGAGAAGCTGCTGCTGGAAGCATCGCTGGAATTGTCGCTCACCGATGCCATCATCGGCATGCAGGACATGGGCGCGGCGGGCATCACCTGCAGCACAAGCGAGATGAGCGCGAAGGGCGAGGCCGGCATGGAAATCCACCTGGACCGTGTGCCCACGCGGCAGGAGGGCATGCGCGCATGGGAGATCCTGCTGAGCGAAAGTCAGGAGCGCATGTTGGTGGTGGTGAAGAAGGGAAGGGAGGCCGAAGTGAAGGCCATATTCGACAAGTGGGACCTGAACTGCATGGAGATCGGCACCGTCACGGAGGGTGGCCAGGTGCGCTTCTACATGCACGGTGAACTGGTGGCGGATGTGCCCGCCGATAGCCTTGTGCTCGGCGGCGGTGCACCGGTGTATACGCGCGAAGAGAAGGAACCGGCCTACATCAAGGAGAACAGGAAGTTCAGTACGGATGATGTGCCGGTGCCGGATGACCTGCGTGCGGTCGCCTACGACCTGCTGGCCAGCCCGAACATCGCCAGCAAACGCTGGGTGTACGAACAGTACGATACCATGGTGCGCACCAACAACATGAGCACCAATGCCCCCAGCGACGCGGGCCTGGTGTTGCTGAAGGAAGGTGGCGGCACCAAGGGCCTGGCGGTGACCGTGGACTGCAATGGCCGATATGTGCATGCGGACCCTTACATGGGCGCCATGATCGCGGTGAGCGAAGCCGCGCGCAACATCGCCTGCACGGGTGGCGAGCCTTGTGGCGTGACCAACTGCCTCAACTTCGGCAACCCTTACGACCCCGAGGTCTACTGGCAGTTCGCACAGGCCATCAAGGGTATGGGCGATGCCTGCCGCGCGTTCGAAACACCGGTCACCGGCGGCAACGTCAGCTTCTACAACCACACGGTCACCGAGAAGAGGAACATCCCGGTCTTCCCCACGCCCACGATCGGCATGGTGGGGATCGTGCCCGATGTGGCCAGACGCATGAGCCTCGACTTCAAGGCCAAAGGCGATCTGATCTTCATGCTGGGCAAGGCCGTGGAGGACATCGCCTGTAGCGAGTACCTGGTGCGGCATCACAAGATCGACCGCTCGCCTGCGCCGTATTTCGACATCGACGAGGAGAAGCGCCTGCATACCATGCTGCTGATGCTCATCCGCAAGGGCTTGATCAACGCCGCCCATGACGTGAGCGACGGCGGCCTGTGGACGACACTGGTGGAGATGGGCCTGCCGCGTGGCCTCGGATTCGACATTGTGACCGACAGCGAGATCCGTGAGGACGCCTTCCTCTTCGGCGAAGGTCAGGGCCGCGCCGTAGTGGCGGTGGACCACGAGATGGAGAACGACTTCCTGGACCTGCTACAGGCCAGCCGCGTGCCCTTCGTGCTGTTGGGCCACGTCACCAAGGGCAAGCTGGTGATCGATGATGTGCCCTACGGTTTCATCGAGGATGCACGCAAGGTCTTCGAGGAGGCCATCCCGAACATCCTGCGCGAACCATAGTTCAAGGTCGTGGGTTGAAGGTCGGCCCCCACGGGTCCATGCTTGCTGAAGGTTGAACAACCTCCAACGACCAGCATTCAACTCAAGATCTGGTTCGACCAAGGCCCCGACCAGGCCACCTTGGGTCCTCCGCCGCAAGTAGGCGGTCCTTCTCACCTGCCGTCAATGGCGAACGTGGGAAACACGCATCCCGCTGAGGATGCGGTCCAAGGCCACGAAGGCGAAGGTCACCAAAGAGGCGCCGATCATCCATTTGGGCCAATCGCCTTGTGGCAGCCGCAGATCGGACAGGATCGCCAGAATTCGATCCAGATAAGGGACGCTGACCGTGCTGGCTCCGGTGGGCGACAGGATGGCGGCGAGGACCACCACCGCAAGTGTCAGACCCATGCCCAACCACCCCCAGCGCCCGATGAGCGGAGCCGGTTCCAACGGTCGTGCGATGGGTGCCACGGATACACGGGCCATGATGCGTGCCGCGAGATCCTCCTGCGGGGCATGGTGCCCTGCCAGGTGGAAGAGCTTCCGGAGATCTTTGTCGTCAAGCTCACGCATGGTCCAAAAGTAGCTCGCGTGCTTCGGCGCCCAGTTCCTTCTCCAGCACTTCCAGCAGCTTCTTGCGGGCGCGGTGCAGCTTCACTTTCACATTAGACGCCCCAAGTCCGGTGACGGTTACGATCTCCTCCACGCTCAGCTCTTCCAAGTAGAAGAAGCTGAGGATCGAGGCGTCCTCTGGCACGAGCCGGGCCAGGGCGTCATCGAGCACCCGCCGCAGTTCGGTCCTGTGGCCTTCGTTCCCGCCATCCGAAGCAGGGTGGTGCGGGAGGTCCTCCAAGGCGCCGGTCTCCTTCCGCCTCCGTCCGTGGCTGATGGCCGTGCGATAGGCGATACTGTACAGCCAGGTGCTGAACTTCGCGTTGCCTCCGAAGCCGGCCAGATGCTGGTAGGCCTTCACGAAGCTGTCCTGAGTGGCCTCCTCGGCATCCTGGTCATTGCGCAGCACTCGGTGGCACACGGTGAACACCATGTGCTGGTATTTCCGCACGAGTTCACCATAGGCATGGGCATCCCCTTGCAGGATCCGCGCTATGATGCCGGCGTGTTCCATGTCTATGCTCGCTTCGGCGAAACAGGTTCGCCCTTGGTACAAATTGAGATCGGGTGTTCACCGGCCGAAAGTCAACTCGGATGCGCGGCTTCACCTCCTGACCACTGGTCGCTTCATGCTGATGGAAGGGGATCGTAACCGTCCCGGAGCGGTCGGCGTCAGATGGAGCACAACTGACAGCAACAGATCCCTCCATGGAAGCTCTCATTCCCCTCTTCGGCGTCATCATGCCCTTCGCCACGGCCTTCGGCATCATCTACATCATCTGGTCAACGCGCCACCGGGAGCGTATGAGCATGATCGAGAAAGGCATGGACCCGGAAGCGTCCAAGCCAGCACCCGACCCGCGCAAGGCCATGCGCAATGGACTCCTCATGATCGGCATCGGCGTGGGTCTGCTCGCCGCCTGGCTCTTCCACCAGCATGCCATGGACCCCGACCGGGATTCGCTGCTGCCTTATTTCATGGGACCCGCCATATTCGGCGGGCTGGCCTTGGTGGTGTACTACCTGCGCTTCGGCCCGAAGGATCGGGCATGAGGCATTGCTTGTTGCACGGTGGGGCTGTGATTCCCGGGATCGGGAAGCGCTGCCCCTCCTTGCTGTGTAAGCCCGGGGCAGGTTTTCTTTGAAGGCATGTTCAAGGGGCTTTTGCGATGGCTCAGGGTGCTGTGGGCCATTGCCGTTTGGGTTGTTGTCATTTCGGTGAGTTGGGTGCTCCTCCTGGGTGCCTTTGATGCTCCATTGACCTGGCTCATGGCCGAGCAGGCCAAGGAGCAGGGGCGGCTTCACCGCATAGTGGTGCCTTTGGGAGCCATGGCACGCAGCCTGCCATTGGCTGTCATCGCATCAGAGGACCAGCGGTTCATGACGCATGATGGGTTCGCCTGGGAGGCCATTCAAAAAGCACGCGAAGAGCATCTCCGAGGTCGTCGTCTTCGGGGTGCCAGCACCATCAGCCAACAGACAGCGAAGAATGTCTTCCTCTGGCCCGATCGAAGTTGGCTCCGCAAAGGCATGGAAGTGTGGTTCACCGTGCTGATAGAGACATTATGGACCAAGGAGCGGATCTTGGAGGTGTATCTCAACGTGGCAGAACTCGGCAGGGGTGTTTTCGGGGCGGAAGCGGCCGCCCAACATTGTTTCAACCGTCCGGCGGCCAAGCTCACAAGGGAGCAATCGGCGCTTATGGCGACCATACTCCCTGCTCCGCGCCGCTACGACTGCCGCAAACCGGGACCCTATTTGTCCGGGCGTCAGCAATGGGTATTGCGGCAGATGCGCAATGTCGGGGACGTGTTGGACCCTGAAGTCCTCGAACGGCGGCGGGATAAGATTGAGCGTGAGAAGAAAGCGGTCAGGAAAGGTGGCGCGAAGTGACCAAGGGGTTCAACCTTCCTGCACCAGGTGCAGGGTCTGCGTCGGGAAGGCGAAGCTGAGGCCGTTCTCGTTGAATCGTCGCAATATCTCCAAGGATACCCGTGATTGCGTTTGGAAGATGTCCGAGCCTTTGCGGATGTAACAGATGAAAAGGATGTTGAGTGAGAAGGCCCCATAGCTGTTGAAGCTCACCAGTCGCTCCTGTTCCAGCACATCCTGCATCCCATCGATCAGGTCGTTCAGCAGTTGGATGGCCATTTCCATCTTGTCGGGTGGTGTGCCGTAGACCAGTCCAAGCTCATGTCGGATGCGGCGCCATGGTTCGGCTGTCACGTTCTCCAACATGGTGTCCGTGAATTTGAAGTTGGGCACCACGACCACCGGGCCTTCGAGCGTGCGGATGCGCGTACTGCGTACGCCCACCTCCATCACCGTCCCATCATACTTGTCAATGCGTATGCGGTCGCCCACCAGGAAGGGTTTGTCGGTCAGCACTGTGATACCACCGAAAATGTTGGCCACGGTATCCTTCGCGGCCATGGCGAGCGCCAATCCGCCGATGCCCAGGCCTGCGAGCAGGGCGCCCACATTGTACCCCGCATTGTTCAAGGCCACGATGATGCCCAGGGTCCATATCATCAAACGGAGGCCCTTTCGCGCCAAGGGGACCAGATGATCGTCCAAGCGGCTGTCACTCCGCTCGGCGTAAGGGACCAGGACCTCGCGGACCAAAGCGTCCACGATCCTCACGAAGAGCCAGGTCATGGACAACGTGACACCTGCGTGGTAGGCGCGTTCCATCCAGGCATCGATGCGCTCGGGGAACTCGAGTTGGTGATAGGCCACAAGGAAGCCCACCAAGGTGAAGATCAGGATCAAAGGCTGTTGCAGGGTGTCCAGCAGAATGTCATCCAGCTTGGTCTCCGTTCGGACCGCCGCTTTTCGCAGCACATTCGCCGAGATCCAGTAGAGAAGACGGCTCACCATCCACACCCCGAAGGCGATCGCCAAGGCGTAGGCCCATTGCTGGACCGTGTTGTAATAAAAGGTGCGTTCCCAGAAGGGATCCATCGGCTCAAGTACTTTTGGCTGGACCGTCCGCCAGCGGCGGACACAGCGGTCTCTTGGATGGATCAAAGTTAGCCAGTGCGGTCAAGCGATCATGGAGCGACGCAGGGTGATGGTGACAGGGGCGGGTCGTGGGGTTGGACGTGCGACCGCGAAGGCTTTGGCCGTGGAGCATGGTTGTGAGGTCATTGCCGTCTCGCGGTCAGCTTCAGCTTTGGAGGACCTTGTCCACTCTTCACGCGGCGGACCAGGGGTCATCCATCCCGTGACCATGGACATCAATGACGATGACGCTGGCGCGCGCTTATTGGCGCACATGGGTCGGGGGAGACTTCACGGCCTGGTCCACAATGCAGGCGCCATGCTCCGTGTGGAGTGGGGCCTATATGGAAGAAATGAACTGGCCGGCCTTTTCCATACGAATCTGGTGGTGCCCATGATCTTGTCGCAGTCTTTGGCCTCATGCATGGCAGGGGATCCTCCGGGCCACATCGTGCACATCGGCAGCATGGGGGGCTTCCAGGACAGCACCAAGTTCCCGGGACTGGCAGCCTACAGCGCCAGCAAGGCCGCACTGGCTTGTTTGGCACAATGTCTTGCGGAGGAAATGAAGGATCTGCAGGTGAGAAGCAATTGCCTGGCCCTGGGTGCGGTCGACACCGAGATGCTGCAGGAGGCGTTCCCTGGATACAAAGCCCATGTATCCTCCACTGCAATGGGCCTCTATGTGGCCGACTTTGTTCTCCATGGACATGGCCTGTACAACGGCAAGGTGCTACCCGTGGCGGTGAGCACACCTTAGCAGGTCCCAAGGAATATTTTTCCGATAGTGTTGTGGAATGTGAAGACGTTGTTACCTTCGCGGCCGCTTTCGGCGAAACGTTCTTTTCCACACCGAGGCTATGGGGTGGTGGGCTTGATGGAGAGGGGGTGTGGATAAATCTGGTCCACGACCTTTGGAGATGATAAGGAGGACCACTACCTTTGCCGACCCGTTCGCCCGGTATGATTGACCGGTGCGGAAGGGAATTGACTCGATACTTCGGACAACAGGCTGATGCCCAAGTCCTTATGGTTCTTTGACATATTGTCCATTCTGAGAACAGCAGGTGTCCTGGTGGTCGAAAGATCAACATGAGAGACCTCGTCAACGAACCAGATCGAACCAACATTTACAATGGAGAGTTTGATCCTGGCTCAGGATGAACGCTAGCGGCAGGCCTAACACATGCAAGTCGAGGGGCAGCGCGGTGTAGCAATACACTGGCGGCGACCGGCGCACGGGTGCGTAACACGTATGGAACCTGCCCTCTACTGGGAGATAGCCCGGAGAAATCCGGATTAATATCCCATGACATCCCGGGTGGCATCACTTGGGTTTGAAAGCTCCGGCGGTAGAGGATGGCCATGCGCCCGATTAGCTAGTAGGTGAGGTAACGGCTCACCTAGGCTACGATCGGTAGGGGGCCTGAGAGGGTTATCCCCCACACTGGTACTGAGACACGGACCAGACTCCTACGGGAGGCAGCAGTGAGGAATATTGCGCAATGGAGGCAACTCTGACGCAGCCATGCCGCGTGCAGGAAGACGGCCCTACGGGTTGTAAACTGCTTTTATCCGGGAAGAAACCCCTTCACGTGTGGAGGGTTGACGGTACCGGAGGAATAAGCACCGGCTAACTTCGTGCCAGCAGCCGCGGTAATACGAAGGGTGCAAGCGTTATCCGGATTCATTGGGTTTAAAGGGTGCGTAGGCGGAACGTTAAGTCAGTGGTGAAATCCTGCAGCTCAACTGTAGACTTGCCATTGATACTGGCGTTCTTGAGTGCGCTTGAAGTGGGCGGAATGTGCCGTGTAGCGGTGAAATGCTTAGATATGGCACAGAACACCAATTGCGAAGGCAGCTCACTAAGGCGATACTGACGCTGAGGCACGAAAGCGTGGGGATCAAACAGGATTAGATACCCTGGTAGTCCACGCCGTAAACGATGATCACTCGTGATTGGCGATATACAGTCAGTCACCTAGCGAAAGCGTTAAGTGATCCACCTGGGGAGTACGGCCGCAAGGCTGAAACTCAAAGGAATTGACGGGGGCCCGCACAAGCGGTGGAGCATGTGGTTTAATTCGATGATACGCGAGGAACCTTACCAGGGCTCGAACGCACGTAGACAGTCGCGGAAACGTGATCTTCTTCGGACTGCGTGCGAGGTGCTGCATGGCTGTCGTCAGCTCGTGCCGTGAGGTGTCGGGTTAAGTCCCATAACGAGCGCAACCCCCATCTCTAGTTGCCAGCGGGTAATGCCGGGGACTCTAGAGAAACTGCCCGTGTAAACGGTGAGGAAGGTGGGGACGACGTCAAGTCATCACGGCCCTTACGTCCTGGGCTACACACGTGCTACAATGGCGAGGAACAACGGGATGCTACCGCGTGAGCGGATGCGGATCCTCAAAACTCGTCTCAGTTCGGATCGGAGTCTGCAACCCGACTCCGTGAAGCTGGAATCGCTAGTAATCGCGCATCAGCCATGGCGCGGTGAATACGTTCCCGGGCCTTGTACACACCGCCCGTCAAGCCATGGAAGCCGGGGGTGCCTGAAGTCGGTGACCGCAAGGAGCTGCCTAGGGCAAAACTGGTGACTGGGGCTAAGTCGTAACAAGGTAGCCGTACCGGAAGGTGCGGCTGGAACATCTCCTTTTTAGAGTAAGTTGGATCAGGTCTCTGTTTCCCGCACGGACGTGCGGGATCCGGCACCGCTGTCTCAGATGGATGATATTTTGAACGGTACACCGTTACCTTCTCCATAGTCCTGTAGCTCAGCTGGTTAGAGCGCTACACTGATAATGTAGAGGTCCGCAGTTCAAATCTGCGCAGGACTACCATGGGATAGGGAACGGGGAATTAGCTCAGCTGGCTAGAGCGCCTGCTTTGCAAGCAGGAGGTCATCGGTTCGACTCCGATATTCTCCACTGTACCCCGGTATCGATACACCGGGGTGGCCCACCCAGGGCACCGTTCTTTGACGTGTTGTTGGACAGACCAAAACAGACCGAGTGATCGGTCCACCGAGCAATCAAGATCTCGAACGATCGAGAAGTTACTAAGGGCGTACGGTGGATGCCTTGGCTCTCAGAGGCGATGAAGGACGCGATAGGCTGCGATAAGCCACGGGGAGGTGCATAATGACCTGTGATCCGTGGATCTCCGAATGGGGCAACCCGGTGCCGTGAAGCGGCATCATCCGAAAGGATGCTAACCCAGGGAACTGAAACATCTAAGTACCTGGAGGAAAAGAAAACAAGTAGTGATCCCCCCAGTAGTGGCGAGCGAAAAGGGGACAGCCCAAACCGGCGCCGTTTCGGCGGAGCCGGGGTTGTAGGACCACATCGTGGACTCCAA